>JAYVDI010000164.1:0-20962 GCA_043749505.1 Schlesneria sp. | reverse complement strand
GAACGAAGGGTTTCAGTGTCGTTCGCAAACGTTGGGTGGTGGAACGCACGAATGCCGGGAATGGTCGTTCTCGCCGCAACAGTAAGGACTATGAACGGACCACCGCCTCGGCGGAAGCCATGCTCCAAATCAGTGCCATCCAACTCCTGCTCCACCGGCTTGCGCCAGCCGACAACTTCGTGACCTTCAACTACCGTCGCACGATCACAACTCCTGCAACCATCGCGGCATGAAGGATTCACACCTTCTCGGATAGCCTCTGAGATCGAGCTTCCGCCCCCAGCAGCGCTGCACCGGCGCTGCGGAACACGTCCGAAACGCTCAGCACAGCCTCGCAACCGTGCAGCGCGGCAAATGCAAAACCCCTTGTTCTGTCGGAAAAACCAACAAAACAAGGGGTTTGTGTGACTGGCTTGATGGGCGATACTGGATTCGAACCAGTGACTTCCACCGTGTGAAGATGGCACTCTAGCCGCTGAGTTAATCGCCCGTTTATGCCGCCAAAATTGGCGGGGGACAAACTTGTATCGGCTGTGCGAGGCCTCGGCAAGTATGGGGTTGGACGTCTGTTTGTTCTCGTACAGTCATTCAAGCAGACAATCATCTGTGAGTGGGAACGAACCAATGTGGAGCGGCCCAGTATCAGCGGGGCAGCCTGTTTTCGATCAGCGTTTGGGGGCCCGCGATGTTGTTACGCCCGTTTGGCGTCTGGTACGAGTGCGTGCGGAAGGCGTCTTCGCCACCGTTTGTGCGCGCTTCGTGCGGATGCGAGATGAGACCAACTTTGGCGGCTTAACTGTTGGAATCGCGGCCTTCGTGGGCGACTTCATTTTTCGCAGCACGGCCATCAGTCGCACGATGTCGTCGCGGCCGATGACACCGACTAGGCGTCCGCCGCTGACGACGGGGAAGCGATTAAATCGAGCGTCTCGGAATAGGCGAGCCACTTCCGCCGCATCCGTCTCCGGTTTGAAGACTGGCAGGCCGCGCGACATGAATTGTTCCACAGTCGCATCTTCCGCCTCACCGCTGAGTTGGACTTTGATGATCTCGTAATCGGGCAACACGCCGAGCAAGCGGCCGAGTGAATCGGTCACGTACAGTTCGGTCGCTTCGTGGCGAGAGAGGATGTCCAAGGCGTCATCCGCCGAACATCGGGGTGAGACCCGAACTAGGTTCTTCGTCATGAGATCGCCGACTGTCATCCGCATGGCTGCCATTCCTTGAGTTGAGGGGAGACGAACACGACGGAGGAACGTCGCGCAGTAGTTCACTCTCAACCTAGGTTGCGTTTTGGCAGCGTGAGGCGAAAAAACCTCAACTCTTTCCCAGAATTCCCATCAGGAGTTGATGACTAAGATCGCCGGGACAGCCACATTCGTTCCCTTCACTGCAATCGGTACGACCGGCCAATCGGCGGATGCCGTCAGGATCTCAGTCCCGCGCTTCGTCACGAGGACCGTGTCTCCCATTTGCACGGGGCCGACGGACGGATGCCAATAGAGGGGCGTTCCGGCAGAGAGCCGGTACTCACTGCTCGGCACGACGGGGATTGCTCCGAACTCATACTCGATGATGTCCGCCTGATCGGCGAGTTGCCACTCCGACCCGGCTCCCGTTTTCTCGTAGAGGCGGTGGACGCGGTTCCAGACTTCAAACAGTTCCCAATCGGGCTGTGAGAAGTAGATGCCCGCGGCCGAGATCAGCGCGGCTGGCTCGAACGCCTTGAGCAAGTCGGCGGGAGCGCTTTCCCAGCAGACCGTTCTCGCCGCACCGACCATCAGTCCGTGAGCACTGGCGACGGCGGAGATCGTGCAGTAGCGCTGCACGGGCGACTGATCGTAGGTCCAACGTCGGAAGCGCCGACCGCGACCGTCCGCCAAAACCTGCAACCGTTCGGGATGCAACCCGTGCTTGAAGAGGCGATGAGACAACTCACCCGCGATCTCGGCCTCAGTTCGCCCCACAGTCAGGCCGCGCGCGGTCGCTTCGATGGCGTGTGTGAGCAACTTGCCCGCATCACGAATGCGTGCGGTATCGAAGTCACTTAAGGGAAGTCGCATTTCAAGCAGACGCGGACTGACATCGGTCGTGCCAGAAAAGCCGGAGTCGCTCGCCACGCGGCGGCCTCGACAGAGATCGGCCACCATGACGTTGCGCGGTTCAAACCACGGACGCTCCTTCAATTGGAAGCCCATGTTGGAGACCTCCGTCTCGAAGAACTGAGCCGTGTCGGCGTTACTGCACACGAGGACTCGCGCATCGGGGGTGACAAAGATCGAACCTGTCCGACCGGTGGAACCACCGCGTTCGTTGCAGGCTCCCGCAGTCAGCCACGCGAAGTTTGACGGCTGTTGGATGAGCAACGCTGCATATTTCTCTTGCCGCAGGAAGTTGGCCACACGTTGATGCCGGGTGGCAATCTCACTCATGCGATCCGTATCGACGGCCGCGAATTCAGCCGACGGAGACGGATCGGACAGATCAACCGTCACGGTACTCATGGCGTTCCTCGAAGGACCAGTTACAGGGACGAACCACGTCGCAGGGGAAGTGCATTGGGAAAGCCCTCAAATCGGGGCGGATGAGTCAGACGTTCCAGACAAACATACCACGCATCGGGACTCGACTCAGGGGAGAGCTGTTCGTTGAGCAGACATTTTCACACTTGGCGACGATTGGGGCGAGAGTCTGTGATTGGACGCTTTGTTTTGCAATTGCGTGGCACACCCTTGGTGTCTTTTGTGAAGCGGCCAAACCTCGCGAACGACAAAGTCGTCCGACATACTCAACCCATCCCAACCCAAAGTGTGAACGAGGGCTTCGATCGACTTCGCCCTCGCTCACACTTCAGCATGCTGCTAGCCAAGGATCGTGACGAATGTCCCGCAACGAAGCTGATCGCGATGACCTGTTGGCCGAAGTTGTCGCACTGACGCGGCGTGTCGAATTGCGAACGCCCTCGCACGGTGAACCGGTTGTCATCGGCTTCCGCGCCAACGGCTGGCTCTCGATCTATTTCGGCTCCGACCCGATGTACCAGTTCGATGAGTCCGGCCAATTGCGTCGCGCGTTCGTTGGCGGTTTGCTTTATCGCACTCAAGGAACCACGCTCGCCCAACTCCGCCGTGAACGATCTGCGTCCGAGACCACGCTGTTACGGCGAGACCTCACCGAACTGGAGCTTGTCGATTTTCAGCGCATCGTGCGTGAAGCGATCGGGGTGCTGCGGCAACATCTCGTCACGGATCAAATCGTCATCCTGCGACGGATTCCCATTGTCGATGTTCGGTTGATCGACGACATCGTGGCGGCACTCGCCCGCGCAGGGGACTCAGCGGAGTTTCTCGCACCAGTCATCGCCGGTAAGAAATGAAGGCGATCCAAAGTCTCGCGCGTGTTTCCAAAGTTGCCTCAGCGGTGGAGTCCAAGAGAGGTCCGCAACGACTCCGGTCATTCCATGAACATTGATCACAGGCACTTTCAGCCATCCTCAAGCAGCAATTCATTTCTGGAGCCAACAATGTCGCGACGATTGTGTCTGTTTCTCGCCTTGCTGGTCGTATGTGGTTCGATGCCGAGCGTCTCTCTCGCCGCCGAGCCGCTCGAACTTCGTTGGGTTTACCTCCAGCAGAATCTTCAGGTCGCCGAGAACCTGCCGAAGATCGAGGCTATTCTGCGGAGGGCCGCCAAGTCGGGATACAACGGCGTCGTGCTGGCCGATTACAAATTGAACATCCTCAACCGTGTCCCCGACCACTATTTCAAGAACGCGGCCAAGTTCCGCGATCTCTGCCGCGAGTTGAAGCTGGAGATCATCCCGACCGTCGCCGGCTTCGGTTACAGCTCGGGGATTCTCGCGCACGATCCCAACCTGGCCGAGGGATTGCCTGCGCGCGACGTGCCTTTCATCGTGAAGGCGGGCAAGGCCGTACTCGATGTCGATAGCAAGAATCTGATTTCCGGTGACTTCGAGAATCTTAAGGGAGATGCTTTCGTTGGCTGGGGCTTTCAGGACGAGCCGGGGCAGGGGACGTTTGCCGACTTGGCGGTCAAGCACAGCGGCAAGACGTCGCTCCGCATCGAGAACGCCAAGGGCGTCGAGGGCAATCGGCGCGTGAGCAAGCCGATCAAAGTCCGGCCGTGGTCGCAATTCCACGCCTCCGTCTGGATCCAAACAAAAGACTTTGAATCGGCGGGTGAGACGCGGATGTTCGCGATGTCCCCGACGGGCCGAGTCCTCTCGCACAGCAACCTCGGCGTCAAACGCGATCAGGATTGGACGCAGCACCACGTCGTCTTCAACACACTCGACAGCACCGAGGTCCGGTTCTACATCGGCGCGTGGGGCTGTCGTGGCGGCAAGCTCTGGATGGACGACGCGAGGCTGATCGAAGAGCCGTTCGTGAATCTGGTCCGTCGCCCCGGCTGTCCGCTCACAGTGAAGGACGACTCGGGCCAGACGACGTTTGTCGAGGGACGCGACTTCGCCGAGCTGCGCGATCCGAAACTCGGGACGACGCCGTGGCCGGGTGAGTTCGACATCTATCACGAACCGCCGACGCTCACACTGCTGCCCGGTTCGCACATCAAGGACGGCCAGAAGCTGCGCGTCAGCTTCTACCACGCGGTCACGATCTACGACAATCAGGTGCCGTGTTCGCTCACCGAACCGAAGGTCTACGAGATCGTCGAGGATCAGGTCCGCCGCGTGCAAAAGCTGTTCGAGCCGCAGACGTACTTCCTCAGCCACGACGAAATCCGTGTCGCCAACTGGAGCGAGCCGGATCGAGCCTCGGGCAAGACCGCCGGCCAGCAACTCGCCGACAACGTGCGCCGCTGTGCCGAGATCGTCCGCCGCATCAACCCGCAGGCGAAGCTGTGCATCTGGAGCGACATGTTCGATCCACACCACAACGCCGTGAAAGATTTCTATCTCGTCAACGGCGACCTGACCGGCTCATGGGAGGGCCTGCCCAAGGACACGATCATCATGAATTGGAACAGCGGCAAAGCGGCTCCCAGCCTGAAGCACTTCGCCGCGCAGGGCCACTCCCAAGTCCTCGCCGGCTACTACGACGCCCCACCCGAACGAATCCGCAACTGGCTCGACACCGGCAAGGATTATCCAAAGAGCCTCCGCGGCGCGATGTACACCACCTGGCAAGGTAATTTCACGGACCTCGAAAAGTTCGCCACTGCTGCCTGGGGTGGAGTGAAGTGATTTCTGTCAGCAATCCGTGACTTGTTCCGCATCGCTTGTGATCGGCCGCGCGAGGGAGAGACAACTCAACGTGCTTGACGGGCCTACGAAGCAAAGGCATCGTTTCACTATATCCGGTCGGCGGTCCAGCGGGTGAAGCGGACTAGGCCGAGCGCGGCTCAATCAACTGTTCGGCCGCTAGGGCCTCGACAAATCCAGCGTGAAATTGGAGACGAGATGACCATCAACAATCTGGACAAACTGGCGGCGCTCATCCGGCAGGAACACCAGCCTTTACTCGCGCGGTGGCGGCAACAGGTGCGGGAGCTCCCTTCAGCGCGGCACCTGGACATCCCGACACTCAACGATCACATCCCGGAACTGCTGGACGAATTGACTGCGGCACTCCAATCACGGTCTGACCAGACGATTCCCGAAGCGATTTGCGAAGGTAGCCCCCCCGCTCATGGCCGACAGCGTGTCCAAGACGGGTTTGATATTGAGGAGGTCGTGGCGGAGTACAATATCCTACGCGACTGTCTCCACGATCTGGCCGACGAAAACGGTTTGAGCCTGCAAGGGAAGCCTTTCCACATTGTGAACCGCGTCTTGGACGGGGCGATCGGATCGGCCGTGCAGACCTATGCGACTCAACGAGCGCTGGATGTGCAGCACCGCCGCGAAGAGTATCTCGCGTTTGTGGCCCACGATCTCCGAACTCCGCTGAACGCCATTTCCCTGGCGGCGCGAGTCCTAGAACTGACGCTGCCGGCGCGCGACATCAGCGCTGGAACAACCCAAATGTTGAAAGCGTTGCATCGCAACGTGCAGCAACTCGAATGGTTGGTTGGCAAGGTACTCGAAGAAAACGCGAATCTCCAAACCGAAGTCGGCGTCAAGCTGCAACGTCGCGAGTTTGATTTGTGGCCGCTCGTCGAGTCGCTCATTCACGATCTCCACCCCGTGGCGGGGACCGCCAGCACTCAGTTGATCAACAGGGTGCCCGACGACTTGGTCGTCTATGCCGACGCCAGCTTGTTAAAGCGGGTCTTTCAGAACTTGATCGCCAACGCCATCAAGTACACGCCACGCGGAGAGGTGATCATTGGGGCAAGGGAACCTGGCGCGGAAGGAATGGTGGAGTGCTGGGTCAGCGACAACGGTGCGGGAATCCCCGAGGAGTTTCTCGAAAAAGTCTTCGACAAGGGAGAAACCGATCCGGAGAACGAGGGTGGAATGGGCCTGGGTCTCGCCATCGTGAAGACGTTTATTGAGGCTCACGGTGGGCAGGTGACCGTCGAAAGCAAGGCAGGGGTCGGCTCGACGTTCCGGTTTTCGCTGTCCACCAAGACAAATGTAAGTGGCCTAACAAATCACGGATGCTGACGGGGCGGCCTGTTGGTTTCTCCGAGGCAATTCGTCCTTGCAGGCGGCTCCGGCGCGGAGCTTGGTCGTTAGCAGGCATACGACATCACCGAAGGAGCCAACGTGACCGTCGAAGAGTTCCGGAGTATCGCGCTCAATCTTCCCGAGGCGTTGGAGGACGAGCACATGGGCCATCCGGATTTTCGGGTGCGTGGAAAGATTTTCGCGACGCTTGGTCCTGAGGAGCGCTGGGGCATGGTCAAGCTGACGCCCGAACAACAAGCGGCGTTCATGCAGGCCGATCCGAACGTCTTTCAGCCCATCAAGGGGGCTTGGGGGCGTCGAGGCTGCACTCAAGTCCATCTCGCCGCCGCGACGGAGGAGACCGTGAGGCCCGCGCTGCTCGCCGCCTGGCACAACACGGCCCCGAAACGCCTCTCCCAGCAGTTCATGGACGAGTAGCTCGTTCGACGCGGGTCACACGTTCTGTTCGGCGCGGGTCTCCTGACCCCGCCGAAACCACTGACCGCAGGTCTCGTTTTCAATCGCTGGCATTGACGCAGGCAACCGTTGTATTGAGTGTTGCTACTTCGACTGTCTGAGTTCGTCCAATGTAGTGTGGGCGGTGCCAGCCAATCCGCAACCGTTGGTGGTGGGCACCGCCCACGCTACTGAAAGTCAGACAGTCGAAATTACACACTTGAAACGAACGGGGCGTCCCACATGCACAAGCTGATCATTGGTTGCGGGTATCTCGGGCGGCGCGTGGCTGCGGCATGGTTGCAGGCGGGACACTCCGTCACCGCGTTGACTCGTTCCGCGAACAATGCGGTGGAGCTGTCGCGACTGGGGATCACGCCTGTGATCGGAGATGTTTGCGATCCGAAGTCGCTTGTCGCGCTGCCAGTCGTGCAATCGGTGTTGTTCGCCGTGGGTTACGACCGCACGTCGGGACGCACGCAGCGCGAAGTCTATGTCGAGGGACTGCGTCACATTTTGGAGCAAGTCGCCGGGCGTTGTGAACGTCTGATCTATATCTCCAGCAGCAGTGTTTATGGCCAGTCCTCGGGCGAGTGGGTGGATGAGTCCTCGCAGTGCGAGCCGGTTCAACCGGGTGGGCAATGTTGTCTGGCGGCTGAAGAGTTGATTCGCGCGACGTTCCCGATTCTCGAAGACACCGCTGCTGTGCGACCGCGCGCCAATGTGCTGCGCCTCAGCGGCATTTATGGTCCGGGACGATTGCTCTCGCGAGTCGAAAGCCTGCGTGCAGGGGAGCCACTCGCTGGTCGAGGCGATGCGTGGTTGAACCTCATCCACGTCGATGATGCCGCTGGTGCCGTGCTGGCGTGTGAGCAACAAGGTCAACCGGGCGAGACGTTTCTCATCACGGATGACAGTCCGCTGCGACGCGATGAGTACTACAGCCAACTCGCGCGGCTGGTTGCCGCACCGCCGCCGATGTTCCTTGATGACCAGCCCGCCAAACGGGGATCGGGCGGACTCAACAAACGCTGCTCGAATGGGAAGGCCCGCGCCGAGTTGAGACTGATGCTGCGCTTTCCGTCGTTTATCTCAGGCTTACCCCACGCGCTGGGTCTGACAGCGGGCGAGCCACCGTCTGAACCCGCGGTGCCGACGGCTTCCGTGGAGTCACTCGCCGAGATGTCGCCACATTCGCGGACTCAGTCAGCCGAATGAAGTGCCAGCGGGCCGAACCGCTTCGCACGGTGTACTCGTCCCGCGCGACGTGTCCGGAAATTACGCCACTCGGAAAGGCTTCGGCCGCAGTCACGATGCGAGTCTCACTGCGACCGGTCACATCGACGACCAAGTACGTTCCCACCGCGATTCCAGTCGGGAGGGGGACCGTTTGCAGTGATTGCTCACCACGATGGCGAACCACAGACCGGGCGGCGGTCGAAATAGGACTCGCTCCGTTTCGCTGATTCGCAGACGGGGGGGACGTCCTGCGAGTCGGCAAAAGTTGGGCGGTGGTCCGTTCGTCCGCTCGGTCGCCCGACCACATGGCCGCGAACAACCCGGTCACAAGCAACAGCAAAGTCACACGGCTGGCCATCATGGCATGATCCATCGTTACAGCATCAGGGCAGCAAGTCGTCGGTCACAGGAACCTGCGAAACATCCGTTGGCTGGAGATATCGACCGGCGGAAAAGACTCCGGCCAGTCAAAGCCTGACGACTCGGCAAATCGCACCGGTCGCTAGGGACGCTGCCGTCTGTGAGGAATGCTCCGGCGAGCAGATTGCCGCTGAGACCTCGCACGGCCATCAGTGAAATGTCCGAGGCGAGTCGTATGAGTCAGGGTCAGAGTCGGGTGCAGCCGCTCATGGGTGGTAGCCCTGTCGCTCCGCGACAGGTAGCGAGATCGCAGACAGGCATATATGCGTTGGTTAGAGGTGATTCGACCGGTCGATGCTCTTGGTTCCTCGCGCCTCCTGTCGCGGAGCGACAGGGCTACCTTCTCTAAACCCTAGCTTCACAGTGTTGTTTTGAGTGACCACCAATTAGCGACGGCACCTGTCAGAGTCACTCGGTCCCGGTTGCGGAAGAACGTCCCTCACTCAGCCGCGCCAGCACGATTTCAGCCATCAACGGATGCAAGCCGAGGTGTGGGCAGAGGACGAACTCAGTCCTGGGAAATTCGCACGCCAATTGCTGACGGTGGGCCTCCAAGTCTGTCGCGACATGGACTCCGGACGACAAAAAATAGGGCAGCATCAGCACGCGCCGCGCACCGCGCGAAATGCAGGCCCGGCCACCGGACACAATTGTCGGCTCAGCCAATTCCAAGTACGAGACTTCCACGATTTGAAATGGGCCTCGATCGATGACCAGTTGAGCTAGCTGCACGAGGTCTTCGTTCGCCGACGCACGCCGACTCCCGTGCGCGATGAGTAGAACTGCGGTCTGTGAATCTGAGTGGCTCATCGAACACGCTTTCGCAAATAGCTCGGGCATAACCGTCAAATTGAGTGTCGAGTTGATTGAGTGTCGAGTTGTAGGAACGAACAGGCAGGTTCCTACTGGAGCCTGATATAGCAGATACGATTATCTCGTGGACATCGCAGCCAGGTCGCGTTGCCGTTGCATCGGCGGATGGGTTCGAGGAGGTATGGAGTCGATGCCTGTTGGCAGGGGGGACGGAGGGTACGTGCGCTGGCCGCGTACTGATTCCAGGCGAGTCGTTGAGCATGGCGTGTCAACCGCCATTCGCCGCTCGATCTCGGTCAGGAGCATGGCACATGCAGCCTGTGAAAAGATGCCTTTCCCCTCTCTTTCAATCGGCGGCATCAGCGGGCGTTTGAATGTGAGATTTTCGCGAAGGGTCTACGGCGACAGCGTCTGCGACCGCTGCTTGAAGGGCCAATCGGGGACGAGTACACTCCGCCCGCGTCGGTGCAAAATGTCCGGCGTTTGGTGGCAGAAACGAGTTCTGTCCACGACCGCTCTCCCCTCAATTCGCCCCCCGAACTCGAGCTGTCATGCCGCAGATTGTCGAGATTCGTAAAGCCGACGATCCGCGCGATGTGATTCACCGCGCCTGTCAGGTTTTGGCGCAGGGCGAGCTTGTCGCGTTACCAACGGAGACGGCTTACGTGGTCGTCGCCAGTGCCGCGAGCGAGTTGGGAGTGGAGCGGCTGAAGTCGCTGTCAAAGGGGCAAGTGGTCTTGATTTTGAAGTCGGCTGAGGAAGCCCACGACTACGTGATCCACTTTCCCGTAGCTGCGGACAGGTTGACTCGACGCGCTTGGCCGGGGCCGCTCACAATGGAGTTTTCGGAGGCCACACTGGGGGGACTGTTCCCCAGCTTGCCAATCGCCACGCGGCAATTGCTTGCGGGTCAAACCGTTGTTGCCAGTGATGGTTCTGGTTCGAGCGAACGCGGCGGAGTTGGGTTGCGTGTCGCCGTTCACGAGGCACTGCTTCACGTTCAACGATTGTCTCCGGTCCCGTTGATTGCGACCGCTGACAAGAACACGGTGAGACCACTTCCTCGCACTGCGTCCGAAGTTGTCGAACGATTTGGTGATGCCGTGTCGCTCATCATTGACGACGGCTCGTGCCGCTACGGCGAACCGACCACCACGATTCGGTTTGACGGTGATCGGTGGCGACTCATCGACCAAGGCGTGATTTCACCTCTGAACATCGACCGGCTCACGAGCGAGGTGTTTTTGTTCGTCTGTACCGGCAACACTTGTCGCAGCCCGATGGCCGAGGCACTGTTTCGTCGCCAGTTGTCAAAGCGTTTGAAGTGTGCGGACGATGACTTGATGGATCGCGGCTACGCAGTTTTGTCGGCGGGGTTGTCGGCTCGTCCCGGCGGGCCTGCCAGTGGGGAGTCGATCGCCGTGTTGGCTGATGACGGCATCGATCTCCGTTCGCACGAGAGCCAGCCGCTCACCAGTCGCCTTCTGCAACATGCCGATCACATCATCACGATGACGCGCGGTCACCAGCAGGCGATCTTGGACGAACATCCTGAACTTTCCGCTCGGGTTCACTTGCTGTCTCCCGAATGGGACGATGTTTCGGACCCGTATGGCGGTGGACCGCGCGAGTATCAAGAGTGCAAGCAAGAGATCGAACGTCATACCCGACGACTGGTCGAACAGATTCCGCTGGGTCTCTGACCGCCACTGTTATTACTGCAATCGTGACTGAGACATTCGATGTCCACTCCAACCCGGAACGAGAAACAATGAAAATTGCCGTCGCGAGTGATCACCGAGGCTTCAATGTCAAAGATCGGATTTTGTCCCAGCTGCAGCAGCTTGAGCATGAGTCCCAGGACTTCGGCCCAGACTCGGCAGATATCTGTGACTATCCCGATTTCGGAGCCAAGGCCGCGAAGGCCGTCTCCGAAGGCTTGGTCGATCGCGCCATCCTGATCTGTGGTTCGGGGATCGGCATGTGCATCGTCGCCAACAAATTCAAAGGTGTCCGAGCGGCGCTGTGCCACGATGATCTCACGGCCGAAATGAGCCGGATGCACAATGACGCCAACATCCTCTGCTTGTCGGCCGACATGCTCGGAGACCGAATCACATCTCGCATGGTCGAACTGTGGCTGACGACTCCATTTCAGGGAGGCCGACATGCCCGCCGAATTGGCAAGATTTCCGAATACGAGCAACAAGCCGCCGGAGCCGCGATCGAGGTTGTACCACCGTGTACGTAAGGATCGGCGCAGCAATCACTGTCGCATTGTCGCCTTTCGCTCCGCGAAAGGACGTTCTTTCGCGGAGCGAAAGACGACAGTAATTGCTGCGCCGATCCTTAGCACGGGCGGCTCGCCTGTGCAGATCAATTCAAAATGAGAGCCGCCGGACCGTCTATTCCACATTTTTTGCAGGTCGCCCTGCATCAATTGCCTCAATCCTCGCCTAGGAGTTGCCAGTCATGACGCCCGAAAACTTGAAGTACACCAAGACGCACGAGTGGGTTGCTATGGAGGGCGATACCGCCACGATCGGCATCTCGGAGTTCGCCGTTCACCTGCTCAGCGACCTCACGTATGCAGACCTTCCCGTCGTCGGCAAGAAGATCATTCAGGGCCAGCCATTTGGTGAGGTTGAGAGCGTGAAAGCGGTCAGCGACTTGTACGCCCCGGTCAGTGGTGAAGTCATTGCGCGGAATGACACCTTGCCCGATCATCTCGAACTGCTGACCAAGGATCCGTTCGGCGCGGGCTGGATGGTCAAGGTCCGTGTTGCCGATGTGACGGAGTTGTCCAAATTGCTCGACCACTCCGCGTATCAAGCTCACTGCGACGCCGAGAAGCACTGAGTCGCTCACGATTCTCGCTCCGCCGGTTTGACTTCTCTTATCGAGGCTTCCACGTGTCTTATCTCTTCACCACGCCTGACGAACAGCAGCAGATGCTCGACCGAATCGGAGCCGATTCGCTGGCGACGCTGCTCGATCAGATTCCCTCTCAACTGCAACTCGATCGACCGCTGCGGATGCCTCCCGCGCTGACCGAGCTGGAGTTGGAGCGGCATCTGCGCGAGTTGGCCTCGCGCAATATCGGGGCTTCGTCGCGAGTCTGCTTTATGGGCGGCGGCGCTTACGACCATTACATTCCCAGCGTTGTGGATGAGGTCACGGGACGCGGCGAGTTTTACACCGCTTACACGCCATACCAAGCCGAGGCGAGTCAGGGGACGCTGCAGGCGTTCTTCGAGTTCCAGTCGCTGATCGCCGAGTTGAGCGGACTCGAAATCGCCAACGCCAGCCTGTACGACGGAGGGAGCGGTGTTGCCGAGGCGGTGCTCATGGCGATGCGTTGCACGGGCCGAACGGGGCGCGTGGTCGTGGCCGGTTCCGTAAATCCCGAAGCCGTGCAGAGTGTGACGACTTATCTTGCCGATCAACCGACTGAGGTTCTCGTGCTGCCGACTCGCAATGGCAAGGTCGGTGTCGTGGCGTTGGAGTCTTACATCGATGAGACCACCGCGTGCATTGTCATTCAGCACCCGAACTTCTTCGGCGGGCTGGAAGATGTCGAACAGATCGCCGCTGCCGCTCATCAGCAGGGGGCGTTGCTGATCCACTCATTCGATCCGATCAGCGTCGGACTGCTCAAACGGCCGGGTGAACTCGGGGCCGACATCGCCGTGGCGGAAGGGCAGGTGTTGGGAGTGCCACTCCAATTTGGCGGGCCGTACCTCGGCATTCTCGCCTGCAAGAAGGAACTCGTTCGCAAGATGCCGGGCCGGCTGATTGGTCAGACGGTTGATCGCAACGGACAACGCTGCTTCTTCCTCAATTTACAGGCTCGCGAGCAACACATCCGCCGCGCGGGAGCGATGAGCAACATCTGTACGAATCAGGGACTGCTGGCCCTGCGCGCGACGGTCTACCTGTCGCTTCTCGGTCCGCAAGGTTTGAAAGAAGTCGCCGAATTGAGCTGCCGCAAAGCCCACTATGCCGCAGACCGCCTGAAGCAGATCGAAGGCTGCGAACTGCTCTTCACCGGCCCGTTCTTCAAGGAGTTCGTGTTGAAGTACGAACACGGTGCCGACGTGGCGATCCGCAAAGCCGCCGCCGCCGGAGTCGATATTGGCCCAATGCTGAACCGCTTTCCGAACCTCAACTGGCTCCCGCAAGAAGTCCGCGATCAATGCCTCCTCGTCGCCGTGACAGAATCGCGCACGAAAGACGAGATTGACCGGTTGGTCGCGGCACTGGCGTAGGACGGATGCCTACGTCCGTCCAGTACTCCACTTTCATTCGTGCGGACCTCTTAGGGGGGCCGCACTACAAATTTTGGCCTTCCTCTCATGCGAAACCGACAAGCCACACAACTGCTTTCTGAACTGTCTCACGCCGGACGTCGCGGGGCTGAGTTGCCTTCGTCCGATGTGCCCGAGTGGCCGCTCGAAGATTTGTTGTCCGAGTCGGCGCTGGCCGCTGCACCGCCGAGACTGCCCGAGTTGGCCGAACCGGACGTGGTGCGGCATTTCGTCAATCTCTCGACGCTCAACATGTCTGTCGATACGCACTTCTATCCGCTTGGCAGTTGCACGATGAAGTACAACCCGAAGCGACACGAGCGGCTGTCGCGGTTGCCGGGCATCGTCGATGTTCACCCGCATCAGACGGCGGGCAACATTCAAGGACTGCTCGAACTCTTGTACGAGATGCAGGAGATGTTGGCCGAGATCTCAGGGCTGCCTGCGGTCTCGCTGCAACCGGCGGCTGGTGCTCACGGCGAATTGACGGCGCTATTTGTCGCGGCGGCTTATTTCCGGGACAAGGGCGAAGCGCGGACGAAGGTCATCTTCCCGGCGAGTGCTCACGGGACCAATCCCGCCAGCGCGGCGATGGCTGGGTTTGACTGTGTCGAATTGAAGGGACGCAGCGACGGATTCGTCGATATTGAGGAACTGAAGCAACACCTTGACGACAAGACGGCCGTCTTCATGGTCACCAATCCGAACACGCTCGGGCTGTTTGAACGGGAGATCGCCGAGATCGCGAAGGTGGTGCATGACGTTGGCGGGCTGGTCTACATTGATGGCGCGAACATGAACGCCATCATGGGGATCACACGGCCGGGCGACTTCGGCGGCGACATGATGCACTATAACGTCCACAAGACATTTACCGGCCCACACGGCGCGGGTGGCCCCGGTTCCGGACCGATCTGCGTGCGCGATTTTCTGGCAGACTACCTCCCGACCCCAATCGTTCGCCAGCGCGATACCGGTTCCGATGAGAGGCGATTCGAGTTGGCCTCGCCCTCAAAAACGATTGGCCGCGTCCGCTCGTTTTTCGGCAACGTCGGCATCCTTGTGCGTGGCTACTGCTACCTGAGAACACTGGGAGCGGCTGGCGTTCGTGAGGCGGCCGAGCAGGCGATTCTCAACGCGAACTATCTCAAGGCGCTGCTGTCCGACGTGTTGCCGTCCGCTCATGGAGAACACTGCCTGCACGAGTTCGTAGCGTCGGCGGAAGGACTCGCGAAGGGACGCGGCATCACCGCGATGGACATTGCCAAGCGGCTGCTCGACTACGGCTTTCATCCGCCGACGGTTTATTTCCCGCTCGTGGTCCCGCACGCGATGATGTTCGAGCCGACCGAAACCGAATCGAAAGCCACGCTCGACGCATTCTCGGACGTCATTCACAAGATCGTGACCGAGGACGCCGACCTCTTGCACACGGCTCCGCATTCGACCCCGGTCAGCCGCCCGGAAGAAGTGAACGCGACGCGCAAGCCGGTTCTGACGTGGGCTGCCTGCAACAAAGATTGACCGACGACGCGATCGCTCCTCGACGGACAGCGCCATTGGCTTGTTGGATCAGCGAATCCTGTAGGGGTGGGACCAGCGGGGCTTCGCCGCGCCGGCCCACCATGCGCCGGCCCACCATGTTTCTCGACGTTTCCCGATGGTGGGCCGGCACTCGAAGCGAGCTTGTCCCACCCTACAGTGATAAGGCGATCGCTCCTCGACGGAAGCCGAGTGATATTGCCCGACAGGAAATAGACGATGTCATCGCCTTCTCCGCACTTCGATCATTCCGCGCGGGCGAACTGCGTATTGGGAATCGACCCTGGTTTGAATCGAACGGGGTACGCGATTCTCGAACGGTCGAGTCGCGGGCCGGTGTTGCGCGAGGGGGGCGTGATTCAATCGACAAAGACATTGTCGCTGGCGGAGCGCGTGTTGGAGATTGGACGGGGCGTGCGCGAAGTGATCGCCGAGTTTCATCCCGAAGTGCTGGCCATCGAGCAGGTCTTTTCGACCGTGCAGTTTCCCAAGACGGCGATTCTGATGGCTCACGCGCGCGGAGCGATCTTGTTCGCGGCGGCCGAAGCAGGATTGCCCGTCGTCGATTATGCCCCGCGCGAAGTGAAGCGGCTGTTGACGGGAAGCGGCAAGGCGTCGAAGGAACAGGTCCAGCACGCCATTCGCCACGAACTGGGACTCGACAACATCCTCGAACCGAACGACGTGGCCGATGCGTTTGCGGTCGCGCTGTGCCACTACCACAGTCGGCGAATCAACCTGCCGACGTGACGACTCCGCACGGGAGAAAGTGAGGAGGTTTCCGAGCGGGGCTGACGCCGCCTCGCTCAGATGTCTCATCACGGCCCACGCGGTTAAACGAAGCCACATTGACTGCGAGTAGTCGAAGCGGACCTCAGAATCGCGAGGCGGCTGACATCACGTATTGAAACGTCGCTTCCGTGGTCGCGTCGGTCGTTTCCAGTTTCGACACATCGAGCGCGAGTTCCACGACGAGGTTGCCGAATCGGTGGAAGAAGTCGTCGGGACGGGCGACCTCCAGCAACAATTCGTCGGTTCCGGTCAGCTCAATTTTCAGAACATGCTCCCACTGAATGAGCCGCGCGGCGAGTTCGCGTTGTTGGCGGCAGGCGATCCGAATTTTCAGCGGCTGCTCGTCGAACATCGCACGGATTTCCGGCAGCGTGCCCTCCGCGAGAACTCGCCCGCGTCCCATGAACACGATGCGATCGGCCAGTTCGTCCATCTCTTCCAAGATGTGACTCGACACCAACACGGCCTGTCCTCGATTGGAGCAAAGGCGAAACAGTGCCATCAACTCGCGCCGTCCGACCGGATCAATTCCGTTGAGCGGTTCGTCCACGATCAAGACATCCGGCTGATGCACCAGAGCTTGAGCCAGCTTGATCCGCTGCCGCATTCCCTTTGAACAACCTCGCAACGTCCGATCGGCTCGGTCTGACATCCCGACCTCGGCCAAGACTTCTTCTGTCCGTTCGTGAGCCATGCGCGAGGGCATTCCGTGCAGGCGGGCCATCGTGTGGACGAAGCGTCGCCCCGACATCTCTTCGTAAAAGGAATCGGCATCGGGACAGTAGCCCATGTACCGCCGCGCGCGGGCCGACCGCGCGGACTCGCCGCGCACTTGGACCTCACCCAGACTCGGCCGCAGTTGGCCGGTCAACAGCTTGAGGAACGTCGTCTTCCCCGCACCGTTCGGGCCGAGCAGTCCGGTGATCCCCGGCTGCAATTTCAGGCTGACATCGTTCACACCGATGACCGCTCCGTACCATTTCGTGACCGAGTAAAACTCGGCCAACGAAACGGGATTGGCAGCGTCGTCTGAGATCGTGGTATGCAACATGGTGGAGACTTTGATGCAGCGGTGGGAACGGGCGGAGTGTGGCTCGCGGGGTCTCCGGAGAAAAGTCTCAGCGAGATGCAGAGTATTGCCCGTGGTTTACCTTTGAACATCGCCGCGCTCTCGCATAGGCTTCGCGCCCGATGTGGACTCCGCAAATCACGGCATGGTTCAACTTGCGGTGGCTTTGAGTAGCAGGTGTCTTCTCTTGTCCCCTCGCCCCGGCTTTGCGGGGAGAGGGTTAGGGTGAGGGGCTTCTTCGGGGCTGCTACCCGACTTGAACCAAGCCGCAAATCACAATCACGAAATGAAACCGCAATGACGGATGACGAAGTTTTTTCAAAGCTGGTGTTCGATCGTGACCAATGGGGCCAGCTTGTGATGAGCCTTCCCGATGGGACGCGCCATGTGGGAGTGGAGCCGGTGCGTTGCTTCCCACTCTCCGATCCCAATCACGCGATCTCGCTGCTCGATGCCGACGGTCGCGAACTCTTCAACCTGTCCAGTCTCGATGTGCTGTCTCCTGCCGCCCGCGAAGCATTGCAACGCGAGTTGGCCGAACGCGAGTTTGTTCCGGTCATCCAACGCATCGTCTCGACGAGCACACCCAATCCACCCTGCCGCTGGGATGTGGAGACCAACCGCGGCCGCACGAGCTTTCAACTGGAGAGCGACGACGATTGCCGTCGCCTCGGCTTGAATGGAATCCTGATCGCGGACTCAAACGGCATCCGCTACACGATCCCCGATGTCACTCAGCTCGACGCGGCGAGCAAGCGGATCGTCCGATCCCTGATTTGATGCCGGGAATCTATTAAAAAACGAAGCCTGAAGCGCAAGCGAAGAATGGTTGCGTCTCTACCTCGCGCGGCCACCCGTGAGACATTTTCGAGTGGAGCGGCATCAGTCCCTCGGTTCTTTGAAAACGGGCTGACGCCGCCCCGCTCAGATGTCTTATCACAGTCCGCGCGAGGTAAAACCACAGCACTAGCCGCGAACGAAGCCGCCCGTCGGCCTTTGAAAGCCCCAGCTTGCCGCCAGCGCGTCGGCCGCTTCTTCGATGTCGGTGATCTCGCCCCAGCCGCCGTTGTGCAGATGAGCATGGGCGAATTCGTGGGCGATCACGTAATGCGCGAACGCCTCGGGACAATCGGCCAACTTGGGCCTGAGCACCACGCACCGACTGCCGCTGCCGACGGGACCGGGGCTGGCCATCCATAACGACCACCCCTCGCCGGGAACGAACTTCTCCAACGTGATCCGGAAGCGGTGATCGTCGAGGAAATCTCGCTGTACGAATTCCGGCAGACGACTCAGCACGGCAATCACGCGCTGTCGCAGGGCTTCGCATTCGGCAAACGCGTGCAGGTGGGCAGTAAAGATTTGGTGATCCTTGGAGACGCTGATTCGTGTGGACCAAGACGCTCCTACGGTTGCTATCTGGAACGAGGAAACCCGTCAAGAAGGTCGTGTCCGCTGGTCTCACATCAGGCTCCGGTTTGTTCGGACCACGCACGGTCGCGATGGATCGTTTCACTGCGTGCAGTCTGGCCAGACTGCACGCAGTGAAACGGCATCCCCGTTATGACGCTCTCGCCCGAGTTTGCGTTTCGCCGCGAGCCACTTCACAATCCCGCCCCGTTCGTGTTCGACTCCCTTTCGCGAAAGATTCGCCCCGTGAACCCACCGATCTTGCCGACGCAACCCGTTGCCAACGGAACGACCTTTGGGCAGTGGATGGCCCTGCTCGCCGCCCTACTCGGCTGGATGTTCGATGGGTTTGAGTTGGGGCTGTTGCCACTGGTCGCTCGCCCCGCGTTGCAAGACTTGCTGGCGAACTCCGGCCCCAAGGATGTCAAGGAAATGGAGGCATTCATCAACTTGTGGGAAGGGATCTGGACGGCAGGCTTTCTGGTCGGGATGTCCACGGGTGGAGTGCTGTTCGGTTGGTTGGGAGACCGCATCGGACGTGTGCGAGCAATGACGCTGAGCGTCTTCGCGTACTCCATCTTCTCCGGCGTTTGCTGTCTTTCGCAGACGGCGGAAGAGTTCTTTTGCTACCGCTTTCTCGCAGCCCTCGGCATGGGGGGCGAGTGGTCTCTTGGCGTGGCTCTGGTCATGGAGATTTGGCCGAACAAGTCGCGAGCCTTGTTGTCGGGGCTGATCGGCGCGGCGGCGAACGTCGGCTTCCTGCTCGTCGCGCTGTTCGCGCTGGGACTGGCGAGCTTCATCAAGTCGGCGGAAGGAGGGCTGCTGGCGATCGGGCTGCCGCAGAACTGGGTCGATTCACTCGTGGCTCATCAGGGCTGGCGGCTGTTGATGCTGCTCGGAGCCGCTCCCGCGATCCTCACTTTTTTCATTCGACTGGCAGTCCCCGAATCGGAGAAGTGGCAGCAGCAGCGCGACAAAGGTTCGACCTCGAGTTGGGCGACGAAAGATTTGCTCGGCGTCGTTGTCGGCGCATTCGGTGCGCTGCTGATCGTGTTCGTCTGGTTGCGCGAATACCCGCTGGCGATCCGGATGATCGGCTCGGCCGTGGGATTGGTGATCGCTCTGTGCGGTTACATCTACCCGGTGCTGCGGTTTCTGCAACGCAGTCGCGACGCCTCCGCAGGCGCATCCGACGAAGTGCGGTCCACCGTGCGACGACTACTGATTGGAGCATGCCTCAGTGGCGTGGCTCTGATCGGAACGTGGGCTTCCATTCAGCGAGCTCCCTCTTGGGCGAACGACATCGCCAAAGAGGCCGCGATCAAGGCGAACCTGTCCGAAGCGGAAGTGAACTCGGCTCGCATCTCGGCGCGCGCCATGACGCAGATCTTCTCGGGACTGGGTGCCATCATCGGAACGATTGCCGGCGCACTGCTGGGTAACGTGCTGGGCCGCCGTCCGACGTTCGCGTTGCTGTGTCTTGGCTCGTTCCTGTCGGCGATCTTGTTCTTCCAGACGAACACCACGTTTGGAACGCCGTTCCTCGTGACAGTCTTCATCGCGGGAGGGTTCACCGCTTCGTTCTATGGCTGGTTACCGCTGTACCTGCCCGAACTTTTCCGGACCAATGTGCGAGCCACCGCCCAAGGCTTCGCCTTTAATTTCGGACGTATTCTTGCCGCCGTGGCCGCACTGCAAACCGGCAACATGATCGGCCTCTTCAAGGGCGTCGGCGGCTTGCCCATGGCCTGCTCCGTGATGAGCCTGATCTACGTCGTAGGCATGGCCATCATTTGGCTCGCCCCCGAGACCAAGGGCCAACCGTTGCCGGAATGAAGGAGCGGAGTATGGAAGGGAACTCAATTACAAACGCGACTCCGAATGAGTCCCCGTCCGAGGAGTCGTTGCCGGTGGAAGCTCTACTCGTTGAAGGCACTGCCTCCGCTGAGAACTCGTCCGCGCCGTCGGTCGATCCGATCCCCGATACGCGGCTCTACGTCCCCGATCACGAGGACTGGGACGTTCATATCAAACGGGATTCGGAACGCTACTTCTGCTACTCGAAGCATCCCGGCGAGGACTGGTTTCACCTGATCCTCAACGGCGAAATCTACGTCAGCCACCAGCACGAGAAGTACTGCCTGCGCTGTGCGCTGCGCATGGGATCTCTGACTGAAGATCGACTTTTCTGGCAGCATCGCGTCCCAAAGAAACGGCCGCTGGTGGTGTAGAGGACATTTTTGAAACCGATTCTACCCGGAAAAAACTAGCCCGACGCGCGAGCGGGGGCTGGGCGTTCGATGACCGCGAAGCCCCCGCTCG
>JAYVDI010000163.1:0-6806 GCA_043749505.1 Schlesneria sp. | reverse complement strand
ATCAATGCTTGAAATTGGGGTTTCACCAATCAGCCGCCGGGCGCTAGCCCACGGTTCATTCGCGGGAAAACCGTGGGCCAGCGCCCAGCGGCTGATTTGCTGACCCCCAATTTCAAGCATTGACACAGCACTAGTGACACTTGTCACTCCCACGACCCGCCCTTCAACGAGATTGTCTTTCCGAATGCAGAGAACACTGCTCAAGTCAAAAATTCACCGTGCGACCGTCACCGACGCTCAACTCCATTACGAGGGGAGCGTGACTATCGACATCAACCTAATGCAGGCCGCCGACATCATCGACCACGAGCAGGTTCATATTTTCGATGTCAACAATGGCAACCGGCTCATCACGTATGCAATCCCCGGTCCGGCTGGCAGTGGGACAATCTGCATCAATGGAGCCGCCGCACATTTGGTCGATCCTGGCCACCTCATCATCATCTGCTGCTTCGCACAGTACGAAGAACGCGAATTGGCGGGACATCACCCCAAGGTCGTACATGTCGATCCGAAAAACCGCCAGACGAAGTGAGACTCCGTGTTGGAAACTAACCCCATGCGCATTGCCGTTGTTGGAGCGTTCGGTCAATTAGGGAGCGATCTCCTGCCGCTGTTGGGCAACCGAGCGATCTCATTCGGACACGCGGACATTGAGATCACCGATCCCATCAGTATCGCCACGGCATTCAATACCGCTCGACCGACGCATGTCATCAACTGTGCGGCCTACAACCTTGTCGATCGTGCGGAAGATGAGCCGGACGCCGCTCACCATGTGAACGCTCTCGGCCCACAACTTCTCGCGGACTACTGTGCGAAGCTCGGCATCATCTTGATGCACGTCAGCACCGACTATGTCTTCGGGCAAGACTACACGCGCAGAGTACCTCTCAACGAAACCGATTTCACGGGACCAGTCAGCGTTTACGGAGCCTCGAAGCTGGCAGGGGAAATCGCGGTAAGATCGCGTTGTCCGCAATATTTTATCGTGAGAACCTGCGGCCTTTACGGACATCGCGCCGCACGCGGCAAAGGGAACTTTGTCGAAACCATGCTCCACTTGGGACGCGAACGTCCCGAACTGCGGATCGTCGCCGATCAACGTTGCTCACCAACCTCGACCGCCGATCTCGCTGCCACACTTGCTTCACTCATCGAGACCGCTGCCTTCGGAACGTACCACGCCACGAACGGGGGCGATTGCAGTTGGTTCGAGTTCGCCAGCGAAATCTTTCACCTTGCGAACCTTCCGGTGAAAGTGATTCCCAGCACGGCGGCCGAATACTGCGCAAAGGCCCGCCGTCCCGATTACAGCGTGCTGGACTGTGCCAAGCTGGCCAATGTCCTCGGCCGACCGATGCCGCCGTGGCAAGAGGCTCTGGCACGGTACATCGTCCAGCGATCGTAGTCCGTCACGATCCCGACCAGAGAGACTGGATCAGTGCCTTGATGGCCACCCACCACCAGCCCGACCAGAAGCCATAACCGATCACCGTGAGGTGAACCGCGACCGTCAACCAAAAGACGACACGGAACGAGACCTTGAGCGTCTTGTGTCGAAAGAGGCGACTGCCGAGATACGCCCCCGGCCAGCCTCCCGCCAACGTAAACAAGTGGAGCGTTCGTTCCGAGATCCGCGGCTTCTCCTTCACGGCCCGTCGCTTGTCGATGCCATACAACACAAACACCACCGCGCTGCACGCAACCGTCAGCAACAGATAGATCGCGAACAACCCAGACAGTTGAGTCTTCGAGCGAAACGCCTGCATCAGCAACAGCGCAGCCCCAGCGACCCAGATGATCGACCCGAACGTGAACCAGCGCTGCAACCGCGTCATCGGGTTCAGCCACTCCAACCAAGTCCGTTGGCGAGCCACAAGTGTCGTCCCTTTTCAAGTGTGAGTCATCTGTCTGAATGAAGCCAACTCCGATCATCGGTCGATCCCCTTGGACTTGCCACCTCAACGAACCATGTTCCAGTGCCATCGCTTTTTTCAACGTAGGGTGGGACCAGCTCGCTTCGAGCGCCGGCCCACTATCTGGAAACGCTGGTGGGCCGGCGCGGCGAAATGCCGCTCGTCCCACCCTACATGTTTCGCAGCTTCAACAAGGCGCTGGCCATGTTCTCAACATCAAGGGATCTTCTCTTTGCTTCCTTCTTACAAGAGAACTTTCTAGCAACAGTCTTAGTAGAGGGGCCTAAAAAATGTGGATTGTCGAAATGAAACAAGTCGCAACTGAAATCCAGTTCGGGAGTTGATCGTGGTTGTCCACATCGCGCGGCTGTGGACGGCTTGTGGAACGAGTCATCACAATCTGTGAGCAACGAGCGTGAAAGTGGCATCGTTCTCATCAGTGGCCTCAGTTCAAAATCCGGCCGTGTGGACAACACAGACAAACGTCCTTCCGTCTTAACGAGTTCTCCACAGTCTTCGCACCAGAGATTCGTTGCGTCGTTTGAGTCCGGGCTTCAACCGACGGCGCGCTTCAACTCGGCCAAGCGCTGACGCAACTTCTGCACCTGCTGACGGATCGTCGGTGCATGAGGCAGTAGTTCCTTGAGGCGGCTTAAACTGTGAGAGACCGTCGTATGGGTCCGTTCACCAAAATAGAGTCCGATCACTTCGAGCGGGCGGCCCGTCAGTTCCTTCGCCAGAAACATGGCACACTGACGTGGGACAATCAGCCCTTGATGCCGCGATCGTGAACGAAGTTCGTCCGGCTCGAGACCGAATTCGTGGGCGACTGCTGTCGTGATGATGTCCATCGAAAGCGCGATGGTCTTCATTTCCAGCCACGATCCGCGTTCGAGAAACTTCAAATCGACAACGGCCTGTTGAGTCGAACACGCCCGCGCGAGTTGGTCGATCGAACGGGCGATGTCTCGTGGCGAGAAGGTCCACCGTTCGGCCAGCCATTGGATCGACGGAGCGATCGGTTCACACAACGGCAAGTGTTTCGCTTGAGCCAGTCGGGCGATCAAGTCGCTGCGACTTTCCAGGCCGGGGAGCGGCAGCGTCGCACAGAGACCGCCGTGACAGCGACTGATCCAGCGCGGAGAGAACTCGCGCAACTCACCCGGCAGCTTGCGGCTTGTGACCAGCACGCGCGGTCCCTCACTGCGCGCGCGATCCATCAGCGCGAGCAACAACTCTTGTCGCGCCGCGTCTCCTTCCAGACCGTGCAAGTCTTCGCAGACCAGCAGGTCGAGGTCGCAGATCGACTCCAACATCTCTTCCAGCGACTGCTGTTCGTCGGCGCGGGCAAGCAGTTCGGATAACTCAGTCGCCGAGGCAATCGCGTAGCGCAGCTTCGGCTGCCGGTGCAGGCATTCCAAAATCGCCTGCCGTGCCAGGAGCGACTTGCCGCTCCCTTCCGGACCCGACAAAAACGTGAGGCCCTGCGCGTGGGACGCGGTTCGTTTGCTAAGGCTCGTCAGACGCGAAAGGGCCGCGCGGGCGAAGGCGTGTTCAGCCAGAGGCACAAACAATTCGGAACTCGACACGGCCGCATGGCTGCGTGTCACGAACACCTCGAACATTGAGAACCGACCTTCATGAGTCGAGTTCGCAAGCGTCCGTTTGCGGGTGGTCATCCCTGATGAAAGCGACACGGTTTGAAACGCAAACCGGCCGGACAAAACACGCGGGTTGGTGCTGAAGCGGCCATCAATCCCTCGCGTGGGGCGGGATGATAGCGACGGTCACTTTGAATTGCGAAGCCGCGCGACGACAGTGCCAATGCAGCGTGCGGCTTCGTCAATCTCAGCCTGAGTGTTCAGAATACTGAGCGAAAATCTCACGGCAGACCGATACAAATCGGGTGTCAAACCCATCGCGACGAGGATCGGAGCCGGCTCGGCCGAGCCGCTCGCGCACGTACTTCCAAGCGAGCAGCAGACTCCTTCAAGATCGAGCGCGACGAGTAACGCTTCGCCATCGACACCGGGGAACGAGATGTTCAGTGTGTTCGGCAATCGCGCGGTGCCGTCGCCATTCACGAAGGCTGGTGGACAGAGTTCGATCAGCGCCGCTTGCAACCGCTCGCGCAGTCCGGTCACGAACCGAGTCCGCTCTTCTTGCGCAATACAAGCCAGTTCGAGTGCCTTCGCCATCCCTGCCACCAGTGCGACCGGTTCGGTCCCCGGTCGTCGTTCCAATTCTTGATGACCGCCGCGCATGAGCGGCGTCAGCCGTGTGCCGTCTCGCACGAGCAAACCACCCACGCCGCGCGGCCCGTGAAACTTGTGAGCACCGAAACTGAGCGTCGTCGCGTCCAGATCGTGAAACGAAACGGCGATCTTTCCCACCGCCTGCACGCCGTCCAGATGTAACGCCACCCCGCGCGAACGACACTCAGCGGCGAGAGGCTTCACATCCTGAACAACCCCCGTTTCGTTGTGAGCGAGGATGACAGTAGCCAGGCGCGTGTCGCTCGGCATCTCACACGACGTGATTTGACCGGAAGGATCGACGGGAAACTTGTGCAGGTTCCACGCGCGCATCGCCGGAGCGCGACAGACTTCGAGACTCGACGGATGCTCACCGGGCGACAGCGCGATCGTCCCGGTCAGTCCGTGAGTGAGACCACGCAGCGCGAGGTTATTCGCCTCAGTCCCGCCACTCGTGAAGATCAGTTCCTTGGGACCGGCACCCAGCAGCAAGGCGATCTGCTCACGACTCTCTTCGAGAACCTGTCGCGCCTTGCGTCCAGCCCGATGCGGACTGCCGGGGTTCCCAAAACAGTCTCGCATCACGCGCGCAACCACATCCACCACGTCGGGCAACATGGGTGTGGTCGCGTTGTTATCGAGATAGATCAGTGAAGTCATGCGGCCGAGGATAAGCCGAGCGGCAGGACTTGTTCCACTCACATCAACCCGCAGCGTGAGCAAGGAGGTGCGTTTCGAGTCCCTCAGACCTCACGCGGTCCAAAGTGAGACATTCGGTGCTTGCACCGTCTCGGGAGCGAACTAGGCTCTGTCAGAAAACTCATCAGCCGCCGGGCGCTAGCCCACGGTTTTGCGGTGAGAACCGGATGCTAGCGCGTTCCGGCTGATCAAGATTTGATCGGCACTGATGACGCACGGTCACTCGGCGGCGTGGTTCGGCTTCTCCCAAACCATCAGACCTATCGTCAGCAGAGCCGAGAGGCGCGGATCAAACTTATGAATGAGCCTGTCCGAGCTTTCCCTTTTTCTGTCCCTAAAACCCGTTGCCACTCACACGACAACGAACGGGTGCTCAAGAACGCCCGTCTTCGCTCGGCGTCAGCGTCGCCCAATCCTTTTTTCAGCCACCGATATCTCCTGTGATCGAATTGCTCGATTCGCAACGGTATCTTCTTCGTCATGTCCAACGTCACACAAATCCTGCACCGCATCGAGCAAGGGGATCTCGCAGCCGCTCAACAACTGTTGCCGCTGGTGTATGACGAATTGCGCAAGCTGGCTGGCCGGCGGATTGGCCAGGAGAATCCGGGGCAGACGCTTCAGGCGACGGCGCTGGTGCATGAGGCGTACTTGCGACTGGTCGATGTGGACCAGGCTCAGCATTGGGAGAGCCGAGGGCACTTCTTTGCGGCGGCCGCCGAGGCGATGCGGCGGATACTGGTGGAGAATGCTCGTCGCAAGCAGCGACTCAAACGGGGCGGTGCATTGCAGCAGGTTGAGTTGGCGGATGACTCGGTCGCCGCGCCGGAGATTCACGAAGATTTGATTGCGCTCGATAAGGCTCTTGATCGCTTGAAAATGGTCGATGCCGAGGCGGTGCAACTCGTTCATCTGCGGTATTTCGTGGGGCTGTCGATTCCCGACGCGGCCAAGATGATGGGGATCGCTCCGCGCACGGCGGATCGAATCTGGGCCTTCGCGCGGGCGTGGTTGCATCAGGAGATTGTCGGGGCAGAAGGGAATTCGACGAGGAATTAATTCCGCAACATCAAACCCGTCCGAAGAATGTCTTTCAGAAACTCCGTGCCCTCAGTGTTTCAAAATCTCAAGGTTTCAACACAAAGGCACAGAGGGCAGGTCCACTCGCTGGCGCGTCGTGCTGGTTTTCGGAAAATTTCCCAAATTTTGTGGCGTGATCGGCAACCAGACGGCGCATTGAGAGCAGGACTGTTTTGACCTTCGTTTTCTGACTGAGACCGTCGTCATGAAAGAACGGGAACTGTTTCTGGCTGCTTTGGAGATTGAGGATCCGGCGACTCGTCAGGCTCGCTTGAAAGTGGCATGTGCGGACGATGGGGAGCTTCTGGCTCGTGTCGAATCGCTGCTCTCATCTCACGAGGGGCAGAGCCAGTTCCTCAACACTCCCGTTATTGAGCAGATTGCGGACGGATCGGAAGCGGAAGCAGCCGCGACGATTCTCTTTGGAAATGGCTCGACTCGCGACGACGACCCCGACGCAACGACGGCATTCCATTCAAGCGGACCAGCAAACATGACAGAGCATGACGACGACTCGGACAACGAAATTCCTTTGGGCTATTTGGAGCCTTCCACCAAGCCCGGTTCCGTGGGGCGGTTGGGCCATTATGAAGTGCTGGAGGTGATTGGTCGCGGAGCATTCGGGACGGTGCTGCGGGCGTTTGACGAGAAGCTGCATCGCGTGGTGGCGATCAAGGTCATGGCCACGGAGATGGCGAGCACGTCGCCGGCTCGCAAGCGATTTCTACGGGAGGCTCAGGCGTCGGCGGCGATTCGGCACGAGCATGTCGTCAGCGTCTATGCCGTTGAAGAAAAGCCCCTGCCGTATCTCGTGATGGAGTTCATTCCCGGCCAGACGTTGCAGCAACGGCTC
>JAYVDI010000162.1:0-4223 GCA_043749505.1 Schlesneria sp. | reverse complement strand
CGCGCTCGACATTCCGATCTGCTTCGCGGAGGGGAACGCCTCGCTGATCCTCGGCCGCGAGGGTTTCTTCGACTGCTTTCGCATCGAGTTCGACAAGGCGAACTTCGTCACCCGGTTCACATTGGTGGAAGACGAGTTGGTCGCAGACGAGTAGACGGCTCAATGGAGGAACCGGTCAAGCAGGACCATCGCCCGCGAGATTCGACGCGGAAGTCCATCCCTCGAAGCTGCATACCATCCTGCCGAGCGATTCCAGCCAACTCGAAGCAATTCTCGCGATCAAGTCGGGAGCCAGTCTTGTTCTCGACGGGCCGTCCGGGAACAGGCAAGAGTCAGACGATCGCCAACGTCATTGCCGAGTGCCTGGCTGGTAGCCCGGCTCGGGCCGTTTTTGAAGCCGTGGCACGTCCACACGTTGTTGTGGGGTCCAGAAGAAGCCGGGCCACCCCGCCTTGGTGCCGTGTCCGCGATCTGGTCTACTTGGTCATCTGGCGGAAGATCGATACTGAAATAGCACCGCACCGGGGCGACGCGCATGGCAGATCAAGGACTCGACAAAGCCTTCGAGGTAGTCGGACAACTCGCCAATGACTTTCGGAAGCATCAAGATCACTACCTCTCGCGGGCCTATCAAGAGGCCGAAGTTCGCAAGGGCTTCATTGACAAGTTCTTCATCGCGCTGGGATGGGACGTGAACCACGAGGTTCAATCGAACCCCTTCGAGCAAGAGGTGAAGGTCGAGCCTCCGGTAGCGACGGGCGGCTCGCAGCGCAGAGCCGACTATTCGTTCCACGTCAGCCCCGACTTCCGCGATCCACGAATGATCGTGGAGGCCAAGAAGCCGAGCGTGGAATTGGCCACGGCCGACAATTACTTTCAGACCATTCGATACGGCTGGAGCAAGGGCAACCCAATTGCCGGACTGACCAACTTTGCCCAACTGCATTTGCTCGACTGCCGCTACAAGCCCGACATCGACAAAGCGATTCACCGCTGTGAGAAGCGGTATGGCATTGAGGATTACCTCGACCGCGACAAGTTCAGCGAAATCTACTGGCTGGTTTCGCGAGAGGCGGTTGCTGCGGGATCATTGGAGAAGTTTGCGGCGACGTTGCCAAAACCGCGAGGGGGAGCCAAACAGCGCACGCTCTTCGCCGGTGGCTATCAGAGTGTGGACGAGTCTTTCCTTGAAGACCTCGACGAATACCGCCTTGCGCTGGCTCGTGCGTTCAAGAGCCGCAATCCAGACCTTAACAGCGAAACGCTAACCGAGGTCACGCAGCGCACGCTAGACCGACTGGTGTTCATGCGATTTCTGGAAGACAAGCTGATCGAGCCATCAAATTTTGTGGCGAACTTCGGCGAGCGAGGAACAGCATGGCAAGATTTTGTGACGGTATCGCGTCGGCTGGATGGCACCTACAACGGGATCGTGTTCAAGCAGCACTCGATTCTCGATGCGGATGATTTTCAGATCGACGACGCGGCCTTCGCCGGGATTTGCGAGAAGCTCTCTCACAAGAACTCGCCCTACGATTTCAACGCCATTCCGATCCACATTCTCGGCTCAATCTACGAACGGTTTCTCGGCAACATCATCGTCGCCACGGACAAGCGGGTGCGCGTCGAACAGAAGCCGGAGGTGCGCAAGGCGGGTGGCGTCTACTACACCCCCGAGTACATCGTCCGTTACATCGTCGCGAGTACGGTAGGCAGTCTGATCGAAGGCAGGTCGCCCGACCAAATTGCAGAAATGCACTTTGCAGACATCGCCTGTGGAAGTGGCTCGTTTCTGCTCGGTGTCTACGATCTGCTGCTGGAGTACCACACCAAGTTTTACAACGAGTCCCCGCGCAAGGCGAAGAAAGGCGACTGCATCACGAAAGACGGTGTGCTCCACCTGTCGCTGGAGAAAAAGCGGGAAATCCTGCTCAACAACATCTTTGGCGTGGACATCGACCAGCAGGCCGTTGAGGTTACGCAACTGTCGCTCTACCTCAAACTGCTGGACGAAGAAACCATCGCTTCGGCGCGCGGCTACCAACTTCGAATGCACGCTGCCATTTTGCCGTCGCTGAACAACAACATCGTGCGCGGCAATTCCCTCATTGGCAGAGATGAGTCCGAGGATGGAAATCTCTTGAGTCTGCTCGACGACGATGAGGCTGAAAGGGAGGTGAGTCCCATGAATTTCAAGGACGCCTTCCCGAAGGTGATGAGCCGGGGAGGATTCGATGCCGTCGTTGGGAATCCACCGTATGTTCGCCAAGAATCACTCAAGGAAATCAAGGCGTACCTGAAGGATCACTATCAGTCGTTCGAGAGTACGGCCGACCTTTATATCTACTTCGTGGAACGGGCAATCTCTCTGCTGCGGCAGGGAGGACTGTTCAGCTTCATTGTGTCAAGCAGCTTCCTGCGCACGAACTTTGGATTGCCGCTCCGACAGTTTGTCCGAGAAACAGCCGCCTTGCTTCAGATCGTCGATTTTGGCGGGCTTGCCGTCTTCGCCGCAGCCAAGGACACCTACGTTTGCATTCCGCTCGCTGGCAAGGTGCCGCAGCCGGATTGCGTCAGCATCACGAAAGTGGCGTCGCTGGAAGGTCTCGACTTATCATCGCTCGTTACATCACACAGCTATGCTGTGCCGATTGGTCGATTTTCAGCAGAGGCTTGGTGCATTGACGATGAACGGGTTTCACGCCTTTTCGACAAGTTGAAAACTGGAACAACCGCTCTTGGTCAGTTTGTCCAGAACAAGATATTTAGGGGCGTCATCACCGGACTCAACGCGGCGTTTGAAATCGACGCGGGAACGCGGCGGGAGTTCATCGCAGACTGCCCGGACTGCGCCCCGCTGATCCGCCGATTCCTCAGTGGGCAGGACATTCGCCGGTACGTCGTGCGAGACACGGACCTCTATTTGATTGCCATTCCGAACGGATGGACACAGAAGTCGTTCGGCGGTAAACGCAAGAGCGGAAAGAGGGTCTCAGAGCGTGAGGCGTGGGGTTGGTTCTCGGAGAATTACAGCCCGCTGGCTGAGCACTTGCTCCCCTTCTCCGCACCGGCCAAGAAACGCCAAGATCAGGGCGAGTTCTGGTGGGAGCTAAGGCCGTGTGATTACTACGGCGTGCTCGATCTGCCCAAGATCATCTACCCGGACATCGCCAAGCAGCCCCGCTTTTGCTTGGACACTCAGGGGACTTACATCCGAAACACGGCCTATTGTTTGGGAACGGACGATCCGTATCTCCTCGGTCTTCTGAACAGTCGGCTCGCGTGGTTCATGATTTCTCGACTCAGCATCCCGTTTGGCACGCGGGCGGGAGAGTCCCGCTATCGCCTCTTCACGCAGTACATCGAGCAGATTCCAATTCGCGCCATCGACACAAAGAACACCACCGACAAATCGCGTCGCGACAAGATTGTTCGTTGTGTGGAACAAATGATCGACATCCATCCGAAGCTGGCTGCCGCCAAGACAGACAAGGACCGTAATTTCTACGAGGCCAAGCGAGCATCCCTAAGTCGCCAGATCGACGCCTCGGTTTACGAACTCTACGCACTGTCCGAGGAGGATATCCGCATCGTCGAGGAGGGCGGGGAACTGTCTCCCGATTGATTGCAGATTGGGACTGGGCAGCCCGGCTCGGGCCGATTTTGAAGTTGAGGCGTGCCACTGCTTGTCGAAGGCGACAGAAAGCGATTGGACGTGACGGAGCGTTTGTTGAAAGAGAAGTATCAAAGACAGTTGGCTCAAGTGGGCGAACGTGAAGGAACAAGTGAATGCCGGTGTTGAAGCAAACAATGTTGTTCGACGTGGATGAGGACTCGGTTCCCGCACGCGAGACGACGTCGTCTACGTTCGTGGACAACATGCGGCTGCCGGTACACGGTTGGATTCGGTACAGCGCGGGGTTTTCGGCCGAATGGGTGCAGTCGGTGATTCGTGACGTGGGCGGGCGGGCGACGACGCGCGTGTTTGATCCGTTCGCCGGGAGCGGCACGACGTTGTTGGCGGCCGAGCAACTCGGCGTTGAAAGCTGCGGGCTGGAGGCTCATCCATTTGTCGCTCGAATGGCGGAGGCCAAGTTGGCTTGGCGGAGTGATCCCGAAGCGTTTCGCTCGCTGGCCAGGAAGATCAAAACGGTTGCGGGGTCGGTGAAGACTGAGTTGGATGAATATCCGAAGCTGATTCGCGAGTGCTACGACGACGAGAC
>JAYVDI010000161.1:0-18229 GCA_043749505.1 Schlesneria sp. | reverse complement strand
CGTTGAGTCGCTTTGAATCCACGGCAAATGCCACTCGTACGTTCTCGCTTCCTGTCGCGGAGCGACAGGGCCACCTCTTCGGAACGGCTGCACCCGGCTGCCCGCACCGCTCATCTCGCGGTTGTACTTTGGCGAGGCAAGGCGTCTATAATCCGCCCGCCGCCGGTAAGTCCCGCCTATTGTGACCGCCCGCCTGTTCTCCATTTCCATTCCTCTCGCGAAGGCTACGTGTACTCGTGCCAACGTTTCATCGACCCTTGTCGCGCGGACTCGCGCTGATCTCTCTCGTGGCCAACGATGAGACATCTGAGTGGGGTGGCGTCAGCCCCCTGGTTCTTAGGCGTCAGCCCGTTTTCAAAGAACCGGGGGGCTTACGCCGCCCCGCTCGGGAATGTCTCGCTTTGATCCTTGTGAGATTTAGCCGGATCGCCTTCCTCAACACACACTTGGCGAGCGGAGTACTGCTTGCTTGTGTGTCACTGCTCTCCGGATGCGGGAAGCCAGAACAAATCACTTCGTACAGCGTGCCACCGCACGAGTCGTTGCAGACGAAAGAGTTCCTCGCCGAGTCGGCCAAGCGGAAGCCGCAGCCTGCACGCATGCTGGCGGCGATCGTTCCACAGGGAGAATCGCTCTGGTTCTTCAAGTTGCAGGGACCGCCCGACATCGTGGCCGGTCGCGCCGACGAAGTGCGTGAGTTCTTGAAATCGCTCCAATTCTCCAGCAACTCCAAACCGGAGTGGACTCTCCCCGCGACGTGGAAAGAAACGCCGGGCAACGCGAACCGCCATGCGACGCTCGTGCTGAGCGAACAGCCTCGGCTTGAACTCTCGGTGACGGTCCTTGCCAAAGGACTTGGCGATTCGACAAAGCAGCTTCTGGACAACATCAACCGCTGGCGTGGGCAGCTCGATCTCCCGCACCTCGAAGCCGACGACTTGCCGACTCGCACCGAGACCCTGAAGGCGGGCGAGCTGACGGTGACACTCATCAACATCGTCGGCAAAGTGTCGCCACGACCGGCGATGCCGGGTGGGATGATACCGCCGGGAATGGGACAGCCCGATCCGCGTGAAGCGGCTCCGGGCACTGCCCGACCTGCTGGAAAAACGAAGTCTGGCGCGTCGCCGTTCGATAAGCCGACCGAGTGGACGGAAGTCCCTCCCAAGCAGTTTCAACTCGCGCGGTTTACTGTTGGCGAGGGTGCCGAGACCGCCGAGATTGCGGTCTCGCGTGCGGGAGGCGATCGCGCCGCGAACATCAACCGCTGGCGCGGCCAAGTCGGACTGGAGCCGCTCTCAGGCGAAGAACTCGAAAAGGCGAGCCAGCCGTTTGAAGTCGGCTCAAAGAAGGGCGAATTGGTCGAAATCATTGCTGAGGATAAAGCGATTTTCGGCGTGATGATTCCCGCTGAAGGGCAAACGTGGTTCATCAAGCTGACCGGCCCGGCGGCTACTGCGGCGAAAGAGCGATCGAGGTTTGAAGCGTTTGCGAAATCGTTGAAGCTGGAATAATGGACGGCGGCGTTCTTGAAAAGAAGACCCCTCCCCTAACCCTCTCCCCGCAAAGCCGGGGCGAGGGGACCGGAGAAGAGCCGATGGGTGAGGGAAACAGACACTGATAGGCAGAGGCATCACATGGCCATCGACATCCGAACGACTGATCTCAATGCGGCTGACCGATCCTCGCAAGCGAGGGATTCCGAGTTCTCTCTATGGGAGGGCGTAAAGACGATCCTCGCGCCGGTCGCTTCGCTGAAGCTGACTGTCGTGCTGTTTGCCCTCTCCATCGTGCTGATTTTTGTCGGCACGCTGGCTCAGGTGGACAAGGACATCTGGGAGGTGATCGGCCTCTACTTCCGCTGCTGGTTCGCTTGGGTACCGGTTCAAGTTTTCGTGCCGCCGTCATTCGTCATCGCCAATGAAGTGCGCGATGCCCAAGACAAGTTGCTGGAACCGACGTATTGGCTCATGGGCTTGATTCCGCTCGGCAGTTGGAAGGCGGACAACATTCCCGGCGGCTTCTGGTTCCCCGGTGGTGCATTGATCGGTGTACTGCTCGGCGCGAACTTGGTGTCGGCGCATTTGATTCGGTTCAAGGCGGAGGCACGCGGCACGCGACTGCTCGCGGGACTCGCAGCCATCGCTGTCGGTGGCGTGGCAACCTGGTTCGTCATCGCGGCCGGGAGCAACTCGAAAGGGATTCAGGCCGAGCCGTTCATTCCTTACAGCACGCTGTGGATTGGATTCGTGGGATCACTCGCGCTGCTGGGTCTCGCGGCGGCCTATGCGACCGTGCAACAGTGGTCCCGTCCGGTGACCGTCACGAATCAAGCGAAGGGCTGGTTTGTGCGAGGTCTGTTGGCGGTCGTGACTGTGGGGCTGGTGGTTCTTGTCGGTTGGCTTTTCTCGCAGGGAAACGCTGTTAGGCCGAGTGATTCGTCGCTCCGCATCCTGTGGCAGTTGACTCAGGCGACGTTCGCGGGGGCGGCGCTGTTGGCGGGCTGCTGGGTCGTCTTCAAGAAGCGCGCCGGGATCGTCCTGCTGCATGCGGGGATCGGCTTGATGATGTACTACGAACTGCAAGTCTCACTGACGGCGATCGAAACGCAGATGAACCTCGAAGAGGGTGAGACTTCCAGCTTCGTCCACGACATCCGCACGTTTGAATTGGCGGTGATCGACAAGAGTGACCCGAAGTCCGATCGCGTCGTGGCAATTCCACGTGCGATCCTGATTGATTCGGTCCCGACTTCAGCAACGGAAGCTGCGAAACTGATCGACTTCCCCGAACTGCCGTTCACCGTCGAGATCAGCCGGTTTGAACCGAACTCACACCTACGGGCGGCCTCATCGAAGGACAAGAATTTAGCCACCGCAGGACTCGGCCTCGAATGGTTTGCGGAATCGAAGCGGCCCGGTTCCGGGACCGATGCGGACAGCAAGGTCGATATGGCGACGGCCTACGTGACGCTGAAGTCACGCGACGGCGGAAAGTCGCTCGGCACATATCTCGTCGGGATGCTGCTGTCGATGAGCGGTGAGACCGACACCGTGACCGTCGGCGACAAGGTGTATGAACTCAGTCTGCGGCCGAAGCGTTACTACAAGGACTATCGCTTCACGCTGAAGGATGTCCGCAATGAAACCTACATCGGAACGAGTACGACGCGCAGCTATGCCTCGACAACTGCCATCGTCGATCCGACGCGGAATGTCGATGAAGAGAAGACGATCTGGATGAACAACCCGCTGCGGTTTGCCAACGAAACGTTCTATCAAAGCGGCTATCACAAGGGACAAGACGGCAAAGAACACACCACGTTGTCGGTCGTGGCGAACACGGGCTGGATGATGCCCTACGTCAGTTGCATGTTGGTCGCAATCGGAATGCTGGCTCACTTCCTGATTCTGCTGGTTCGCTTTCTGACACGCGGCGACGAGCCGGACCTTGCCGCCGGACCCTCGACAGGTGCGATGAGCCTCAAGGAAAAACTAGGAATCAAGCCCGCGCAAGCTCCCATCGTCTCGGCATCCTCGGCCATGGAATCGAAGCCCGCGTCGCAATGGCTGTCGATGGCTGTCGCGGCGATGATCGTCGTTCTCTGTGCGGGTTATATCGGGTCGAAGGCCCGGCCTCCAAAGTCGTCTCCGCTGGAATACGACCTCGCCGCGTTCGGCCGCATCCCCGTTGTGCAGGATGGTCGCGTGAAGCCGCTCGATTCCGCTGCCCGCTCCGCGCTACTGGAGATTTCGGGCAAGACCACCGTCACGGTCGGACACGGTAAGGATGTGAAATACCTCCCCGCGATTCAGTGGTTGCTCGACGTGATCGCCGAAAATGACACGGCCGAGAACTACGGAGTCTTCCGCATTGAGAACCTCGAATTGCACGAGACGATGGGCGTGAAAAAGCGAGATGGGATGAGGTACTCGCGCAAAGAATTGCGGCCGCGTTTCAAGCTGACGGAAGAATCCCTTGCCACGCTGAAAGGTGCGGAGTTCCCCGAATCGGTGTTGCAGAAGCTCACTCCTTTGAAGGGGCAGCGGCTTGATAGCGACGCCTTCCGAGAGCAGCTCACAACGCTTTTGAGTGACGAGGAATTCAAACGGTTCGGCGCGGGCGTCCTGCGCGTGTCCGAGAACGATGAGTTTCAGAAGCAGGTTGCCCAGGCGCGCGATCTCGCCAAGAAAGATCGTCGGTCGCTCAGCGTCTACCAACGCAAGGTGCTGCAACTGAGCGACAAGCTCTCGACGTTTGACAACATTCAGTTCGCGTTCGGCCTGCACCACCGCGTTCGAGGCGAGACGCCCGAAGAAGTGATCGAGTCGTTCCAGATGGTCACGAAGTTTGAGAAGATGGTTGCCGAACAAGGGCAGCCGATCATGGCTGTTGGCTCGACCGAAAAAGACCAGCCGTGGCGGACGCTGGCGGGTGCGTGGTTGGACAACGTCATGGCGACGATTCGCTTAAAGCAGGATCCCAATCCGAACGTCACCGCTTGGGATGACATTCTGAAGGCGTACTCGAAGGACGAAAAGAAGGACTTCAACCGTGCGGTCGAAGCACAACTGAGCCGTCTCGCCAAAGAGCCGCCTCAGATGGTCGAACCGGCTCGCGTCCGGTTTGAAGCGTTCTTCAACCAGTTCCAGCCGTTCTCAATCGCCGTCGTGTTCTACGTCTTCGCGTTCGTGCTGTCGGCGTGTGGCTGGCTCGGTTGGACGCGCGGCTTCAACCGCGCCAGCTTCTGGTTGTTGGTACTGACATACGCGCTGCACACGTTCGCGCTGGTCGGCCGCATCTACATCTCGGGCCGTCCGCCGGTGACGAACCTCTACTCTTCAGCCATCTTCATTGGCTGGGCCTGCGTGGCGCTGGGGCTGGTCCTCGAACTGATCTATCGGATCGGGATCGGCAGTCTGATCGCTTCGGTCGCCGGTTACGCGACGCTGCTCATCGCCGACAGCCTGTCGGTCAGTGGTGACACGTTCACCGTACTGCAAGCGGTACTCGACACGCAGTTCTGGCTGGCGACCCATGTAACGTGCATCACGTTTGGTTACGCGACGACATACTTGGCCGGTCTACTCGGCATCGTCTACGTCGTGCGCGGCGTCTTCACGCCGTCGCTGACACGGGACATTGGTCGCGACCTGAACCGGATGATCTATGGCACACTCTGCTTCTCAATCTTCTTCAGCTTCGTCGGGACGGTCCTTGGTGGACTGTGGGCCGACGATTCGTGGGGTCGCTTCTGGGGCTGGGATCCGAAGGAGAACGGAGCACTCATCATCGTCCTCTGGAACGCGCTGGCTCTGCACGCACGCTGGGGCGGCTTGGTGAAGGAACGCGGCTTGGCGGTCCTCGCCATCGCGGGAAACATCTTCGTCAGTTGGTCGTGGTGGGGCGTGAATGAACTCGGCGCGGGCCTGCATTCCTACGGCTTCACTGAAGGAACGATCCGCAACCTCGGCCTGTGCGCGATTGCCCATCTCGTGCTGATCGGCATCGGCTCGCTGCCGAAGTCGTACTGGCGCAGCTCCCGCAACTCCGCGTAGCCCTGAAGTCCGGCTTAGCTTTGTCAGCCGGACTTCGTTTCGGGACGACGCGCCAGCCCCGAATGGGGCAGGCAACTCTTGCCAGTTGCCTTAGAACCTGTCCAAGAATTACGCCGCCGTTTGTCGCCTTTCGCTCCGCGAAAGGGCGTTCTTTCACGGAGCGAAAGACGACATTGTTTTTGGACAGGTGCTTAGTGACTGAGGTCGCCATAACTTCCTGATCAGCCGCAGGGCGCTGGCAGCCTGCTTCACTTCGGGAAGTTATTACGGACCCGTTCCTTAAAGCTTTTCACTCGTGGCCGCGCGGTGAACGGTCACATGCCTGACGAGCGAATGGCGTTCGTACGAGAGCAGGTACAGGTGCAGTGTGTTCGGATCGTCTTGGTCGCGATACAGGACCGGGCCGTCGATGGCGGTTTTGTGGTGGTCGATCCAGCGGTCGTCGGGATCGAGCAACACGCTGAAGTATGCCGACTGGTGCGGCGGGTTCGCGAGCAGGGCCTCTTCCGTTTGAAAGAACGGAGGGACGCCGATGCCCATCGGCATGTACATCCCCTTCGCATAGTCGGCCACGACGAGTTGTGGCAAGTCGTCCCAACGGAAGCCGCTGACGAAGAGGCGGTTGACGGTTCCATCACGGCTGACGAATTGAAGCTCCAGTTCGTGGCGCGGCTTGTTGGTCGTTTTGTCGGCAGCGGTCGCGTCGGCGGGAGACTCGATCTCGCGCAGTGTGACCGACTTCAACGTGGCGAGGCGGTGGTACTCGTTCTTCCACGGATGCCGCACGCTGTAGCGACCCGGTGGGATGAACGCGGCGAATTGAATGTCGGGAGCAGCGGGTGCGCGGACATCAGTGAAGTCGCCCCAGGTTCGGAGATTCGGGGTCAGTAGCGTGCGGCGTTTGCGCAGTTGCTCGCCTCCCGCAAGAATCTTTTCGGTCGGATCGAACACGAACGTGGCATCGGCGGTGGAAGTGACTCGCCGCAGGTCGTCGAGTTTCACCACCGTTCCGGCCGGATCGAACCAGTGCTCGAGGTAGTACCAATGGTCGGCGTAGCGCAGTCCGGTCCCGCGCTCGAATTGCTCGCGGTACAGGCCGAGCGGAAACGTGAACCAGCCTTGGTAGTACAGCTCCTTGCCGTTGCTGCCGGGATGAAACAGCAACACCTCCCACAGCCCGGCGTTCAGGCAGTTCTTGGCCAACTCGGCGGACGTAAGGTTTTCTTTCTCGAAGCCATCGCCGCCGCTGACTGCAACGCGCTGGCCATCGCCCAGCTTGCCGTCCACCGCGAACGCGACCTGCTGCCGGTTCCATTGTCGATCTGTGAGAGCAATGCGCGTGTTGCCGGGATCGCGTTTGCACCACTCGGGTAACGACGGCGTCATCAGCGAGACATCGACATTGTGAAACGTGACCGTCGCGATGTGCGGTGTGTTGGTCGGCTCGACCGGCTCAACCACGACATCAAAATGGGTGTCGTCTTTCCGCACGAGCCGCACGCGCCGACCCTGGTACTTGCCGTGATGCGGACTGCGATTGGCGGGGTCTTCGGGGTACTCGACGTTCGTGTACTCAGTCAGCGGCACGATCATTTCGTTGGCGATTTGGTAGCGCATCGATTGCCGGAGGCCCAACGCGCTTCCCACCGCAACGAGGGCCAGTATCACCATCACTCCGAGCCATCTCCGCGACCGGCGCGAGTGAACCAAAGCCCACACGGCCAGCAAACTAACTCCCCACGGCAGCCACTTCACCGCGGCTTCCGTCGCGCCCGGCTGGCCGCTGAACAGCACTCCCAGCAGGACGAGACACACCGCTCCGAGCAACATGCCGAGGCACCGGCTGAGAACTCGCCGAACAGGGGCTGGCGGCGAAGTGATCCGTTCTGTTTGGGCGGTGACGTTGAGGGGGGATGTCGGATTTGGTTCCGCCACGTCGATCTCCATGTGATCCACTCGTCAGAATTCGCCCACCACTTCACCACCCGCACGAGTCACCATTTTTCGCAGCACCTGAACATCAACACTATCACTCAAAAAGATCACACGCCCGTCGGCCATCAGGACATGCGCACCGCCGATGTGAAAGCTGAAAAGTTCGTCATTGGGTCCGCAATTCATATCGATCCAAGCGCAACCGGGTGGTCCGCCCCACGGGCTGCGATGGAAATTGGGCGTGTACGAAACGCCGAAGGCGTTGTCCGGCTCGGCCCACCGCCAGTGTGCTCGCTTGAAGCCGGGGTTGTAGGGATCGTCGTAGAGCGAGTTCATCCCATCGTATCGACCGACATCCTCGCCAATCAGCATGGTGTTGCTGGTTCCATCGCTGATGTCGGCGATCCGCGTACATTCCCACCCCAACGCTCCCAGTGCGGTCGAGGCCGAGCCGGGGATACCCGTGGTCGGGTTAATGTTCGTATGCAGTGTGGCTCCGTAGTCGATCCCTCCGTATTTCAAAGTATCGACGTTGCCCTTTCGCAGTGCCGGCGAAGGGCACAGGTAAATCGGGATCGCTCGCTGGGCCACAAGCTTGTTCGCGGCCGACTCGTTGTACGCGAAGTTGAAGTCGTACTGACCGAACACGGCGGCTTGGTCAATGAACGGCAGGATGTGTGTAAACGTCGATTGTTTGTCGAAGTACGGTGAGTATGCAGGCGGCGCCCCCGTCAGACCTTGACCAGACGATGGCAGACGACTGTGCGTCGATTCGTAATTGTGAATTGCCAGCCCGAGCTGCTTGAGATGGTTCTTGCACTGGTTCCGTCGAGCGGACTCGCGTGCCTGCTGGACGGCGGGCAACAGCAGCGCAATCAGGACGGCGATGATGGCAATCACCACCAACAGTTCGATCAACGTAAAGCCGGGACGAGAAGGACGAGAACGAGTCATGATAAAATCCTAGAAAACGATCAAGCGACGAGAAAACGATATGCGGATAACCGATCGGCGTTTCCGTGTTGGAAAGTGTAGCCAATCACTTGTCGCTTGGCGTGACTGACTTTGCCAACTCGACTCGCGACCGCTCGTGAAAGACGGGAGCGGCGTCACGCTTTCCCTGAGTGGCCTCTGGTTTTGAGGACGTTGCATCGACGAGCGTCATCATCAGCGCCTGCTCCATCTCACCGGTCTTGAAGCCGAAGGGACCGCGACCGCTCTTGAAGACGACTTTCCCGGCGGTGTCGATCACGTAGAGCCGCGCGGGCATGCCGCTGTAGGCGTTGCCGGTGGGGTCGTCGATCTCGTCCACAAGCAGCGTGATCGAGGGCTTGAGCAGCCGATAGCACTGCTGCGCGACGTCGATTCGTTCGGCGGTGGTCTTGGGCTGCGCGACGGCCACACCGACCTTGGCGTTCGATTCCATTTTCCAGCCGTCGGTCGGATGAGCCTCGCGCACGTAGACTCCCAGAAACACGGCGTCATCCTTGAAGCGGCGATAGATGTCCTCGACGCCCGGATACATCGAGCGGAATGGTCCGCAGGTGAAGTTGCCAAACACGAGCACCACCGGCTTCGAGCCGATCACCTCGGACAGCCGCACCGTGCGCGAACCATCGTGCGTCTTGAGGGCGAAGTCGGGAGCCGGGTCGTTGACCGACGGACCTTCCTGCAACGAACCGACCTCACCGGCGAAGAGGCCCTTCAGCAACAAGTCGGGCGTCGGAGCATCGCCCGGCAGGAAGCCGGACGAGAGCCCGGCCAACCATGCTTCGCGCATCTCTTCCGAGTTCACTTCGTCGCGACCCTGAGCCACCGCATCGAAGAAGGCGAGCCATTCCTCGCGCGCCAGCCTGCCGTCGCCGTTGGGGTCCATGCGGCGGAACAACCGATTGGCGACGTAGGCGTGCTGCACCCACGGATTGCGGTCCGACCAGTCGAGATCGTCGCCGGTGATCTTTCCATCGCGGTTGCGGTCGAGGCGCGCGAACCATTCCGGCTCGCCCTGAAACTTGTCCGCCTCGATCCCGTCGGCAGGAGTCACTCCGTGCCGTTCGGCCAGCCACGCGAACGAGTAGCGCGACTGAGCCGGTCCGAACCAACCCTCACCCGCTCCCATGCGCGATCCGCGCCGGATCGAAAGAAACATCCGCATCGCCTCGGGCAGCGTCCGGCCCGCGAAGGCGCGTTCGATCTCCTCGACGGGGACATCCACCAACTCGGGACTGACCGTGAACGGCGGCGGTCCGTTGAGCGGGTCCAGCGCCGAAGCCGGTTGCGACTCGTCAACAGCAGCCATCAGCAGGGTTGTCATGACGGGAAACCATATCACGGAGAAGAGAAGACGTTTCATGAATCACAATCCAGACAGAAGACGATCTTGGCAATTGGTCGATCACCACTCAACGGCTGACTCAATCTTGGAATACCAGGCCGCGACCCCTTTTCGACTCGCACACACTTCAGTGCCAGATGATAACACCCGTCGATGACGCAAAAGACTGACCACTGATGGCACGGATTTCACAGATGTGCACAGATAAGACAAGAGGTGATAAGTGTTCTCTGCCTTTGTCTGATCTGTGAAATCTGTGTTATCCGTGCCATCCGTGGTTCTGGCTTTTGCTGTGGGCTGAGGCTCAGCGGCTGAGTCTCGCCGCAGATCAAAATGTTTCGACCGGTCTCTTCATTTCTCCAATCGCAACCCGGCCGATTCGGTGATGCGGTCGAAGGAAGCTCGGTTGGTGGTGTAGCTGATGGTCTGCACGACATCGCGCGGGCCGGCTTGCTTCACCGCCTCGGCCACATCGGCGTCGGTCAGGATCACCGGAGTGGTCGCGAGTTTGCGAGCCAGCGTGAACAGCGAGCGTTCTTTCGGAGTGAACTCGGACCAGTCGCCATCCAGCTTGTAGATCTGATCGTCCGACAAACCGAGGGCCTTCATGCTCTGCAGCGCCAGCCCGGTCGCGTACCACGCCCGGTCTTGGCGAGCGATGACCCAGGCAATTTGCGCCTTCATCAGCGGCGTCAGGTCGCCGCGTTCTTCGGCCGAGCGAATGCTGCTAATGCGGCCCTTCGCACTGTTGGGGAACGTGGCGAGCAGTCGCATCCACTGTGGAATCACAGTGTCCGAGAAGCCCTCGGGCAACATTTCCTTCATCGCGGCCTCATCGGCCAACGGCAGGCGCGGCGTTCGCGAGCGGGCCGCTACCAGCGCCTTCTCGACTTCACCTCGCGATTCGAGAGCCGGGCGATTCGCGACTGTCATTCGCGTCGGCTTGCCGGTCGCCGGGTCCATCGTCACGGGGGCAACCTTGGAGATCAGATCCTTGAACTTGGGCGATGTCGGAGTCAGGTAGGTCTGCTTCGTCTCGACAGCAGGAGCGGCCTTCTCGGTCGCGGCCGTTGTGGCTTCTCCGCCAGCGCGGCGATTTCCAAAGTTGCCGCCTCCCGACGACTGCGGGATGCCGGCCCCCTCCTTCCAGCGGTTGATCGAGTTGTTGCCCGCCATCGACAGGATCATCTCCAGAATTTGCTTGTCGGTGTAGAACTTCCTCAGTCCGTCGATGTCGGCATCGTTGAGCAGGTGCGGCTGGTACGTGAACTTGCGGGCGAAGATGTAGGCCGCACGCTGTTCCGGCTTGTGTTCCGACCAGTCTCCGTCGAGAGCCGCAATCTCGTCCTCGGTCATGCCCGCGCCGAGCAGCTTCGATTCCTGATGGCCCAGGCAGTACTGACAGTTGTTCGTGCGAGAGACGATCCAGAACAATTGCACCTTGAAGGCGTAGTCGAGCGAATTGTCGGAATCGTTGTCGCGACCGAAGCCACCACCACCCGCACCGCGTCCCTCGCCACGCCCCTGTCCTCCCGGCCCGCCCGTTCCACGCTGCCCGTCGCCCTGCGACGTGTAGTGGTAGCGGAGCAAACTCTCGTAGCTGGAGCCTCGCTCGCCGAGTTTCTCCTTGTCGGCATCCGTCAGTTCGGGTAGCGGGATGCGCAGCGTACGGCCCTTCATGTCTTCGAGATACTCCTTCATCTCGGGCCGAGTCAGCGGGATGGGCCGCGGAGCCTTGACGGAATCAACCGCGAGAGCACTGCCGAACGGTGTGCCCGCCAGACCGAGGGCAAGAACAGACAACGATGAGAGAGAAATGCGCTTCAGAGACATGTGTGAAACCTCGCAAGATGGGGGACGGAGAACAATCAAATCTTCGTAGGGTGGGACAAGCTCGTTTCGAGCGCCGGCCCACCATTTCTATTTTTTGTTGTGCGCGGGTCTCCTGACCCCGCACAGGTGACCGACCGCAGGTCTCCTCTTCGTTTTCTTCAATCGCAAAGCCGAATACGGGAGACCTGCGGTCGGGCGTTTCGGCGGGGTCGAGAGACCCGCCCCGAACATGGTCCGGGTTGTTACTGGACTTGGCCGACGAGCGTCGCACTTCCTTCGAGCGGCAGGCGCAGCATTTCGGTGAAGCGGTCGAACATGTTGGCGTCGCAGGTCAGGAAGATGATCTCGGCGACTTCGTTGTCCGAGAACAGTTTTCTCAATCCGGCCACGTCTTCATCGACAATGGTGTGAGGAGCCGAAGTCAGCTTGCGGGCGAATGCGAACGTCACCCGCTCGGTCGGAGTGAAGGCATCCTCGCTCGCGCCGATGGCGAACAGCACGTCGTCGGGCACTCCCAGCGCGTTGAGCCTCGTGCGGGCGTGAGCCATCGCGTACCAAGCGCGGTTCTCACGCGAGACGACCCACGCGATCTGCGCCTTCAATTTCGGATCGAGCTTCCCGTCGCGTGCGATCGCCTGACGATGCTTCCACATTCGCAGGGCTGACGTGGGTGAGTACGCCGCCGCCTGAACCCACGCGGGCGGTGTGACGCCCGGAGTATCGGCGGCCAGCGCCTGTCGAGCCGTTTCAATCGCGGGCAGCTTCACGGACGGAGTGCGATTGCGACAGGTCGCCATCGCCGCTTCGGCCTCGGCCCGCGACTCCCAAGCCGCTCGCGGCTTGTAGTCGAACGGCGCAACTTTGGTTTCAATCTTCGAGAACTCGTCGGACGTCGGCGTCTCGAGTTGGCTCGGCTCATCCCCACCGAACGACTTGTCCTGCGGGATGCCGGTCGAGGCGGTCCAGCGGTTAGTCGAGTTGTTGCCGGCAACCGTTTGCAGGATGTCCACGAACTGTTCGTCGGTGAAGTGTTTCTTCATCGCGGCGATGTCTTCATCTGTGACGAGGTGCGGCGTCAGCGTCACCTTGCGCGTGAACTTCATCGCGGCCTGTTCGTCGGCGGGAAACGCGGTCCACTTGCAGTCGAGCGACGCGATCAGGTCGTCGGTCATCCCCGCCCGCTTCAGCTTCAGTTCCTGATGGCCGAGGCAGTACTGACAGTCGTTCGTCCGTGACACGATCCAGAACAGTCGCGTCTTGAACGCAAAGTCTGGAGCCTGCTGCGCCTGATTCAGCGTCGCATTGAGGTTCTGAGTCCCACCGGCTCGTTGTCCCTGACTGCTCGATCCAGATGACGAATTTCGCGATGACTGCCATGACTCGGGCAGATAGATCGACCGCAAGCGACCGTTGTTGACCGAGCGTCGTCCCGCCGCGATCTCGTCCGGCGTGAGAGCAGGGAGTGGAATGCGGGCCTCGCGCTGCTTGAGGCCCTCGATCGTCCGCTTCATTTCAGGCCGAGTCTTCGTCAGCCCGAAGTCGCTCTTCTCGGCCGACCACCCGCTCGCACATGCCACCGTCACGCACATTGCACCGCTCAACCAACTCAGTTGTCGCATCGGTCTGTCTCTCACAAGAATGAATGAAAAATGGAAAGGGGAACTCGCGTCGCGACTGGAAGCGCCGCGTTCGATAACTCATCGCGCAAGCATTGCTGTGAGCCGCCGCCACTCGGACGGACGAGGCGTCCACCCTACGAGACATTTTTTCTTGCCGCTCGCCTTACTCGTCGGATCGGAAGACCGTCACCACGGGTGAAGTCCCGACCACGTAGGCAACCTCCTGCTGAATCTCTCTCCCTGCGGCATCCTTGACGATTCGACGAACGGTCAGGTGCAGGTTGGGGCCATCGCTCCGTTCGTCCTTCAGAATTTCAAACGACTCCAGCTTCTTGCCCGTCTCCCAATCGGAGTCGCGGCCAATGATCTTCGGCTTGAGATTGGCGACCTGCTTGCCGTTCTTCCAAGCTGTCAGGAACTCGTTGCAAGCCTCGCGCGCTCGGGGCTGATTCAGCGACAAGCTGCGAGCCGACCGGTCGCATCCCACGATTGCGCAACTCAACACAACCACCATAAACAGCCGCCGCAAACACTTTGCGTACAGATAGATTTTCATCGTCAGAAGCTTTCAGGAGTGTCGCATACAGCCTGCCACCGACTCGACGTGAAGACTCACGCCACAGTTCAACCCATCGAGCGCATACGAAAACGTGAACCGCTGGGAACGTCGTGAAATGCGAAGCAAAACGGGATTGAACCGTGACACTTCGATCAGGCCGAAAACGTGGCCGGTCGAACCAACCGGCTGCGATTTCGCAACTCGCGATTAAAAGTCTCCGACAGTCTCCCCGCCCTGTCGCGTTCCGACAGCGCGCCAAACGTTGAGGTCCACGCTGGTCGAAACAAAGCGCACGGAGCCGTCACACAGCGAGACATGAACGCCACCCGTGTGCTTACTGTTGGCGGTCGTCGCGATCCGTCCCGGCGGGTACATGCACGACAGGTCGTTGGGCGTGAGAATGTGGTAGTAGTAGGTCGTCGTGTGATCGGGCGTCAGCCAAGGAACACCACCGTTTGACTTTCCCTGCTTGGTGAGATCCGTTACGTCCACCGCCCGACACTGATCGCGCGCTTCGTCGGCGGTGTTGGGATATGTTCCCGGTTGAAACGTGTCCGTGCTGCGAGTGCTGATCCCGTTGCTGCCGTCACCCAATTGGCGTTCCGACATCATGGCCGTGTTCGACGTGCCGTCCGCCACGTCACCCATCCGCGTGAAGCTGTTCTCGTAGAACACACCGTTTGCAGCGGGCATTCCATAGTTCGAGTTGCCGACAACCGTCGAGGGACTCGCGTTGAGAACACCCGTCCCGGTGTTGGTGTAGTAGCTGTTCCTTCCGCCCAAGGCCGCTCCCATTAAATCGCTGTCGGACGGACAGACAAACGCAAGAACTGTTTTGTTCCGGGGAACGGTGTTGTTTGCGTGGCTGGCGGCGTAGTTGAAGTCGATCTGGTTGTACAACGCCGTCTGATCGAGATATGGCAACAGCCGCGGATGGGTGGACATGCTGTTCGGGCTGGTCTTCCCCATCGGGAAGCCTCTGTAGGTGTCGTGATAGTTGTGCAAAGCCAGCCCGAGTTGTTTGAGATGGTTCTTGCACTGAGTCCGCCGGGCCGACTCGCGCGCCTGTTGAACCGCAGGCAACAGCAGCGCGATCAGCACCGCGATGATTGCGATGACAACCAAGAGTTCGATCAAAGTGAACGCGCGACGAGAAAGAGACCATTTTTTCATATTCTTCATGACAACACCTTTCAAAATGAACGCGCGACTGCGCGAAACGAAAAACTCAAACAGAATGAACTGACACCGAATGCCGTGAGTGGGCGAACTGTTCGCCCGGAGCAACGGGGATGGCTGGCGTGAGCCGAGGCGTGACCTGCGAAATCGTGGTCAGACAGCGGTCGCTTGAGGCGACTTGCGGAGGGAATACGACGCGCTGGAACAGTCTGGCCACGAAGCGTGTTCGCGCGGAGAAAATCATCCGTGCGAGGGCTTTCCAGTCTTGTCACGCCAACGTTTTGCACGCGCAGGCTGCTCAAAGCAGCCAGTCACATCCGCAAGGCATTGGTGCAAACGCGCGACGGTGCGAAACACTTTGAAAAACAAAGAGCATCGACCTGCAAACGCTGCCGCCAGCGAAGCCTCAGCAGGCGCGAGGTGGCCGGAAGATGCGACCAGCAAGACCAGAAACGTCATGGTCTGCGATCACGAGAAAAGGCAACGCACCGGCGTCATCGGCCGAGAGCCGGGCGATGACACAGAGAACAGCGTCGTTGGGCTGAGGAATTTCCATCTGTCGGGAGGGAGCTGCCGGAGCGGGGTGTTGACGCTGACGGCATTGTGGTCCTGAGCAGGTCGGTCGCTGCGGTAAACTGCTTGAAGACTGACCGCTCAGCTCGCCGAGGCCCGCCGATTGATGACCGCTCATCGCATGGCCAGCCAAATAATCGCCACAGGTTGCCCAAGCAGAGCGGGTATCTAAAACGAGAAGCATCGCAAAGCAGAGAGACAGACAACTGCCCCTGAGCCAGCACCGCTTCAGCGATTGGAGACCTTGCCACCACATCTTGAACCACTCGAAAACGCTTGGAGAATCAACCGACTCGTATCGGAGTACGCCCGTCCTTCATTAACCGTTGGAACCCTCTTCGACCATTTCATTCAAAATCTTGCGAACGGGCAGGGTGAAAGACTAGCGAGGTTGACCAAAAAGTTGCAATCGCCTTTTTTGAGGGCGCTCGGCAAAAGTCCAAATTGCCCTCTCGTGAAGCGACCGGGCGACTTTTGATCGTATCTCCCGCGCGGCCAAAGTTGAGGCATTGGCGAGCCGCATGCCGTCAGGCTGCGGGTTCTTGATCTTCGGGGAAACCCGTGGCCTTACGGCACACCGAGAATATCTCGCTCTTGGTCACGTGAGGATGAACTGAATTTTTGTTTGGCGCGGGTCTTCCGACCTCACCGAAACGCCCGCCCGCAGATCTCCCCCGCGAGTTTTTCGGAAAAGCCACGACTACTTGCCGCCACCGAACATGCCGCCGAGTCCCTTCATCACGCTCCTCATCACATCAGTATTGGCACCCGCCCCCGTGCCACTCAATAGGGTGTTCAACTGATCGGCAACTGGCTTGGGCTACTGCGTCTTGAGTTGGCTCAGCACGACTCCCACCGCCTGCCGAGCAATCTCATTTGACAGCCCGGTTTGCTGCATGACGGCCTTGATAATGTCTTCCATAAGTTGTTCTTCCTAATGCGAGAGGTGGTTGAAACGTCGTAGACGTGAGGCAGGCTGCGAAACACCCCTGTTCGCATCGAGACACAGAGGGGACGTTCTCATTCCTCGAACGGACTACACAACGTCGGCGGCGTTCTTGGCGAGATTCCGGCGGAAAACTACTCGTGTCGAAATGGCACCGCAATCAATTGCGTCGTTAGCGGACTGTTATGCCTCGCGCGGTCGGTGATGAGACATCTGAGCGGAGTGGCGTCAGCCCTCTTTGGAGGAACCGGAGGGCTGACGCCACCCCGCTCAGATGTCTCACTTTGTGTCGCGTGAGGTATAGAACACATTTCAAAGCCTGTTTGTGCCTCGAAGAACTAGCCCGACGCGCCAGCGAGAGCTGGACCTTCGATGACGGTGAAGCCCTCGCTGACGCGTCGGGCTAGTTTTGAAATGGGCTCTGGGTGAGCGGTGTCAGTCCGCGTGAGAGATCGCGTTCGAGATCGGCCGCGTCTTCCAAGCCGATCGACAGGCGGACGAGACCATCGCCGATTCCATAGTCGGCTCGTTCGGCGGCGGTCATGAATTTGTGAGACGTTCCGGCCGGGTACGACATCGTGGTGCGGGCGTCGGCCAGCGTGGGTGAGAACGGGATCACATCGGCCAGCGTGCGGAAGAGGGCATCGACGGCGGAGCGGCCTTCCGCCAGATCAAAGGCCAGCATTCCGCCGCATCCGCGCGGCAGTAGTCGTTGCGCCAGAATGTGATCGGGGTGCGAGGCCAGTCCGGGATAGAAGACGTTGCTCACACGCGGGTGTTGTTCGAGAAACCGCGCAATGGTGAGCGCTGTCCGGGAGACTCGTTCCATGCGCAGCGGCAACGTCCGCAAACCGCGCGACGCGAGCCAACTCTCGAACGGATTCGCGTTCACGCCGTAGAGGCTCGACATCGCGCGAATCTTGCGGATGAGGCTGGTCGAACCAACGACGACTCCCGCCATCACGTCGCCGTGTCCATTCAGGTATTTCGAGACGCTGTGCCAGACGAGTGCCGCGCCGTGTTCGAGCGGTCGAATGAGACACGGCGTACCGAACGTGCTGTCCACGAGCAATGGAACCGCTCCCAACGCGGAGACGATGCGCGGCAGATCGGCCACCTCCAACAGCGGGTTTGAGATTGACTCGACGATGCACAGCTTGGTCTCGGGCGTGATGAGACTCGGCAACGACGCGAGGTCGGCGACATCGAAGTACGTCACCTTCAAACCGAACGACGCGGCGAGGTGATTGAGCAATTGTCCCGTTCGCCCGTAAAGCACGCGCGCCGCGAGAACATGATCGTCCGACTTGACCAGCGCCATCAACACGGCCGTCAACGCACCCATCCCCGATGCCGTGACCACGCCCGCCTCGGCTCCTTCCAACCGAGCGACATCGCTGGCGAAGGCTTCATGATTGGGGTTGCCGTCGCGTGTGTAGATGTATCCCTTTTCGCGGCCCCCCGTCACGGCATCGAGCTGTTCAAGTGAGTGCAAATCGAACGCGGTCGTCATGTAGACCGGAGGCGAACTGGTGCGTGTCGTGAAGTCCTCAGCCCAGCCGCCCCGTGCGGCGAGGGTCGAGTCTGAAGGAGTGTGTGATGCGTCGTGGGGCTGAGTCATGGCGATGGCTTTGAAGGCGGATTTCGGTCGTTTAACCGCGTGGGCAACGCCCCGCGCGTCGAATGGCGAAA
>JAYVDI010000160.1:0-6942 GCA_043749505.1 Schlesneria sp. | reverse complement strand
CGTGTCAGGCCCTGACCGACCTGTTCACGATGCAGGAAGTCTTCGGCGACGTGCGCGGCAAGAAGATCGCGTTCATCGGCGACGGCAACAACGTCGCCAGTTCGCTGGCGATCGCCGCCGCGCAGTGCGGCGCCTCGTTCGTCGTGTGTGCCCCCGAGGATTACAAGCTCGGCGACAAGTTTCTCCAGACGCTGAAGAAGCGCATCCCCACGGCCGACGTGACGCAGACCGATGATTTCAAGTCGGCGCTCAAGGACGCCTCGATCGTCTACACCGACGTCTGGACCAGCATGGGTCAGGAGGCCGAGGACTCCGAACGTCGCGCCGTCTTCCTGCCGTTCCAGGTCAACGCGAAACTGATGAAGCTCGCCCCGAAGTCGGCCCGCTTCATGCACTGCCTCCCCGCCAAACGAGGCCAGGAAGTGACCGACGAAATCATGGACGGTCCGCAGTGCATCGCCTTTCAACAAGCCGACAACCGCATGCACCTCGCCAAGGGGCTGATCCTGTGGGTGTTGGACGTGGCGATTGGCTGAGTGTTGAAGAATCCCGGATCACCCAAAAGTTAGACAGCGAAACGGAGTGCCGCGAAATGGCGACAAAAAAGGAACGCATCACCGAGAAGGTCTTCGAACTTCTGGAAGCTACGCCGCACGGAATCCAATTCTCGGACCTCGTCGCCGGGCTTCATGTGGCGTTTCCGGACGATCCGCACGGAACAATTACGGGTTCCATCTGGAATTTGGACGCCCGGTTTCCTGAGCGAATCTACAAGCCTGCGCGAGGTCTCTTCCGTCTAACCAAGTTCCGCGAGGAATTGTCGGGTCAACAATCACAGACCCAGCTCGCTGTACCAACAATTGCTGGGACACCGCGTGAGGCGACTTTCTACGAACCCTTTGCCGACTATCTCGTCAACGACCTTGAGGAATGCACAAAAGCAATTCCCTTGGGCGGTAATCGGTTCGGAGGTAAATGGGGCACGCCTGATGTCTTTGGAATCGTCCGCGCACGCGAAAGCGATATCGTCAAATCGCCGCTCGAAGTAGTCGTTGCGGAAGTAAAAACCGACACCTCGCAACTTATCACCGCCTTTGGCCAGGCGTGTGCGTACAAACTGTTTTCCCACCGTTCTTATCTCGTGGTTCCCCGAGAAGCACAGCCCGAGGATGTCGGGCGGCTTGACGCGCTGTGCACGATATTTGGTATTGGGCTAATCCTCTTTGACGCTACGCAATCGGAGAACCCTGCGTTCATGATTCGGGTGCGAGCCGCAAAGCACGAGCCAGATGCTTTCTATGTAAACCAGAACATCAAGCTAATCGCAGACCAACTTGGTCTGTAGTGACGCAAGGTGCGTGGAGTCTTCGGAACGCACCGGGACGGGAACGATGGCAACCATTGAGGTGCGTTCCCAAGACTCCGCGCACCCTACGCTCCTGTGAATCCCACTAGAAATCACGGGGTTGACGCCGCTCCGCTCACCTAATTCGACGTTCTGTCGGAAGCATCAGAACGTGTGTCGCCATTTATTTGGGGCGGCGACGAATCTGAGTGAAGTTGATTCCGGGGAACGGAATCGTGTCGGAAGCCTCCGTCGCTTGAGTGGCCTGATCACTCACCATGATGCCGCCCAATAGAGACGCGGGCATCAGTCTGTCTCGAAGGATACGCGAGGACACGCGGCGTTCGAGCAACGATCTGAGTGAGCCGTCTTCGTGAAACGCTTCTTGGGGAAGCGCCCCCAGAATCGACTGCACCAACCGTTGAAAAGCGGGGTCGGTGAGTTGTGACTCTGGAAGCTGTCCGAGGAACGCCATTCTCAAGCCCGCCGCCACGAGATGTTCGACGGGATGCGGCCCGGTACTCGGATCGAACTCGATACTTTCGAGCGCGAAGTCGCGCGCTCGATCAACATCGAACGCGAACTCAAACAGGTCGCTGTTGCCGACGAGATTGCCGATCAACAGGTCGGTCCAGCGATCACAACGCCGACGGAGCCGTTCGATTTCAGCGACCTGCGGCGTGGCCGATTCGGGAAGTTGCAACAGTCGCGACATCACGCCGTGCCGGACCTGCAACAAGCCACTCACGGCGTTGCGAGCAATTCGGCTGAGATCATCGCGCCCCGCTTGGCGGTCGATCCCCAGTAGTACCGTGGACCAGACACGAGTCATCAGTTCGCAGCCAAACATTTGAGTGGCCAGTTGGCTGAGTTGCCTCAATTGCGGATCGGCCTCTGGCGTCCACTGGTCAAGCCGCGAGGTCCACATTTGCTGGAGTTCACGCGACTGTTGCCAGAATTCTCGTAGCGCCGCCGCTGGTGGCTCGGTCTGGTTTTCAATAGCGATCCGGCCAACGCGTGATGCCAAGAGTGCGACATCCGCAAGAGACGAAACGGACAGTCCAACTTCGGTTGAGTGCATATCGACCTCAGGTTTGGGAATAAAGGAACGAGGCACAGATTGCAAACACGGTGCCGAGTCGTCTCACCATCCCAAGTTGGCTTGAGGTGAAACAGTTTGTTGAACGCTCTCGCCATTTGTCAAAGTTCTCGAACAGGACCGTGTTGACCGATTGCAACGTGTTCGTACCGGGTGGTCTCAAATGACAACGCCAAGCGGCGAGAACGCGGTGAGGCGCGCAAAGCCAAATCGCTTCGTTCAATGACACCACCTTGGTGCGTGGATCACCACTTTGGTGCTACAGTCGATTTTGTTCGTCTCCGCGAATACGGTGGCAGTGACGACATCTGTTCCAAGTCCCATGTATCCAAGCCGAGGTGGCCTGATGTCCCCACTGTCATCCCCCGCGACCGATCCCACTTTTCTCTTCGAGCATTTTCGAGGAAACCACGGGACGGAGTTGCTCACCGTTGCGGTCGCTCACTTCGATCTGTTTCGATTGCTGGCCGAATGCCCGCTGTCGTTCGACGAGTTGCGAGTGCGAATGAATCTCGATCATCGACCGGCGGTCGTATTGCTCACCGCGCTGCGCGCCATGAAGTTGATCGACTCCGATTCCTCGGGACGGCTCACTGTGAGCGATGCCGCGCGCGAACACCTGTTGCCGGGCGGGGAGTTCTTCGTCGGCGATTACATCGGTTTGGCGGCCAACAGCCCCGGCGTGTTGGAGATGGCCACGCGTTTGAAGTCAAACCGATTAGACCGCGCCGAGGCCACCGATACCGGTGCCGCCTTCATCTATCGCGAGGGCCTGGACTCTGCGATGGAGCAGGAAAACTCGGCCCGCCGGTTGACGTTGGCTTTGGCGGGGCGAGCCAAAAACGTCGCGCCCGTCTTGGCCGAGCGACTCACGTTTCAGGATGGAACGCTGCTCGATGTCGGCGGCGGCACGGGCATCTATGCAGTCGCCTGTTTGCGTCGTCATTCCGCTTTGCACGCCATCGTGTTCGATCGCCCCGAAGTCTTAAAGGTCGCCGCTGAATTCGCCGCCTCGTATGGAGTGGCTGATCGTCTCACGCTCCATCCCGGTGACATGTTTGCCAACGAATTGCCTGCGGCCGACACGATCCTGTTGTCCAACATTCTGCACGACTGGGATCGGCCCGAATGTGCCACGCTCGTCAATCGCTGCGCGGCCGTGCTGCCTGAGGGCGGCCGACTGCTCATTCACGATGTTTTCTTGAACGATGACCTCGACGGCCCCCTGCCGGTCGCGCTGTATTCGGCGGCCCTCTTCTCGCTGACGGAAGGCCGCGCCTACAGCGCTCGCGAGTACCGCGAATGGCTCACTGCTGCGAGCCTGGTCGTTGGCCAGGTCGTGCCAACGCTCGTCCATTGCGGTGTCTTGACCGGAACGAAATGACGAGACGAACGGCAGGTGTTGGCCAGAATGTTGTCGTTGTTGGGATAGACGTAGGCGAGAAGGAACTGATCGCCACGTTGGCAGGCTTTGATTGACAGCAGGGAAGTTTGGAAACAGAACCGCACGCCCGGCATCGTCGGCCAGCCGATCAATCCCTGCTGGTTATTCTGGGCGGCGCAGACTCCAACCAATCCCAAGTAAGTTTGAAAACGGAGCTTGAGTAGCAGACGCCGTGTCTGTAAGTTGTCGCCTGCCCGACTTGCCCTCATTCTGTTTTCTGTTTTTAGGACTGTGAATCCACGATGGCACGCACGCCACAAGATGTCACCGACGCTGAATTGTCCATTCTGCAGGTTCTTTGGGAGTTGCCGACCGCGACTGTTCGCAATCTGGTCGAACGGTTGTACCCCGAAGGAACGCTGTCGCTCACTGCGACCGTACAGAAGCTGCTGGAGCGGCTCGAATCCAAGAAGTGTGTGAAGCGGAACCGCAAAACGTGGCCGCATCAATTTTCGGCGGGCATCCAACGCGACGAACTGATCGTGCGTCGGTTGCAGACGACCGCGGACAAGCTGTGTGCAGGCGAGATTCATCCTCTGTTGACCAGCCTCGTGAAAGCGCGTGGGCTGACGGCCGAGGACCGCCAGTCGCTGCGCGGGTTGTTGGACGAGCTGGATCAGGACAAGCAGCTGTAGAAAGTCACAACGCCAGCAGGCAGATCCAAAGAGGTCAGATTTGCAAGGAACAGATTGCCATGACCACGCTTCTCAACATAGCTCTGATCAACTCTGTTGCCGTGCTGCCGCTGGCTGTGCTGGCGATTGTCTTTTGTCGATTGGCTCGACGCCCCGCCTTGACGCACGCGGTATGGGTGCTGGTACTGTTGAAGTTCGTCACCCCACCACTATTCCCGTCTCCGGTGACAATTGAGGTGCCCGCGGAAACGTGGGCCACCCGCGAGAATCACGTTTCTGCCACAACGCGGCGGCCACCGTCTTCAAATCCTGCGAGCGACGAACTCTTGCCTGCAACGGCCTCGCTTGTGACTCGTGCCGAGATTTCTTCATCGGACTCGGTGTCTTCGGCGACAGCCAAGCCTGTGACTTCAAGTTCACGACCTGTTGTTCGCCGAGGCGGCCCGTCTGTCGTTGCGAGTCCACTTCAATCGCTCGTCACCTCTTGGACGCGTCGTTCGGATTTGAGGTCGATGTTGTTGATCGGCTGGTTGTGCGGTGTGGCCATGTGGATGGCGGTGCAATTTGTTCGTGCCGTTCGATTCCAGCGGCGTGTGGTGCGCAACGCGAAATCGAATGACGAATTGCAGCAGCAGACAGAACAGCTCGCCGCCGCCCTGGGATTGCGGCGCGGGCCGCGAGTGCTGGTTGTAAATGCCGCCGTCTCACCCATGTTGTGGGGCTGTGGCTCGCGAGCGAAATTGCTCTTCCCGTCAGACCTTGCCGAGCGACTCGATGCGAATGCTCGCGCAACGCTGCTCACCCACGAACTGGCTCACTTCGCCCGGGGCGATCATTGGGTCCGTCTGCTGGAATTGATCGCGACCGGATTGTTCTGGTGGCATCCGGTTGTCTGGTGGGCACGACGGCAGATCGAAGAGGCGGAAGAAGAATGCTGTGATGCTTGGGGTCGTCAGTCAGTTTCCCGAAATGCCCCGCCAGTACGCTGAAGCTCTACTAGACACGATCGACTTCCTGTGTGAGTCACGCCGGCCGTTGCCCCCGATCGCGTGTGGCTTGGGCCAGGCTCATTTTATCCGACATCGCCTCACCAAGATCATGCGTGGAGCGTCTCCAAAAATGCTGTCGCAACGGGTTCGCTACGTGACACTACTCGCCGCCGGATTGCTGTTGCCGATGCAGCCATTTGTGTTTGGATTAGCCAGCGTCTCGAACTTGCAAAGCGAATTCCGTCCTTCGGCAGTTGCTGTCGATTCCGGCCCGGTCGGATCGTCAGACCCGATCGAACAGGATGAAACACAGTCCACCACAGATAACACACCGATTACACCGCCAGCCTTCCCATCAGCAGTGCCTTCGACAGAGATGACTGACAGCACACCCCCTTCACGAATACGCTCCTTGCGTGGCGAGAAGGTTTGGTCCACGGCCACCTCGCCTGATGGTCGATTCGTCGTGCGAACAACCACAGCCCGGCGTGTTGTGCTCACCGACTTGATGTCAAACAACGAGACCGATCTTTCCAAAGAACGAATCACGGCGGTGGCGTTCGCTCCGGAGGGTGATTGGTTCGCGGCTGCCGATCAGAACGGACGAGTCACGATTTGGGACTCGTCTCGCGGGAACTTGCTGCGAGTCATACGAACCCATACGGATGCCCTACGTTCCCTCGCGGTCTCTCCCGGTGGTCAAACCATCGCGGCCGCAGGTCGCGACGGCACGGTGCTGTTGATCGACAGCATTACGGGGGAGTCACGGGCTGACGTGCCAAGTTATTCGTCCGCTGTAAACTGCGTCCGGTTCTCAGCGGATGGACGCCAACTGGCGGTGGCCGTCGGCGATTGGAGATCGAACGGTCGCGGCGAGGTCTCGCTATTGAACGCCGTCACCGGGAAGTCCGAAGTGACGCTCCGCTGCCCCACGACGCCCGGAGCGTTGACCTTCGCCAGCAACGAAGAATTGATCGTCGGACTCTGGGATGGTCGGACTCAACTGTGGAACTTGGTCAATCGACAAGTGGTGGGTACCGCCTTGGCGGACAAGAGCGTCGTCTCGGCCGCAGCGTTCTCGCCGGACAACCCGGCTCTGCGCGAAGCAATCTTCATCGCGGAGGTTCCGAACCACACCGGCGAACCCTCACCACTGTCTTTCATTCACGGCTTGTTCGCGGCTCCCGCAAAGTGACGACGTACGTCTTCGGCAATCTCGCGTGAATTGGAGTCCGAGACGGCGATCTCTCGGAAAGTGGCGCTGTCACTTGGGTTCGCAAACGTCTGAACTGAGACACAAATGCATTGCCTAGAGGGCGTTTCAAAACCTGTTTTGCCTCGAAAAACTAGCCCGACGCGCGAGCGAGGGCTGGACATTCGATGATGGTGAAACCCTCGCTTGCGCGTCGGGCTAGTTTTGAAATACGCTC
>JAYVDI010000159.1:0-6174 GCA_043749505.1 Schlesneria sp. | reverse complement strand
TGGAGTCTTCGGAACGCACCATGCAAACGATGCTCGATACGGTGCGTTCCGAAGACTCCACGCACCCTACGACTACCGCAACACTCACGGATTGGCGCGGAAGTGTTCCAGTACCTGCGTCAGGCTGGAGGCCAACGACTCCTGAAGCAGCCTTAGCCGGATCGACATGCTCGACAGAATGTACCCCAGCGGGATGGCCGTCCCGAGTCCCATTGCCGTACAAATCAGGGCGATACTGATTTCATCCGCGATCTGCGACGGCTGAATCTTCTCACCGGTGCCGATGCGTCCGAACGCGGCCATCATCCCGAGTACTGTTCCAAACAGACCGAGCAGCGGCCCATTCTTGATGACGGTGACAATCCAACTGACGCGGTATTCGAGGTCCGCCAAGATGTCGCGCTGCATCGAAGTCGAGACGCGCTGCCGGAGTTGCTGAAACGGCTGCGCGCGGTTGGCAATCATCAACAGGACGAGGCGGGGCAGGGCGCGAAAGTCGAAGTCGCACTGTTTGACCGCCGAGTCGTAGTCCTTCTTTTGCAGATGCCCCTGCAATTCGTCGAGGAACGCCGCCTCCGCCTCCACCGAGCGAAACCGAAGCTGCGACAACCGCCGCCAGTTCAGGATCACGCAGTACATGCCCCACAAAAAATTGAGGGCGAGGAAACCGTAGCTGAACTTCTCCAGCCACTTGACGAGTTCAGTCGTGTGCATCTCAACTCCTTGGCCATTGGCCAACCCATCTAAAACACAAACGCGGGGCGATGTTACAGAGCCATGAATTGGTTCTCAATCAGCGCTGCGTCTGATGCCGTTCCGTCGTTTAACCGCAAGCCGAAGGCGAGCGTTTTTCGCTTCATTGAAAATACGTCTGGCGTGTGACGGCGAACTGATAGCCACCGGCCACGACCTCAACCACAAAATACGTGCGACGAATCATGCCGACCGGGCGGCCTTTGTAATCTCGTTCGAGTTGAGCCAGCTTTGATTCGGTCGTTTTGGAATAGAAGTGGAAGATGGTCGTGTCCGGTCCCACTTCGATGTTGGCTCGTTTGAACAGCTCCACATCGGCACCGCGACGATCGCCTCCCTGCCACGTCATGTAGAGCCGCTGCTCGTCCTTCCCAGTCTTCACATAGCGAACATCGGGCACGGGCTGGTTCAATTTAGAGAGATAGGCCAAGCGACTGTCGGGGAGCAGCGCACCCAACTCCACGCCGAAGAAGCCGAGTTGCTTGGCGTATTCATCAATGCCCGCCTTGTCTCCAAAACGAACGAACCAGCGCTGTTCGCGAGGAAAGCCGCCAGTCCCGCCTCCCACGCCGAGTCCCTTCCGTCCCGTTCCCTTCGCACTTCCGGGGCGACCTTTGTTTTCGATGCCGGTGTCGAATTGGGGCTGAGTCTGATCGGAGGTCACCGCCAAACCGACTCCCGATTCCGCCGCGTTGGCGACGGTCGAAAGCGCTTCGGCGATCTCCACGCGATCCGAGACCTCTTCCACAGGAGCGGCGTCGCGCACCTCGGGCAGCGGAGAATCGACCCGCAACGTTTCACCGGGCGTTCCGTCCTCGAAGCCACCGGGCAGCTCGACCAACTCCATCGTCACCCCTTCCGGTGGGGGAGGAAGTCGATCGGCCAGCCATTTCGACACGACACCCAAGCAGACGATACCGATCGCCGCGAACAACACCATCGACCACGAACTCGCCCGATCGTAGAGCGTCGTCTTGAGGACGGGAGTCACAATGGAAGTGGGTCTCGCGGACATGCTGCTTACTCAACGCTCCTGACGGTGCGGCCAAACGGGGAAGGGGTGCGGAGTCTGACCACTTGAGGGCCGCTTCTCAACCGAGTCACGACCTTTGTACCTGCCTCGGAACGGCATCGCGGTTTGTAGGATGGGCACCCTTGCCCGTCCGCCCTTCAGTGCCAAAGCCGGACGGGCAAGGGTGCCCATTCTACAAACGATTCACGGCGCGGACTTTCAACAGCGACGGGTTGTGAATCTTCAGCCGCTACCGCGCGAGAAGGCTCGTCCCTATACTCCTCGCCCTTACGAACACAGGTCTTGGGTTGAGCGGACGGGCATGGCACGCTACTTCAAATACAAGTCGCCGGACGAACTGATTGAGGACGCGGCGGCACTCGGATCGTCACTGTCTCTGTCGAGCGACTTTTCACCGCTGTTTGAGCCGTGCCAGCTTGGAACGCTCACCGTCGGCAACCGGCTGTGCGTGCAGCCGATGGAAGGCTGCGACGGCACGCTCGACGGTGGCCCCGACGAACTGACCTATCGCCGCTACCGTCGCTTTGGAGCGGGCGGAGCCAAGCTGATCTGGGGCGAGGCGACCGCCATCGACGAAGCCGCGCGGATGAACCCGCGCCAACTGTGGCTGCACGACGGAACGGCTTCTGCGCTGGAAGAGATGCTGGCCGGCTGTCGCACGGCGCATCGAGACTCTCTCGGAGCAGGTGCCGAGTTGGCCGTCGGGTTGCAGCTCACTCATTCGGGGCGATTCAGCTATCGCCGCCCACAGTTGGCGACGCACGATCCGATCCTCGACCCGCTCACGATCGACAAATCGACCGGCAAGTTTGTGGATGAGTCGTACCCACTGTTGACCGACGATGACTTGAAGCGGATCGAGGATCAATACCTCGTGGCCGCACGACTCGCCGCCTGCATCGGTTGCGATTTCATCGACATCAAGCAGTGTCATCGGTATCTGCTATCCGAGTTGCTCGCGTCGAAGAATCGTCCCGGCGAATATGGTGGCAGCTTGGAGAACCGCACGAGACTGGTCCGCAATGTGATTGGTCGCATCCGTGCGGAACTCCCGTCGCTGACCATCGTCACGCGGATGAACGTGTACGACGGCATCCCGTACGTCCGACGTGACCGGCTCCCCGAATCGCAGCGGCCCGCGTTTCCAAATGAAACCGACGCCGAGTTGCTCGCGGGGATCGGCGTTCCCGCTCTGCATTCACTGCCGCTTCAAGTGGGCTTCGGTGTCGATCCGCTCGACCACTTGAAGCCCGATCTGACGGAGCCGCTGGCGTTCGCGCGGCTGCTCCGCGACTGGGGCGTCTCGGCCATCAACGTGACGATGGGAAACCCCTACGCGAACCCGCACGTCGTTCGTCCCGCCGAGTTTCCACCGGTCGATGGCTATCACGCTCCGGAGCATCCGCTGATCGGAGTCCTTCGCCACTTCCACGCCACCGCCGCGATTCAAGCTGCCGTGCCCGAGTTGCCTGTCATCGGCAGCGGCTACAGTTGGCTGCAAGACTTCGCGATGCAGGCGGGAGCGGGAAACGTGCGCGACGGACACTGTGCCATCGTGGGTCTCGGTCGAGCCACGCTGTCGCACCCTGACTTTGTGAAGCATTTGCAAGAACAGGGTTCGATGAACCGCAAGCTGATCTGCCGCACGTTCTCGTACTGCACGAACCTGATGCGGGCGAAAGATCACCCGCTCGGCCAATACGCGACCGGCTGCCCCCCGTTCGACAAAGAGATCTACGGCCCGCTGTGGAAGGAAGTCGAAGCCAAACGGGCTGTTCAGTAGAGGCCCAACACCAACCCGAAGCGTAAGCGAGGGCTACGGGAAAACCCGCGTGGAATCGTCCTCGCTTACGCTTCGGGTTAGTGTTTCAAACGCCGCAAGTCATCGAGAAACGAGCCCGCACCATGACTGAATTCCTTACCGTTCCGAATCTGATCGCTCTGCTGACACTGACCGCATTGGAGGTTGTGCTGGGGATCGACAACATCATCTTTATCGCGATTCAGGCGGGACATTTGCCGGTCGAACAGCGCGATCGGGCGCGGAGGCTGGGGCTGCTGCTGGCGGTCGTTTCGCGTGTGATGTTGCTGTTTACGATCGGCTGGGTCGTGCAATTGAAGCAGCCAATCGGGACGTTGCTCGGGCATGAGTTCACCTGGAAGGATTTGGTTGTCCTCGCCGGAGGGCTGTTCCTGATTCGGCAGGCCACCGTGGAAATCCATCACAAAGTCGAAGGCCATCACGAGGAGCAACACGGTTCGACTCGTGTCTCCACGCTGAAAGCGATGCTCATTCAAGTGACGATCATGGATGTCGTCTTCTCGTTGGACTCGGTCATCACCGCCGTCGGGATGTGCAAGGAGGTGCCGATCATGATCGCGGCGGTTCTGATCGCTGTCGGCGTGATGCTGGTCTTCTCGGGAGCCATCGTCCGATTCGTCGATCAGAATCCGGCGATCAAGTTACTGGCGCTGTCGTTCCTGCTGCTGATCGGCGTGCTGCTTGTGGCGGAAGGGTTTCACCAGGAGATCGACAAAGGCTACGTCTATTTCGCAATGGCCTTTTCGCTGGGGATCGAACTCATGCAGATGCGGTCTCGACACAACGATTGGAAACGCCAGAAGGAATTGCCGTCCGACGCCGCCTCAACAGCGGTGCCACACTCCTGAGCCGGGTTCGCTGGTGATTTTCAAGCGTTGGTTCGTCGCCGTGAATTTCCGAGCGGGGCGGCGTTAGTCCCCTGGCTCTTGGGCGTCAGCCCCTTCCCACGCGGAACCGGGGGGCTGACGCCGCCCCGCTCGGAAACCAATAAGAGGGTTTACGCCCAAGAGTCACGCTTGAATCGCGGCTGGCCCGCTGTAGCTGCTTGAACTTTTCTCCCCTCGACACCTCTCTTTCGACCACTGCACCTTCCCTATAGAATCCGCCCGCCACGCGGCCCCTCGTTTACCGATGCGACCGCAATTGGCCACCGCCGCTTCCTCGTGAAAGCTTCCCCCTCCGCCTCATGTTTGACCAACGCTTCATCCGCAATTTCTCGATCATCGCCCACATCGACCACGGCAAGAGTACGCTCGCCGATCAACTGCTGCTGAAGAGCGGTGCGATCTCGCTGCGTGAGTTCCGCGATCAGATTCTCGACGACCTTGAGGTCGAGCGGGAACGTGGCATCACAGTGAAGGCCCGCGCCGTCGCCATCAACTACACGCTCGACGGCCAGCAGTACGAGTTGAATCTGATCGACACGCCCGGCCACGTCGATTTCCATTACGAGGTCTCGCGCAGTCTGGCCGCGTGCGAAGGAGCGTTGCTCCTCGTCGATGCTTTTCAGGGCGTGCAGGCTCAGACGGTGGCCAACGCCTACGCGGCGATCAACGCCAATCTCGAAGTCATCCCGGTTCTCAACAAGATCGACCTGCCGATCATTCGAGCCGATGAAGTCCTCGAAGAAATTGAGACCGTTGTCGGGCTGGACACCACCGACTGCATCCGAGTCAGCGGTAAGGCGGGCCTCGGCATCGAAGAATGTTTTGAGGCGATCATCAAGCGCGTCCCCGCTCCGCAGGGTGATCGCAACGCCCCGTTGCGGGCGCTGGTCTTCGACAGCAAGTTCGACCATTACCGAGGTGTCATCACTTACATCCGCGTGAAGGAGGGGACCGTTCGCAAAGGACAGAAAGTTCTGTTCATGAAGGCCGGGACGGCTCACGAAATCCTGGAAATCGGGCAGTTCCGCCCGAACATGGTCCCCTGCGATGTGCTTGGCCCCGGCCAGGTCGGTTACATCATCGGCGGCATTAAAATCCTCGGCAACGTCCACGTCGGCGACACCGTCACCGAGTTCCACAACCGTGCCCCCGTCGCGTTGCCGGGCTACGCGGTTCCGCAGCAGATGGTCTTCTGCGGCATGTACCCGCTCGACGCCACCGACTTCGAGAACCTGCGTGAAGAGCTGATGCGCATGGGACTTAACGACGCCAGCTTCTCGTTCGCGCCGGACACCTCCGAGGCACTCGGGTTCGGGTTCCGTTGTGGCTTCCTCGGGATGCTGCACATGGAAATCATCCAGCAGCGGCTGGAGCAGGAAGCCAACGTCGATCTGATCCAGACAGCTCCGAACGTCACCTACGAGTTGCTCAAGAACACGGGTGAGATCGTGCGGATCGACAGCCCGCAGGATGTTCCCGACTCCGGCCAGATCCAAGAGTTCCGCGAGCCGATTGCCAAAGTGAACTTCATCCTGCCGACGGATCGCATCGGCGCGATCATGCAATTGAGTGCCGATCGACGCGGCGTCTACAAGACGACCGATTACCTCGGCCCCAACCGCGCGCAGCTCGTCTACGAACTGCCGCTCGCCGAAATCGTGTTCGACATGTACGACAAG
>JAYVDI010000158.1:0-21023 GCA_043749505.1 Schlesneria sp. | reverse complement strand
TTTGACTCCTGGCCAAAGGAATCAAACGACTGGCGCAAAACTCGTGCCCAGCTCACGCCGATTCTAAAGTCAGTGACATTGGGCTGACGCCGCCCGGCTGATCGGGAAGGAAGCTATTGCGACTTCTTTGCTAAGAAGCGGGTTCGTAATCACTTCCCGGCGACCGTAGTCTTTGATGAATTCGTCCGGACCAAGGGGGCCGGACTACGTCACCCCGAATCGGGAAGTGATTGCGATCCCGTTCCTAAGTGAGATATTTTTGGCGAGCCGCATGCCGTCAGGCTGCCGGTTTCTGGCTGGGACCAAGAACCTGCGGCCTGACGGCATGCGGCTCGCCTAACTCTCAATCTCCGTCGCGTGAGGTATATGTTCAAACAGGCTTGGCCGGGGTGTCGATGATGGATTAGGATCGTCCCGCATCGGCGACGGCTTGTGATTGGCCTGCCGGTGCGATGAACCTGCCTGATTGGGTCGAAAGACCTCCTGCCTGAGTGAACCTGCCTGCGACGCTTGACGCCCAATGAAGAAAACGGGCAAGCGATCCGCAGGCCCTACCAAGGATTCCCACCATGCTGACTGTGCCCGGTGCTGCTCATCGTTTGTGTGACGGGGTGACTCGGCGAGACGCTTTGCGGATCGGGGCGTTAGGGTTGGGAGGGCTGTCGCTGCCGGGGCTGTTGCGGGCCGAGCAGCTTGCCGGGATCAAGAAGTCTCACAAAGCGGTCATCATGATTTATATGGTCGGCGCACCGCCGCATCAGGACATGTACGACCTGAAAATGGATGCTCCTTCCGAAATCCGGGGCGAGTTCCGGCCGATCGATACCGCCGTGCCGGGGATTCAAATCTGCGAGCATCTGCCGAAGCTGGCGTCGATCATGGACAAGCTGATCCCGCTGCGGTCGGTCTATGGTTCTCCGAGCGGCGATCATGACTCGTTCATTTGTTACACGGGCCGCAAGGCGACGAATCAGCCTCCCGGCGGCTGGCCGTCCCTTGGCTCGACGATCTCGAAAGTGATGGGTGCAACGAGCAAGTCGGTCCCGCCGTTTCTGGGACTCGCGCCGAACGCGGGGCATCCGCCGTATGGCTCACCCGGCCATCCGGGGTATCTCGGCGTGACGCACTCGGCGTTTCGTCCGTCCGGTCCCGCAAAGGCCGACATGACGTTGAACGGCATCGACTCGGATCGACTCTCCAATCGCAAGCAGCTTCTCGCGAGCTTCGATCACTTCCGCCGAGATGCCGATGCGAGTCGCATGATGGAGGGACTCGATTCGCTGAACGCACAGGCGATGGACATCCTCACGTCGAGTCGGCTGGTTGAAGCCCTCGACATCTCGAAAGAGGACGAGGCCGTTCGCGCGAAGTACGGCAAGGGAGACCCGAACAACTACGGTGACGGGGCACCTCGCAACCTGGAGCAGTTCCTGATGGCCCGCCGCTTGGTTGAGGCGGGTGCTCGCGTGGTGACGCTGAACTTCGGACGTTGGGACTTCCACAGCAGCAACTTCAGCGAGTGCAAGAACACGCACTTCCCCATGTTTGATCAGGGGATGCACGGCCTCATCAGCGACCTGCACGAACGAGGCATGGACAAAGATGTGGCAGTCGTCGCGTGGGGCGAGTTCGGTCGTACACCGCGCATCAATCCGGAAGCGGGTCGCGACCACTGGCCCGAGGTCGGCAACGGCCTCATCGCAGGGGGCGGCTTTCGCACCGGCCAGGTCATCGGCTCGACGGATCGCCTCGGCGCGAAGATCATCGACCGCCCGATCCACTTCGGCGAAGTCCACGCCACGCTCTACAAGCACTTCGGCATCGACCCGCACGCGATCACGCTGAACGACTTCGCGGGACGACCCCACCCGCTGGTCGATGCTTGGAAGGCAATGCCCGAGTTGGTGTGATATACCTCGTGCGATCAGATGTGAGATGTTTTCTGCGAGCCTTGTGCCGTCAGGCCACGGGTTTCTTACGTCTTACCAAGAACCCGCAGCCTGACGGCATGCGGCTCGCTGGGCTCTCACTCACCACCACGTAAAGTATAATGCTAAGCCTGATTGTCCCAATTCCGGAGACGAGTCATGACCGCCGTCATCGCCGATCCCGATCTTCAACGCAGCCTGATTCGCCGCCGTCGCGTGCGCGGTGAGGACCGTTACGACGAAGTTTGGGAAGGAGTCTATGTCATGAATGCGCAACCGACGAACGTGCATCAATCGTTAGTTTCGAGGTTGTCATTCGTGTTTGAATCCGTGATCGGCCAGCTCGGTTTGGGGATGGTGTTACCAGGCACGAACGTCTCAGATCGCGCCGAAGGTTGGAAGAAGAACTATCGTTGCCCAGACGTGGCCGTGTATCTGAACGAGACGAAAGCCATCAATTGGGAAACGCACTGGCAGGGCGGTCCCGATTTGGCGGTGGAGATCGCCAGTCCGCGAGATCGCACTTGGGAGAAGATCGAGTTCTACGCGAGCGTCGGCACGCGCGAACTGCTCATTGTCGACCGTGATCCGTGGGCGTTGGAACTCTACCGACTGACCGGCTCACAACTGACGCTCGTCGCCAAGTTGGCTGTCGATTCGCCCGAATCCTTCCAAACCGAGTCTGTTCCCCTTCGCTGGCGTCTCATCTCCGGTCCGCATCGCCCGCTGCTGGATGCGACTATGCTGGATGCGACTATGCTGGATGGCGCGCAGCACTGGCTGGCGTGACCGCGCTGACTTCCACTTCAGGCTCATCTTCCACAGCGTTCTGTGAGCCGCAGGGCCATTGCTTTTTTCAACGTAGGGTGGGACCAGCTCGCTTCGAGCGCCGGCCCACCATCAGGAAACGTCTAGAAATCATGTTGGGCCGGCGCGGCGAAGCGCCGCGCCGGCCCACCCCGCAGGTTTCGCAGACCCAACAGGCGATGGCTCTGCTGTGAGCCGCAGGCAGCCTTGCGAAACACCGCCTGAATGCCTACGGTGCGACCCCATTTCCGGCTCGAAGTTCGCAGCCGATCGCTCACTGCATTTCATGAAGGATCACGTTATGGCCAAGTCGAAATCGGCCCGGGCAGAGGCTGCCAGTGGCAATGACAAAGAGATGCTTGAGAACGCGCTCGGGCAGATCGAGAAGTCGTTCGGCAAAGGCTCGATCATGAAGTTGTCCGAGGCTTCGACGATGACCGTGTCGGGTATTCCGACGGCGTGTTTGTCACTCGACTTGGCTCTCGGTGGGATGGGCCTGCCGCGCGGACGGATCATCGAGTTGTTCGGCCCGGAATCGAGCGGCAAGACGACGCTGGCGCTGCACTCGGTCGCGGCGGCTCAGCGGTTGGGAGGCATCGCCGCCTTCATCGACGCCGAACATGCTCTCGACCCACTCTGGGCGAAGAAGTTGGGCGTGAATCTCGAAGACTTGCTCGTCAGCCAACCGTCCTCGGGTGAAGAGGCGTTGGCGATCGCGGAGATGCTGATTAAGTCGAACGCGGTGGACATCATCGTGATCGACTCGGTTGCGGCCCTCGTCCCGAAGGCGGAACTCGACGGTGAGATGGGCCAATCGCACGTCGGTCTGCAAGCACGCATGATGAGCCAGGCGATGCGGAAGTTGACGGGAGTCATTGCCAAGTCCAAGACGATCGTGATCTTCATCAACCAGATTCGTGAAAAGATCGGCGTGATGTTCGGCAGCCCCGAGACGACGCCGGGTGGCCGGGCACTCAAGTTCTACAGTTCGTGCCGTATCGACGTGCGCCGCATCACGCAAATCAAAGACGGAGACAACGTAATTGGTATTCGGATGCGAGCCAAGATCGTGAAGAACAAGGTCGCCCCGCCCTTCCGTCAGGCCGAGTTCGACATGCTTGGCGAATGCGGCATCAGCTACGAAGCTGATATGGTCGATCTGGCGGCGTTGTTCAAAGTCGTCACCCGCAGCGGCTCGTGGTACGTCTACGGCGACACGAAACTCGGGCAAGGTCGCGACAAGGCTCGCAACTATTTGCGAGAGAACCCGCAGGTCGTGGCCGAACTCAAAGAGAAGGTGATGCAGGCGTACTTGGACGGCGGTCAAGTCATGCCGGGTGGTGGTGGGGATTGAGACCCCGGAGCCAGTGCGCGTTTTATTTCGCGCGGGTTTGGATGAGATGATCTTGGCGAGCCGTGTGCCGTAGCCAAAGGTTTCTTGCGACGATCAAGAACCCGCAGCCTTACGGCATGCGGCTCGCCAAAGTTTCCGCTTGGATCTCTTGCGAGATAGGTTTTCCGCGTTCCACAACCTGCGAAAAGTCGGATCGCCGGACTTAACCGAGAGGCTGCGTTCCAGAGATGCTCGCAACGACTGGCCGTGTCTCTGTGGTGGTGGTGATCGTGATGTACCTGCGCGCGAGCGCGGCTTGCGCACAAGATCCGGCGTTCGCATTGGAGGAAGCCGTCATCAAGTTGGTGGAGCGGGTCGAGCCATCGGTGGTGAGCATTGCGCGCGTCAAACCCGAACCTTACGATCCGACTCTGAAGCGGTTGAACCCTCTCGATCGGATGCCACGCCGCGAGGAGCCTGTTCCTGGAGATCCCGAGGATCCCGACTTCCACCCGAATGAATTCGGGGCGGGGATCGTGATCTCGGCTCCTGGCAGCGATGAGCGGTTGGTGTTGACGAATTATCATGTTGTGCGCGGTGGTCCGGTTTCTCCCAACAACTCCACCGATGACGGCACGTCGCTGCTGATTCGCTTCTCTGATCGTCGCAGTTGCGATGCGTCGATCATCGCCGCCGATCCGCGCTGCGATCTCGCCGTATTGCGGTTGCACTTGGCCCCGTCTGCCATTGAAGCGAACGACCTCAAGCCGCTGGATTGGTCCGCATCGACCGTCACTCGCAAAGGGCAGTTCGTGGTAATGCTCGGAAACCCGCACGCGATCGCACGCGATGGTTCGGCCAGCGTCAGTTGGGGAATGGTGAGCAACCTCGCGCGGCGACCATTGCCGTGGACGACGGAGGGGGCGTCCAAAATGCTCTACCGATTGGGTAACATCTTGCAAATTGATGGACGGCTGAACCTCGGCACGAGCGGCGGGCCGGTCCTCAATTTAAAGGGCGAGCTGGTGGGGCTGACGACTTCTCTCGCGGCAGTCGAGGGCTACGAAAAATCGGCGGGGTTTGCGATCCCGTTTGACGATCTGACGCGCCGCCTTGTGAAATCGCTGGTTGCCGGGCAGGAAGTCGAATACGGAATGCTGGGCCTCGTCCCCATGGACGTGAAGCCGAGTGAATTTCGCCAGCTTGGCATCGTTTCCAGCCAAGGCTCAGCCGCAAAAGCCGGTCGCATCTCATCCGACTCACCGGCGGATCGCGCGGGGATCGAGACCGATGACGTATTCCTCAAGATCGGAGGCGAGTCGGTATTCTCGGATCACGACTTGATGCGCCTCGTCGGTCTCCACGCCCCCGATACCGAACTCGAAGTTCTCATCTGGCGGCGCGGCCGCGAGATGCCGTTTCCGGTGAAGATCAAACTTGGCAAGTGGCCCGTGGCGGATGATGAGGGGATCATTGAAACCAATCCACGGTTCGCTCCGTGGCGTGGCCTCTCTGTGGATTACCCTACCGGCCGCTTGAAGTGGGCACCCGGTGATCATGCTGGACCTGCTCCCTACCGTCGCGCCGTACTCGTCAACAAAGTCGCCGACGAGTCGCCCGCTCATGTCGCGGGCCTACAACCCGGAGTCTTCATCTCGCATGTGAATAAGCTCGCCGTGCAAACACCGACCGAGTTCCACGCCGCTGTCAAAGCCGCAATTGGCCCGGTCACGTTGCGCCTCTACGAGGGCCGCTCGGTCGTCGTTCGCGAATAGGAGCGGTCTAACGATCCCTGCTTCTTCCATTCGTTTTCTGCCGATCGACGAGGCCTCCGACTCGCTCGGCAGAGCAGGCAGTGACGATTTCGCGGACATTTCCAGCAAACGCCAATTATTTTCTGAATTGTCGGAGGGATCCAGCCGATTATCTCAAGAGAGACTTTCGTCCAGCAGCGCGCTGCGCGAACGATTCTTTCAACTTTGAGGGCCTCATGGAAATGAAACTTCGCTCCCTGTTCGGCGGTTCCGGCCGATGTTCGTTGTTGAGCCGGACATCTTTGCTGGCGTGGTGTCATTCAAAAAGTATTCGGCGTCGCGCACTGCTCGGATGTGCGTGGATGGCACTCGCGGCGACCGGTCTTTCGTCGGCTATGGCTCAAGATGCTGTGATCGATGTTCCTACCGACCCGACGACGTTGGACGGTGTCGGGGTTGTCGATGGTGGCCAGCCCAACTCCGATTTTGCCGCTTGGTCGGGCATCGGTGATCCAAGATTTTCTGGCGGAGAAGTTGTGCTTGGCCCGGACGGCGTGCCAAGCCCCGATCACATCATCATGCCGTTCTTTCGAGACCTCACCGGTTCGGACGGCGATGTTGTTTGGGACGGAGAACTCAACCCGCTCATTTATTACTCCTTCGGTGGCGTGGCACCGCGAGCGTTGCTGCCGGCGGCACAGACTCGCAATCAGATCGAAGTCGCGACGGCGCTGGACGCACTCTCGGGGAATACGACGCCCGACGTTCAGTTCTTCATTGATGCAGTCAATTTGTTGCCCGCGAACCAGCAGCGTCGCGCGTTGGATTCTCTCAGTGGTGAGACCTACGGGACGCTCTCGTCGATCAGTCTCAAAATGGGTGACCGATCCCTGCGGACCATCAGCAACCGGTTGATCAACAACGGATCGTTCCTCGCGGGTGGCGACAGCATGTTGTTGGGACAAGCCGCTCCGGTATTTGAGTCCGATCACGGCGATCAAGTGCTGCGCAGTCAGTCGCCCGTTTACGGGGCGTCCGGCTGGACACAGGGTTTTGGTGGCAGCGGCAATTGGAGCGGCAATGGCAATGCGGCGGGGGCCAACTATCGACTGAGTGGCTTCGCCTACGGAGCCGATCTGGCGGGTGATGATTCGGGTGTGTTTGGCCTCACGGGGGGCCACGGCTACTCGTCATTCCAGACCGACCGGAAGGACAACGGCACCGCGACTTCGCATCAGGTCGGACTCTATCTGCTGAAGAACTTCGAATCGTTCTATGGACTGAGCGTCTTCAACTACAGCCGCAATCACTACGACGTGACGCGGCTCATCACGATCGGTCCGCTCCAACAGTTGGCGTCGAGCAGTTCCAGCGGCAACCAGTTCGGCAGCTACAGTGAAGCGGGGATGAATCTCGACACGATGTTCGTTCGCTTCCAGCCGTTCGTCGGTTTGCAACACATGTCAGTCTCCAGTGGCAGCGTGTTTGAAAGCCCGGCGGGCGGCGCGGGATTGAATGTGCGGAGCCATACGGCCAACACACTGCAAACGCATCTCGGTGCGCGCGCCGTCTTGGAACCGATGGTCAGCAGCAGCGGGATTGAAGTGCGACCTTATTTCAGTGGACGTTGGGTGGCCGATCTGCTCGGAAACAATCACTCGACAACGGCCTCGTTCGCGGGTGATCCGGCCGGAGGGTCGTGGGTCGTGACGGGAAATCAGTCCGGTCGCCACATGGGGCAGGTCGGCCCGGGGGTGAACGTGAAAGTGGCCGATGGCGTCTCGCTGTTCGGCAACTACGACTACCAGTTTGGTGATCGTTTCCATTCTCACTCGGGTAGCGGCGGCGTGCTGTTTGAATTTTGATCGGGACGACAGGTTGATCGCCTCACAAAGGGCGGCAACGCTTGCCTGTTTGACATGCGAATGCGAGGCTGGCTTGAGGGAGACCTCATCCCAGCCTCTTTTCAATTCCATTCCAGCGGACACCATGCCGTGGATCGCCCCGAGTTTCGTCTGATTGATTGGATTCGCAGTCGCGTTCGCGATCGTGATCCGGTTGCACTGGGAATTGGTGACGATGCGGCCGTGCTGCGAACCGCTGCCGGTGGCGAGATGTTGATTACCACCGACATGCTGATGGAGGACGTTCACTTCACGTTCCCGCCCGCGTCGCCGCAACAGGCCGGGCGCAAGGCCTTGGCCGTCAACCTGAGTGACATTGCCGCGATGGGAGGTCGTGCCACGGCGGCATTTGTTTCGGTGGCGCTGCCAGTGGATCGCGGGATGGAGTTCGCTCGGGATGTTCACGCGGGGCTGCTCGAATTGGCCGATCAATACGACATCGTCGTGGCGGGGGGAGACACGAACAGTTGGCGCGGCCCGCTGGTCATCAACGTTGCGGTCGTCGGTGAGCCGCTGGTGGGTTCACACCCGATCCTGCGGAGCGGAGCCAAGCCGGGAGATTGGCTGTTCGTCACCGGTTCGCTGGGGGGCAGTCTCTCCGGAAGGCACCTCACATTCGAGCCGCGACTGCGCGAGGTGAAGCTGCTGTGCAACATGGTCGATGTTCACGCGATGCTCGACATCAGCGATGGTCTCGCCGCCGACCTGCATCACTTGTTGGATCAGAGTCACGTTGGAGCGGACCTCGTGGCAGATCACATTCCCGTCAGTGCGGCGGCACAAAGCCAAGCCACCGCAGAACGCACGGCATTGGCTCGCGCTCTCAGCGACGGTGAAGACTTTGAACTTTTGTTTTCAGTTTCATCCGACGACGGCCGTCGATTGAAGGCGATGTGGAACGACGCGACACCCGTCACACACATCGGCCATATCACCGCCGACGAGGGGTGCTGGCTGATCGATCACGCCGGGCACCGCGAACCGCTTCCGCCACTTGGCTGGACGCATGTGATCTAGCAGCCTATTGAAAAGAGAACAGAAGCCTGAATCGCAAGTGAAAGATGTCGCAAATGCGGACGAACGAGGCTCAGAAATCCTTCGCTCGCGCTTCAGGCTTCTATTTTCAACAGACTGCCAAGCGTCAGGCGGCCTCGCCCAGATGCCTTATCAACGACCACATGCGGACGCAGGCTGTTATTCCGCAGGCCAGTCAGTTTGAATTGGAGTTCATCCTCATCCGTATTCGTCGCGCGTTGTGCGGATCGAATCCGAATGAAATGTCATCGCTGTTGATGAGGACGATGTGCCGCTGTGACCAAGACACCTTGCAGGGAGAGTTTGAGAATGCGTTGTCGTATTGCGTTGGCGTTGTTGGCTGTTGTCTTCTGCGTTCGTGGAGCGGCCGCCCAAACCGTGTGGCCGGGTGAGGATTGGGAGTTGGCCACTCCGGCCAGTCAGGAAATGGATGCGGCAGGATTGGAGCAAGCGAAAGTGTGGCTGGAGACACACCACAGCAAGTCGGGTGTTGTCATCCGTCACGGGCGAATTGTGGCCGAGTGGTACTTCGGTGAAGCGAGCAAGCAGTCCAAGTTCGCCGCGTATTCCACAAGCAAGTCGCTCTCCAGCATGGCGACCGGACTGGCCATCGCCGATGGCCAGCTGGCTCTCGATCACACCGTGGGCAAGTACATTCCGGACGCCAGTCCCGACAACAAACGCACGGTCACCGTGAAGCAACTGCTGAGCATGTCTTCCGGCGTTCATAACAATCCACAAATCGGGATGCGGGACGACCTCTTCAATTACGCGCTGAAAGAGGCTCCGATGGATCATGCGCCGGGGGCGAAGTGGGACTACAACAACACGGGACTCGCGCTGCTGAGTCCGGTCTTCCACAAAGCGACCGGCCAGCAGATTGATGAGTTCCTCACTGCCCGAGTCTTCCGCCCGATCGGGATCCGCGTGGATGACATGACGTGGGAACGACGTGACGGTTTCGCATTGCCTTACTCCGGCTGTCACACGACGGCGCGGTCGCTCGGACGAATTGGGCTGATGGTGCTGCATCAGGGCCAGTGGAACGGCAAGCAGATTGTCCCGGCCGAGTGGATGAAGGAATCAATCGCTCCGTCACAGGAACTCAACAAGTCCTACGGCTATTTGTGGTGGAACAACACGACGAATAAGTGGCCCAACGTTCCGAAGGATGCTTACGCCGCGCTCGGCAAGTGGGACAACAACATCTTCGTCGTGCCGAGCCTCGACTTGATCGTCATTCGCCAGTCGGACATCGCTCCTCCTGCCAAGGACTACAAAATTGCCGACTACTACCAGTTGGTCTGCGATGCGGTGAAGAAGCCGTAGCGCAGGTGGCCCGCCTGCGGTTTCTCGCCCTTGTCAACTACTGCCCCTCGTTCCCACGCCCCTGCGTGGGAACGAGGAGTCTGTGAGCAGCCAGTCGCTAGCCATCAGTTGGTGTTGTTTCGTTCCACACTCTCGATAACATCTCTGTTCGATAAGAATTACCAGCACGTTCGCCGTTGTCTGGGATCCGCGTTTGGTCATTTGCCGAAGGACAATCGATGAGCCGCCCAACAAACACCACACCTGATCGAACCGCCATGTTTTCTCGCCGCCAGATGTTGCAAGCGGCGGGGATCGGTGCCTTGCCGATGGGACTCCCCGGTATGGTGGCGGCGGGAGTCGATCCCAAACGGGGCCTCGGCAAGGGAGTCGCGAAGAAATCGTGCATCTTCATTTTGTTGTGCGGCGGTCCGAGTCACATCGATACGTGGGACTTGAAGCCGGACGCTCCCGACACAATTCGCGGGCCGTATTCACCGATCGCGACGGCTGTGCCGGGGATGAACATCAATGAGATGCACACTCGACTGGCGAAGCTGACTGACCACATCACGTTAATTCGATCGATGACCCATGTCGGCAATATCAGCAACCATTTCGACGCGATGCATCACATGCTGAGCGGTCAGGCTGAGGCACCACTCGACGCCCCTTACATCGGATCAATCCTCTCGAGGGCCCGTCCCGACGACAGAAGCATCGCGCCGTATGTCTGGCTGATCAAATGCGTCGGCGATCCGGTCTTCTGTGCTGTGAACATTGGGAACGGCGGGCATCTTGGCATGATGCACAGCCCGTTGTTTGTCGGCTCGGCGACGAATCATCCGGCGATGCCAAATTTCACACCGCCTGATGAATTGATCGCAGCAGTGACGACAGAGCGTATGCACGAGCGCCGACGATTGCTCAACGGACTCAGCCCTGCGGTGGATGGCATCGTGCGACACCGCGCGACAACCGACTGGCAGGAACTTCACGGCCGAGCTTTCGATTTGACGAGTGGCTCGGAAGGGCGTGAGCCGTTTGAATTGCATCGTGAACCTCAGGCGGTTCGGGATCGCTACGGAATGCATCCGCTGGGACAGAACCTGTTGCTCGCGCGACGGCTGATCGAGTCGGGTGTCGGCTTCGTCACGGTCAACGGATGGACCGGCCCGTCTCCGAACGGCGGCGGCGGACCTCCCGCCTCAAGCTGGGACATGCACGGCGGTGAGATGGGCATGGGCAACGCTTTCGGCAGCGGGTCGTACGGCATGGGCTGGTGCCTGCCCTGTCTCGATGAAGGTCTGTCGGCGCTGCTCACGGATCTGCATGATCGCGGTATCCTGGAAAACACGATGGTGGTCGTCACCGGTGAGTTCGGTCGCACGCCGAACATCAATCAGAACGGCGCGGCAAACCCCGGTCGCCAACACTGGCCGTCCTGCTTCTCCACGATTGTCGCCGGCGGCGGCATTCGCGGTGGTCGGGTTTACGGCGAGACCGACAAGCACGGTGCCTATGTGAAGGATCGTCCCGTACGCCCTCAAGATCTGGGTGCGACGATCTTTCATTCGCTGGGAGTGCCGTTGGACATGCGACTCGGCAAAGACGGCTTTACTCGCCCGCTCTCGACTGGCGAGCCGCTGCTCGAACTGTTCAGTTAGGCTGGCTGACTGAATAGTTCACTCTGTGAAAAGTGAAGTGCTTGGCGCGCCTTTAGGCCGCTGAGTTCCCCTGTGGCGGTCAAGAGTCCGCAGCCTGAATTGCATGCGACTTCTCGGCCTCACTACGTGCGGGCACGTGAACGAGGTTCTGTCGGGAAACTCTGAATGGGCACCGAGGCAAGGAAGCAACGCGGTGACGAGTCTCTCGACTCAGCGGCTTAGCAGGAGCCAGGTTCTCCTGTTTTCCGACAGAGCCTGATTTACTGAAGGTCCGACGTGATTGAGTTGATGAATTTTCTGATGCCGACGCGATTGCTTCAGCCGCTGCTGAAGCCCCTCGTGAGGTTGTTTCTCGGCTTCATCGCCATCCCGTTTTTTCGGTTGTTTGTGCGCCGCGTCGTCAAGGTGCAGGAACTCGATGAGGAACTGGAGAAGGATCTTGAACAATGGTTTCGCGGGGCGCTGCTGCTGTTGCTCGCCACCAAGAACATGGAGTCGCTCGTCTTCGGTTGGGTGAGTCAGGAAGTACTCGACGACCGCAATCTTTTGTTCATGGCGGGCCGACTGCTGCTGGCAATTGGCGTGATCGAAGGGATGCCGGATCAGTCTCTGTTCGCGTTGATCTATCCCGGCCCACAGCCGCCGAAGATCGAACGAGGTCGCGTCTGCTGGAGCATCGTCCGCTATATCCCGCAGCTACTCAAAGGTGTGGTCTGCCAGCATCTCAATCGTTCCTCACCGGTGTTCGCGATTCTGGCCGTCATCGAACCCGGTGAAGTCGGCTGGGTCTGCTATGGCGTCGCGATCGCGCAGTACCTGTTGATTGGATTGGTGGCGTCGAAGGACAAGGCGTTGAACGTCCTCCAAAAGTTCGACGCTGCGGTCGAAATTCAGCGCCATCAACTGGAAGCCGAACTCCAACTCCACGCCGCCGCCCGACAATCGGCCGCCGCCAAGTTGCACGAACACGAACATCACGGTGGGATGTGACGAGAGCATCCGCGTATGCGCGTGGACCGACCGCACCACCGGCGAACGCAAAACTTCCCACGAGACCGTCTACAGCGTCACCAGCCTGCGGCGCGCCAGGCCCACCCGGCCCGTCCGCTGGAACTCAACCGCCATCACTGGACGATCGAAAACAGTCAGTTTTACGTCCGCGATGAAACGCTCGGCGAAGACCGCATCCGCACACGCTCCGGCCCCAAAAGTCATGGCGGCCCTCAGCAACGCGGGCCTCAGCCTACTCCGCATGACCGGCAGCACGAATATCTCCGCCAACTTGCGCGATTGTTCGTGGAATACTCAACTCGTGAAGAATCTCTTGGCCATTGTGTAATTGGACGGAGCCGTGGGGCCTTCATTTAAGCACCCTCACATTCAGCAGGGCCGATGCCATTGCTGGCCGGGCTTACGTGAGAAACCATCTGCACTTGGATCGTGAGTGCGTTTCGCGATTCAAAAGAGTTGAAGTGTCTGATGCGTGGTACGGGTCGCGGCGGGTAGAACTGCTGGAGCGGCGACTGACGAGAAGTTGGAGCCGGCGGTGGCACTCGACGAATTGTTCATGGAATCACCGATCAACTGCCGTAATAATGCTCAACCGTTGGTCAGAACGGATTTCCGGCCTATCTCGCCTGTTGTGGCATTCAGTTGCGTGGAAACTGGATGCTCCTCATCTGAACAACTCCGCTCGCAGACATGTCTCGCACGGACCAACCCTCTTACTGCTCCGCCGCACTCCGGCAGAACCTGAACTTCGATCCTTTGGCGATATCCAACGGCGGACGCTTCGTGCGCGGAGCGATGTCTGTCTCATCGCAGTTTCTTGTTCACACTGCGGATTGGTGTGAGGCCAGAGGCTTGTTCGCAGTACCAGTCGCTCGTGTTCGCGGCGAAACCTTGTGCGAAGTACGGATGCCGATCACTGGTCTCGTTCGAGTTACAGGTGACAACCTATGCGGATTTTGAAAGTCCTCGCGCTGCGAGGCCCCAACATTTGGTCGCGGCACACGGTGCTGGAAGCGTGGGTCGAGCTAGGCCCGCTGAAGGACTCGTCATCGACGACGTTTCCTGGGTTTAACGACCGATTGATGACGTGGCTGCCATCGATGATCGAACATCGGTGCAGCGTCGGGGAACGAGGCGGATTTTTCCAACGGCTCCGCTGGGGAACGTATCTCGCCCACATTCTGGAACACACGACGCTCGAATTGGAAACTCTCGCGGGAACTCCGGTCGGTTACGGTCGGGCGCGTGAGACAACTCAAGAGGGACTGTTCAAAGTCGCCATCCGCTACCATGAGGAAACTCTTGGGCGTGCGTGCCTCGAAACAGCCCGTGATCTGTTGATGGCCGCTGTGTTCGATCTGCCGTTCGACATCGACGGTCATTTGAAACGATTGCGTGAGTTGGCGGACCGCGTCTGTCTCGGCCCTAGCACGATGGCGATTGTGGAAGCGGCGCGGCTCCGTAACATTCCGATGCGGCGACTGAATGCCCGTAGTCTTGTTCAACTCGGTCAGGGAATTCGGCAGCGTAGGATCTGGACCGCCGAGACGGACAACACGAGTGCGATCGCTGAGTCGATCGCTCAAGACAAGGATCTCACGAAGACGCTGTTGCGGTCGGCGGGCATTCCGGTTCCGGAAGGCCGCGAAGTCGAAAGTCCCGAAGATGCTTGGGAGGCTGCGAAGGAACTGGACGGTTCCGTGGTCATCAAGCCGACAGATGGCAATCACGGGCGTGGCGTCTTCATGGACCTGACCGACGAACAGCAGATCAAGACTGCGTATCTGGCCGCGATCAAAGAGGGATCAGGTGTCTTGGTCGAACGATTCGCGCCCGGGTCCGAACACCGGCTCTTGGTGGTTGGCGGAAAACTTGTCGCTGCGGCGCGCGGCGATGCGACGGAAATGATCGCCGATGGACAGCACACCATCGCGGAGCTTTTGGAGTCGCAGATCAATGCCGATCCGCGGCGCGGAGAGGACGAGAACTGCCTGCTGGGCAAAGTGAAAATCGATGCACTGCTGACTGTGGAGCTAGAGCGGCAGGGATATTCGCCGGGGTCGGTTCCCGCAGCCGGTGTGCGCGTGACGATCCGACGCCACGACGTGCCAACCATCGACGTGACCGACAGCGTGCATCCGTCGATCGTCGAACATGCCGTCCAAGCCGCTCAGGTGATTGGATTGGATATCGCCGGATTGGATCTCGTCGTGGAAGACATCGGACGTCCTCTGGAAGAACAGAGAGGCGTGATCGTCGAAGTCAATGCTGGTCCTGGATTGTTGATGCACTTGAAGCCGAGTGCCGGAAAGCCGCGACCCGTTGGGGAAGCCATTCTGGCGACACTGTTTCCCAACCCTGAAGATACCGGCCGGATACCGGTCGTCTCGATCACGGGGACGAATGGCAAAACAACCTGCACGCGGATGGTCACTTCAATATTGAAGGCGGCGGGACATTACGTTGGGACAACGTGCAGTGACGGAGTGACGATCGACGGGCGAGTCATCGATCAGGGCGATTGTGCCGGTCCACGCAGCGCGAAAAACGTCCTGCTGAATCCTCTGGTCACGGCGGCTGTATTCGAGGCGGCGCGCGGCGGCATCCTGCGGGAGGGACTCGGGGTCGATAAGTGCGACGTGGCGATCGTCACCAACATTGGAGACGGCGATCATCTCGGCAAGGCATTCATCGACTCGCCCGAGGACATGTTCAAGGTGAAGCGGACGCCGGTGGATGTTGTACTGCCATCCGGAATGGCCGTCCTCAATGCCACCGACCCACTTGTGGCAAAGATGGCCGAACTGTCGGCTGGCGGTGTGACGTTCTTCGCCCGCGATCCCGATCATCCTATGATTCAACAGCACCGCACTGCCGGTCTCAGAACCGTTGTCGTTCGGAACCGCCAAATCATGTTGTGCGAAGGAACTGACGAAACGACGTTGATCTCGGTGGACGAACTTCCCTGCACGCACGGCGGTCGCGTGGGCTTTCAGATTGAAAACGTCCTCGCCGCCGCTGCGGCTGGCTGGGCACTGTGCATCGCGCCAGCACAAATTGCCGGCGGGCTTCAGGCGTTCCAAGGCAATCTGTTTGACAACCCTGCGCGGTTCAACGTGTTAGAGTCGGCCGATAGAACACTCGTCGTGACGGACGGTCGCAACTCGTCAGCCCTCGTCGCGCTGATCGAGGCGATTGACAACTTTCCTCACGAGCGACGCACGGTCGTGTACTCGGCTGAAGAGGACCGGCGCGACCAAGACATTTCCAAACAAGGCGATTTACTGGGCCGGGCATTCGACCGAGTGATCTTGTGTGAGATCGAGAACGGCGTCGATCGGCCTGCTGGCGAAGTGACTCGAATTCTGCGAGCCGCAGTCGATGCGATCGGTGTTGAGGGTGCGGCTCGCACAAAGCGGATCGACGAAATTCAAGACTGGAACACAGCGGTGGACGCCGCATGGAACAAGTTGGGGCGCGGTGAGATGTTGGTCATTCAAACGTGTACAGTGCCGAAGACCGTGCGGAAACTGCAATCGTTGTTGGGACTGGAACTGCCGGAGTCAGTGGGAAGTTGAAATGAGACCGAGCCGACTGCGGCACGGCGATTGCGAACAATCGAAAACTTTCAGTGGGTCCACAGACGTGGGCCGTGAGAAATAAAAGGACTGCCTCGAAGGACTCCCCCTAGTGGAGGGTGCTCGCAGGACGAGGCTGACAGCCGAAAGGTTGCCAGCCAAGAGCAGCGACAGCCGAACGGTTTGTCGGAGTCAGCTCGGGCGGTTAAGAAGCAGGTATCGAAGGACAAGTTCATTATGGATATGGGCACGACGCGAGCTTTGCGTGGTCCAAATATTTGGTCGCAGGCGACAGTTCTTGAAACAATTGTCGATCTGGCGCGACATCTTCAACTCACAGCGAACGATGTCGATGTCGTTCGAGGCCGGGCGGGGCGAATGCTCGCCGGGGTCGTTGCACCTTTGCCTTCTAGTGTTCATGCGGGGGCGAGTCACTCGCCACGGCTCATCCTGTCAGAATTGCTTGTGCGAACGGCGCTCGAACTTCAGACTCAAGCCGGTTCGCCAGTCAATCTCGGCCGCGTGGCTGAGACCAAAGAACCAGGCCAATACAAATGTGTCGTCCAGTACCGCGAGGAACCGGTCGGGCGTTTGGCTTTGGACGTGGCGGCTGAGTTGGTACGAGCGGCTATCGACGATCACCCATTTGATGTCGTGGCGAAGCTGGCCGAAATTCGGAGCTTGGACCAACAGATCCGCCTCGGTCCCAGTACCGGTTCGATCGTTCGTGCGGCGCTCGCTCGCGGCATCCCGGCGCGCCGTCTGAATGATCGCAGTCTGGTGCAACTTGGATACGGTTCTCGCCAGCATCGCATTCTCGCCGCTGAGACCGACAAGACCTCTGCCGTCGCCGAGTCGATCGTCCAAGACAAGGAACTGACGAAAAACCTGCTCGCCGCAATTGGCGTCCCGGTTCCAAAGGGCCGTCCGATCACGAGTGGCGAGGATGCGTGGGCGGCCGCTCAGGAAATCGGCGTTCCCGTCGTCATCAAGCCGCAAGACGGAAATCAGGGACGCGGCGTCGCAGTGAACCTGAACACCCGCGAACAAGTCTTCGCCGCCTATGCCGCCGCGATCGAAGAGGGAAGTGAGATCATTTGCGAGAAGTTCGCTCACGGGGCGGACTATCGGCTGTTAGTGATCGGCTACAAACTGGTGGCCGCTGCTCGACGCGAACCTCCCCTCGTGACGGGCGACGGCCGGAACTCGATTACGCAACTTGTTGAAGAGGCGAACAAAGACCCGCGCCGCGGCGAAGATCACGCGACCTCACTCAGTAAGTTCCGATTGGATGAAATCGCCAAAGGAGTTCTCGCCGAGCAGGGCTTGACGGTCGATTCGGTTCCCGCTGCGGGACAAGTGGTTCTGATCCGCCGCAATGCGAACCTGAGCACTGGCGGTTCTGCGACGGATGTGACCGACCTCGTTCATCCCGAAGTGGCGGCTCGCATCGTCGAGGGCGTGCGGATGGTGGGTCTCGACATCGCGGGAGTTGATGTGGTCGCGATGGATATCAGTCGGCCGCTCGAACAGCAGGGAGGGGTGATTGTGGAGATCAACGCCGCGCCCGGCCTCCGAATGCACCTCGAACCGTCCTACGGCAAGGGGCGTCCGGTCGGTGAGGCAATTGTCGGCACAATGTTCGACGAGACCGATGACGGTCGCATTCCAACCGTCTCCGTCACGGGCACGAACGGCAAAACGACGACGACCCGCTTGATCGCTCACCTGCTTCGTTGCACTGGCAAGCGAGTCGGCATGACCTGCACGGACGGCGTGTACATCAACGACCGCCGCATCGACACGGGAGATTGCAGCGGGCCGAAGAGTGCTCGCACCGTGTTGGCCAACCCGGTGGTTGAGGCCGCCGTGCTGGAGACCGCTCGTGGCGGAATCCTTCGCGAAGGCTTGGGCTTCGATCTTTGCAACACCGCCGTCGTGACGAACATTGCTGATGGCGACCATCTCGGCCTGAATGGCATCGACACGCCGGAACAGCTTGCCCGCGTGAAGCGTGTCACCGTCGAGGCGGTCGCGCCACACGGCTATGCGGTCCTCAATGCCGAAGATCCGCTCACGGCCGCGATGGCCGATTACTGTCCCGGCAAAGTCTTGTTCTTCGCAAAGACGCCCGATCATCCGGTCCTTGCCGCTCATCGAGCCAAAGGGGGCAAAGTGGTCTATGTGCAGAACAACTGCATCATGGCGGCGGAAGGTTCGTGGGACGCCCGCATCGCGCTGCTCGACGCCGTGCCACTGACGTTTGGTGGACTGATCGGCTTCCAAGTCGAAAACGTGATGGCCGCCGCCGCCGCCGGTTGGACGCTGGGCGTTCCCTTCGAGATGATTCGTCACGCCCTCGAAACGTTCGTCAACGATCCGCAAAAGGTTCCCGCCCGATTCAATGTCGTGCAGTTCCGTGGTTCGACGATTGTGATCGACTACGGACACAACTCTGCGGCACTGGTTGCTCTCTGCGATGCGTTCGACCGGATGCCGCACGAACGCCGTGTCATCATGTACACCGCTGCAGGCGACCGTCGTGACGAAGACATCATCCAGCAGGGCGAACTCATCGCCAACGGCTTTGATGAGATGGTGATCTACGAAGATCAATGCACTCGAGGCCGGGCTGATGGCGAAGTGATTCGTCTCATGCGACAGGGCCTCGAACGCGGCCAACGCCTCCTGTCCGAGAACATCCACGAGACGCGGGGTGAGATGCTGGCAATCGAAATGACGCTCAGAAAGATGCGTCAAGGAGACCTCGTACTGATCCAAGCCGATCAGGTCGAGGAAGCTATCCAGTTCGTACAGCAACTGCTCCCAAAGTTGGCCGCCGAACACCTAGTCCCCACCCGATAGTTGCTTCGCCGCATGTAGGGTGGGTGGAGGCTTAGGAACGCACCGGTCAAGAATTAAGTGGTCCGTTCCAAAGACTCCACGCACCCTACTGTACTTGGTGGTAGTGCGGGCGGTCTCACGAGCTACGTCATCGATGGCGAACCTGTCGAAGTCGTCGGTGGGCTCATCGCGACCAGAGGAGGCGCAATTGCTGGAGGAGTCATTTCGGGCGGCACCAGAATTCTGATCCCCATTGTTACGCCATTTTTCTGCAACGTCGCCCAACGCTGCGGATTCTTTGTAAAGAACGTTCCGCCGCCAAAAGTTCCGAATCCGACAAGCCCGGCTCCAAGTACGCCGCAGCCTTCGGCTCCGTAGGCCATCTTAAGTCAATTGTGCCAATTGGTTACAGCAAGTGCCCGGCTGTGTCAGGGTATGCCTAAACGAGGCTCAAAACCGCGTCCGGCGGGCTCGGCGATTTCGGTCGGTTGTGCCAGAGGGTGACCCCTTGAGCGGCCCCGTGACACCATTCTGTTGTACCTGCGACGTTCTGAGAAATGGGGTTGAGGCGTCAGTCCACCCCAGTGGGTGACCAGTCACCCGGTCGCCCACTCACCAGCAACTCGCTCAAAACGGACGGTTTTCTCGGTACAAGGCGGGGTACAACGAATATGTAATCCCCTCCCATAACAACCACATCCGACAATACTGCCATGCAGCGATTTTTCCACCCACTCCTGGCTTTGATCGCCTCTGCCAGCGACCGGGAACTGGCCAAGTATGTGGAGTATCTCAAAGTGGTATCTCAAATACGAAAACAAGATCCTCCGCGCACGGCTCCCCAAGCAGATTCACACGACGACCGAAGAGTGGAAGACTCTCTTAAAGTTCGGGAGGGCCGTTGGCAAGGCAATTGAAGAGCTGATCTCGATTGTCAGTCCAGCCTCGTTCTATCGGTGGATTTGAGACGAGGTGGTTGTTAAGCCGAAATGCAAGAAGCCCAAAGGCGGTCAGCGGAAGCCAAAACAACTGCGTGAATTGGTCCTGTCGATTGCTGCTGAAACTGGCTTTGGGCTGACCCGGATCGTCGGCGAGTTACGCAAACTCGGAATCAATAAGATCAGCCGTCAGACCGTGTGGAACATTTTGAAAGAAGAAGGGTCCAACCCGGCCCGGATCGTTCGTCCGGCGAACGGTGATCGCCTCGATGGAAGAGATACGTCGGATAGGGCATCCCCCCGATTCCATGAGGATGCTGACGAAGTCCTCGACCTTTTTCTCGGCCCGCTTCGTTGCGATGCCCGCTTCGTCCTTCTTCAATTCGTCGGCGGCTCCCATGTTGTATTGGTACAGGTTGCCGCCGTTGATGTTCAGGCTGGGAGTGTTGGCAACCAGTTTCTTTTGCTCGTCCGTTTGCTTGTCGGCGGGAGTTTTGAAGGCGGTTCGCAAGGCATCGCGCTGGTCGGCCGGATGCTTTTCGATTTCGAGATCGAACGCCGTGTCGATGAACTTCTGCCGCTTCGTGTTCACGTCGGTTTGGAGCTTCGCGGCGTCGGCCTCGATGGCGGCGGACATGGCTCGGTCTTCGTCCGTGTACAACGAAATAACCCGGTCGCGCGGGATGACCCAGCCCTTGGGATCGAGTGCCGATTCAAAAATCGCTCGCAATTGAAAATAGTCGGCCTGCGGAATCGGGTCGTAGCGGTGGTCGTGACACTGTGCACAACCGACACTCAGCCCGAGCAGGCTCGATGAGACGATCTTGATCGTGTCGGCGACGACCTGGTTGCGCGAGGCATCCGGCTCCCCCTGCCCGCTCGCCGTCGGATCGGCCGCCATCCGCAGGAAGCCGGT
>JAYVDI010000157.1:0-21598 GCA_043749505.1 Schlesneria sp. | reverse complement strand
GAAATTCCTTCGAATATGCCATCGGCCACCTCCCGGGTGGCCCCCAGACTACCAAGCCTACGCAGAGGGCGCTAGGCATAGCGTGGATACGCACTAAGGCATTGGTTCGGACGGTGGCCGGATCGTCCGTGGCACTCAGCTCCAACGCTCCCGCGAGTGCGCTGGCATCGGCCGCCGCCTGAAGCTGCGTCTTCGTCAGCGACATGTAACTCATGTCCACCGCGAACGCGACAAACGCCAACATCACCGTCATGAAGATCGCCGCCAACACGAGGATGGCTCCGCGACGATCCCGATCCATCCCATTGATTTGACGAACGTGATTCATGGTGAATTCTCCTCGGTCTTCCTAGTCGAACGACTGTGCTCCCACTAACAGGAGTGCCTCATCTCGCGACCACGCGAAAGACTTCCAGTCCTGTGTCGAACCTATGAAAAATGGCGTTGGCAAATCATTTTCTCGTCAACATGCAAACCTTCCGGACAAAATTGCCACGATGTTGCCAATCGGCATCCTGTGGAATTTGACAAACACTCGTTTGTGATTTTGCCTCGTGCTTTGATGTGGAAAGGCCGCGATAAGCTCAAACTGGTTGACCATGTCGAAGAGCGCACTTAGAGTTGCCCGCGTGCTTCCACTTCAACCGCCGTACTCTCGTGATGGCTGCTCCGCTTTGAACTCACCCGCCGACCACTCTCGCCATGCCGAAGACCTCATGCTCCCCATGGCCGATTCTGATTCCAAAGGTTCTGGCCCAGGATCCAAGCCCCCGTTGCCACCGAGCCGTGCGAAGAAGCCCGACAAGGGGCAGGGGACCAATCTCTTCTGGCTCTTGCTGGCGATGCTCGTTGTGGGAGCGATCGTTTTTGGATTTGCCAACAAGTGGCGGACCAAAAAACTCTCCTTCAGCGACTTCAAATCGCAAGTTGCCACTCGCGTGCTGGGTCCGGCCAACGTCTATGAACTCAAGCTCGGACTCCGTTCGCTCACGTATCAGGATCAACCGAAAGACCTCGCCAACTCGAAGACGGTTCCGAATCTGTTCTCGGTCTCCATCGTCGGGATGCAGGGACAGAACGAGTCCAAACTGACCGACCTGCTCGACCAAGCCAGCATCCATTGGAGCTACGACGAACCGGTCACACGCTGGCCGGAAGTGTTGCTCACCACGGTCTTCATCCTCTTCTGTGTCGGATCGCTGTACATGATGTTTCAGCGCGGAGGCGGTGCCGGTTCGGCGATCGCCTTCGGACGCAGTCGCGGCAAGCTCTACGTTCAGGAAGAACTTGGCATCACATTCAACGACGTGGCGGGAATCGACGAAGCGGTCGAAGAGCTGCGTGAGATCGTCGAGTTCCTGCGCAACCCCGGCAAGTATCAAGCGCTGGGTGGCCGCATCCCGCGCGGGGTCTTGCTGGTGGGACCGCCCGGAACAGGGAAGACGCTGCTGGCGAAGGCCGTGGCGGGAGAAGCGGGAGTCCCGTTCTTCGGGTTGTCGGGGTCTGACTTCGTCGAGTTGTTCGTCGGTGTCGGAGCCGCCCGCGTGCGCGACATGTTCCAACAGGCGGGACAACGTTCGCCAGCGATCATCTTCATCGACGAGTTGGATGCCATCGGCAAGGTCCGCAGCCACGGGGCACAGGGTGGCGGTGAAGAACGCGACCAGACGCTCAACGCACTCCTCGTCGAGATGGACGGTTTCAGCTCCGATCAAAGCGTGATCGTCCTTGCCGCGACGAACCGCCCCGAAACACTCGACCCGGCCCTGATGCGGCCTGGTCGGTTCGATCGCAACGTCCTCGTCGATCGCCCCGACATTAAGGGACGCGAAGCGATCCTGAAGGTCCACGCCGCAAAGATCAAAACGGACGACAGCGTGAACTTGAAGTACCTCGCCAAGTTCACGGCGGGCTTTGTCGGTGCGGACCTCGCCAACTTGGTGAACGAAGCGGCGCTGCTGGCCGCGCGCAAAAACAAGTCCGCCGTGACGAACGCCGAGTTTGAAGAGGGCTTCGAGCGCGTCGTGGCGGGTCTCGAAAAGACGGCCCGCGTCATTCCGGAAGATGTCAAACAACGCGTCGCGTGGCACGAGATCGGGCACGCGCTCGTCGGTTGCTCGCTGCCGCATCTCGATCACGTTCACAAAGTCTCGATCATCCCGCGCGGTCTCGGTGCGCTCGGCTACACGATGCACCGGCCCGAAGACGATCGGCAGCTCTCGACCCAGACCGAACTCTTCAACCGCATTTGCAGTCTCTTGGGCGGCATTGCGGCCGAAGACCTGATTTATCAAGAGTCATCCACCGGCGGGGCCAACGACCTTCAACGCGCGACGGACATGGCACGACGGATGATCACCGAGTTTGGCATGAGTCCGAAGCTGGGCCGCGTCCATTACAGCGAGTCGCGCAAGAGCGCCTTTCTGATGGGATCAGTCGGCTCGTCCGACTACGCTCACAGTGAAGAAACGATTCGGGAGATCGACCTCGAAGTCCGTCGAATCATCGACGCCGCTTACGAGACCGCCCGCGACATCCTCGCCGCGCGCCGCCCCGCGATGGAGCATCTCACGCGCGAACTGCTCGAAAAGGAATCCATCGAAGCGCCCCTGATCGCGTCGATCCTCGACCAATACAAGACCGGCCCGCAGATCAAACCGGGGACGTATGTTGAACCGCAAGTTCCGCCCTCGCGCGAAGCAGACTCATCCGACGCCAGCGGTCACGCCGACACCGCGCAAAGTGGTTGAGGCCGTTGCTTCGTTTAACCGCGTGGGCAACGCCCCGCGCGTCGAAGGCGAAACAGCTTTCCATGTCGCACGACGCGCGGGGCGTTGCCCACGTGGTTAAACGATGGAACAGCCCATTCTCGGACTTCCGTATCACTTCCCAAACGTCATCGTGGCGAGCGGTAGCCGCGTGCGATCGCCGGTCGTACGCAGCTCTTCCAAGATGGCGAGGCTGTCGGGTGAGACGAAGCCGTTGAACTCACGGCCGCCGTTGATCGTCACGATGATGCGGTTGTTGAGGTCGATTACGTCGGGCAAAAACCGGACCACGAACTTCTTCGCGGGAGACTTGATCGACACGGAGTTGTTCGCTTTGACGTGAGCCTCGATCGACATCTCGTTGGGCTTCTGACTGAAGCCCGGTGGCGGCGGCAGGATGGTGGTGCGTGGCAGATCGAGGGCTGTCACCCAGAAGAACCGATTGTCCGTTTTGCGGATCGTCTGGACGTTGATGCCTCTCGGTACGGTTGCTCGCCGGTGGAGGTCCATCCAATCGAACAACTTCGGAATCTCTTCGAGGTATCCGTCGAGGCCCCGCCCGAGGTACTCGACCAGCATGAAGTCGAACTGGGCGCCGCGTTTGAAAATGTTGTCGAACACGAAGTCATTGGTGATGTCGCGCTGATCGCCACCGTCGAAGCCGCGACCGATGACATACCACGCCGTGTGGCGACCATTCTCGTAGACAGCCTTGGGGTAATGCAGACAGTTCCCGCCGATCGGGATCACCCCGGCGAACTCGTCGGGGTGAGACATCCCGAGATCGAAGGCCGCGTCGGCTCCCATGCCATGCCCGGAGAGGAAGACGCGGTCGGCATCGACGCTGAACCGCCGCCGGGCATCGCGCAGGGAGTCGATCACGATCTGGTGCGTGGTCGCGCTGTACGTGTACTCGGCCTGCTTCTCGTCGGTGTATTCGGGAGCGATCACGATGTAACCGCGTTTCATCGACGGCCCCGGTTTGTCGAGCTGACCGCCCCACCAGCGCAGCAATTCGTCGTTGGTGCGACCGCGCGAACGGAGCGAGATCAACAGCGGATAGTTGTGGTGCGGCGAGTATTCCGGCGGCAGCAGCACCGTGTACGCGACTTCAGGAACCCGGCCTGCGGGCGTGACGAGGACGCGATGCAATTCACCCGGCTCGATCCCGTCGGCATCGAGCGAGGGCGGCAACTGCTGCGCGAGCTGCAGCACCACTTTCGGGCCAACGCCCTCGACCCGCCGCAATTGCTGGAACAACCGTTCCCATTCCTGCACGTTGTCGGCGCGAACGTATTCGAGCATCGTGAATCGCGCGTCCCAGAAGCGGACGGCTTGATTGAGGTCCGTCACCGCATTGGCTGGCCCCACGACCCACCCCGAGTACGCGAGTGCCAAGTGTTGATCGGGTGTGAACTGCGTGTCCCCTTCCGCCTTGAGGAACGCATCCAGTCGAGGCAGCGTCTCCACGCTGAGTTGCTCGTTGATTTCGGAGCGCAACGGCTGCAAACGCCCGACGAGTTCCGCGTTCTTCACTTTTGCCTGCCAGTCGATCAGCAGGCTCTTCACTTTCTCAACGGACTGCCGCGCCTGATCGTAGCTCGCGACGAAGACTCTCACGTCTTCTGCGACAGCGCCGCCAAGCTGCTGTCGTGAGAGCGTCTTGATGAACTTTTCGGCCAACTGATGCTGGCCCGCCGCTCGGCGTCGCCCTAGTTCCCGCAAGACCTCGCGCCCAAATTGATCGACCAGTACTGTGCGCGCGATGTCGCACCGCCCCTGTTGATCGGAAAACTCGCGCGCGATCGCGTCGAGTTCTTGAAACGCCTCTGGGAAATGCTCCGCCTGCCGATAGAAGCCGACGAGGCCGAGTCGCGCACCTGGGTCATCCGCCTTGACCTGTTTTCTCAACAACGCGTTGAGCGTCTCGATCGGCAGCGCCTTCAGCGACATCCCCGACTTCCACTGGCAGTTCAAGCCCTCAATCACGATGTGATCCGGCTCGATCTGCGTGATCCCCTGAAAGACCTCCTGCGCACCGCGCGAGGTCTCAAACGTGAAGCGTCGCCGCCCGTGTTCATCGAACGGCTCCATGTAGCTGATCGAACCGGATTGCGCGAGGTTGATCTGCGGGTTCACTCGCTGATGCTTGAACGTGAACGCGAGCGGCTTGAGCTGAACTTGGCTGTCGATCTGGCTGTCCGGAATCTGCTGCCTCGGGACGAACACCTTCTGCCAACCACTCTCGATCAGCACGATGTTGCGCGGTATCGGGTCCGCATCCCTGACATCTGGCTTTTGATCCTTCCCAACTCGACGCCCCGCCAGCTTGTCGAGCAGCCACATGTTGCCGCTGACAATCATGCCGTTCTTTAACTGAGCCTCACCGGCAAATCCCGCCGTTGGGCAAAGACCCATTGCGAGGCAACAGGCTCCGATCAGTACCAACGAAGTCATCGCGGTCGGCCAGTGTCGTCTTTCGCTCCGCGAAAGAATGCTCTTTCGCGGAGCGAAAGACGACAAACACCACATTCGGATTCCAAAGTGAGTGCCATTGGTCCAACTCCAGCGGCAGTTCATTCGACGGGAAATGTGCATGAGAAGAATCACCAAGCGAGGGGTAAGCGAACCGACTCCCATCTTATCGGCCTGCTACCCAGCCGCCGCTGATACGAACCCGCTGTGTCGTTGCCAAACCCGCTTTCAGCGAACGCGGTCGTAATAACTTCCCGAAGAAGAAGTCGAGGTGAAGCAGGCTGATCGGGAAATTATTGCGACCTCGTTCCTCAGTCAGTCCACGTACAAAAACTCGTTCGCGTTGAAGAGGGCCAGGCAGAGTCGGTGAAGTGCGTTGCGTTGGTCTGCCTGATTCGGACGCGACTCTTCTTGAAGGAAGTCGTTCGACCACGCCAGCTCTTCGCCGGTCGGTTGGCGTCCCAAGACCAGTTGGAACGCCAACTGAACCTGCTGGTCCGCACCGGTGGCTTCGCGCGTGATGCGGTTCGCCAGCGTTTCAGCCAGCGACAGGCTGAGTTCCGAGTTCAGCAGCGCGAGTGCCTGTGGAGCGACCGTTGACCGCGATCGCTTCGCGCACGTGGCGTTGGTATCGGGTCGATCGAAGACCTCGAACAACGGGTAACGCAGATTGCGCCGGACCATCAGATGGATGCTGCGTCGCCGGTGATCCTCCTCGTCAGGAGAGACCGTCCACTGGTTCTTGAGCAACGTAGCGATCATCTCTTTCGGCAGCGGTGGCCTCGCGCCGGGCCCACCCTGTCGTTCGCTGAGGACACCCGCCGCCGACAGCATCGCGTCACGAATCGTCTCCCCCTCCAACCGACGCGGCGTCATTCGGCCCCACAATCGGTTGTCGGGATCGGCCGCCTGCACCGTGTTCCAGAGTGCTCGCGAAGACTCGCCTGTTCCCGGTCGAGCCGCCCGTTGATAGGCCGCCGAAGTCATCATCATCCGGTGCATCCGCTTGAGACTCCCGCCATCGCGAGTCAGTTCGCTGGCGAGCCAGTCCAACAATTCGGGATGAGACGGATCCGAACCGCTGTAACCGAAGTCGCTCGGTGAGCGACACAGCCCCTCACCAAAGTGAAACTGCCAGAGCCGATTGGCCATCACGCGCGGAACGAGCGGATGGTCGGCCCGCGTCAACCAGCGCGCGAGATCGGATCGCGTAGGGTGGGCACCGCCCACCAATTCTGGTTGAGATTTGGTGGGCGGTGCCCACCCCACGAAGGAATCGGCAATCCTCAAAAACGCAGGCTGCACCTCGGCACCGGGACGTTTGAAGTCACCACGAATCGCCACGACGGACATTCGTTCGGCCCCATTCTTGAAAACGCGACCGTGAGCCAACTCGGGAACCTTTGGCAACCGGGCCAACTCGGTAACAAGTTCGTCGCGTCGCGTTCGCTCGTCCTCCTTCAACGCTTCTCTCAAGTCGGCGGCCGTCGGTTGCAGATCGGGGTTTTGCTCGCGCAGTCGCTTCCGCGCCGCATCGTCGAGTTGTTTCAGTTCCTTCTCCAGCGGAGCCGTCGCCTTGCGAGCCACCTCATGCGCGGACCGCTCTTCAGGCGTCGCGATCGGATGATCCTTGAAGAGGTCGCCGCGATCGAAGAAGGCTCGCAAACGATAGAAGTCGGCCTGGCTGATCGGGTCGATCTTGTGATCGTGACACTGGGCACACCCGACCGACAACCCGAGGAAGACCGAGCCGACTGTTCCCGCCAGCTCGTTCAGAATCGTGTGCCTCCGCTCGTCCTGATCGTTGATATCGGGCATGTCGGGTCCGCAGAGCAGGAACCCGGTGGCGATCGCCGCTTGAGGATCGTCGGGCCACAACTCGTCCCCCGCGATCTGCTGCTGCACGAATCGGTCGAACGGCAGGTCGTTGTTGAGAGCCTCGATCACCCAGTCGCGATACCGCCAGGCATTCGGTCGCACGGCATCGAATTCAAACCCATCGGTCTCCGCGAACCGGGCCAGATCGAGCCAGTGCTGCCCCCACCGCTCCCCGTATCCGGGCGAAGCCAGCAACCGATCGACAACTCGCTCGTAAGCCTCGGACCCGGCGTCATCGAGGAACACCGCAATCTCCTCGGGTGTCGGCGGGAGACCAATCAAATCAAATGTCACTCGCCGCAGCAGCGTGGCCTTGTCCGCTCGCTCTAACGCCACAAACCCAATTTCGCGCAGTCGCCGTTCGAGAAACACGTCGATCGGATTCGCCGCGTCCCCCGCTTGCACTGCGGGAATGGCGGGACGCACCAGCGGACGAAACGACCAGTACTCACGATCCGCCTGCGAAATCGGCGGCTCGGTCAACTCCTCCGCTTTCACGGTGAGTACGACCGCCAAGCACACTGCGATGACGGCAACGCCGTGGGCGAGCATATGAAGCCTGGCGTTCATGCCGTCCGATGAGGGGGCTGGTCTGCTCATGTGGCCTCAAAGTCTCTTCGCATTCCGCGATTAGGCAGAGTCACACTGGCCGGTCAATAGAACGGACTCGTTTAACCGCGTGGGCAACGCCCCGCGCGTCGTGCGGCACAACAACTTTTCACGCCACTCAACGCGCGGGGCGTTGCCCACGCGGTTAAACGACGCTGCGTCAAGTTCGACCGTACGAGGTATATCAGGTGGACTGTGGCAAGCGCAACGATGACATGTCCGACAGGAGCGAAATCGCGAGTACGGTGGACGCTTCAAACCTGATCGTGTGAGATACGCCGCAGCCGCTGGAACTCACCCCGATAAGGTATCGCAATGGTTCACCGAACGACGAATGTGTCTCTGCCCGTCGCTTACAGAATTGCAGTGTGCTTGGCGACACTGGGGTTCGTATGGATTGAATTCGGCCAACCCCGCCTTTCCGCGAAGGAGCCGTTGTTGAAGACGCTTCCGCAAATCGTTCCAGCAACGTTAGCAGCAGTTCCGACAGCAGGCGACAAGACTTTCGCAGTGCTGGCGGCGCGCTACATTGACGAGTCTCCCGCGTTCTCGCCCATTGGCGCAACGACGCTCGGCGATCACCGGTACGACCAGGAATTGGACGACATCAGCCCGGCTGGTCGTGAGCGTGAGCGGACGTTTCTCAAACAGTTGCAGGCCGAGTTGGCGAAGCTCGACCGGACAACGTTGTCGCGCGATCAGCAGGTCGATCTCCGCCTGCTGAACCATCAATTGAAGAGCGATCTTTGGCGGCTCGATACGCTGCAAGAGTGGGCTTGGAACCCGATTGCCCACACCCAGCTTCCGGGCAGCGCGATCTATGGCCTGATGGCCCGTGAGTTCGCTCCCGTTGAGAAACGGCTCGCCAGCGTGACGGCTCGGCTGGAGAAATTCCCGAAACTGTTTGAACAGATTCGGACAACACTCGATCCCAAGCGTGTTCCGCTCGTCCATGCCGAGACGGCTCTCAAACAGAATCGCGGCGTGCTGTCGATTATCGAGAACACCGTTCGTCCACAGATGGCCAAGCTCGGTGATGCCGAGCGCGGCCGGTTGCTCAAGGCGATCGAAGTCGCCACGCAGGCGGTCGAACAGCAGCAGCAGTGGCTTGAAAAAGTGTTGATCCCCGGCGCGCAGGGAGACGCACGGATCGGACCAAAACTGTTCGATGAGAAGCTCGCGCTGACATTGGGAACCGGGCTGACGCGGCAGGAAATCCGAGACCGGGCCGAGTTTGAACTCCGTCGAGTGCGGGCCGAGATGTACGCCATCGCGCGACGTGAGCAGCTCAAAGGGCAGCCGGACGCGAACCTCCCCGAACAGCCTTCGCCCGAGCAGCAACAGCAGGTGATCGTCGCCGCGTTGGAGAAAGCCTACGCCGACGTTCCCTCGCGCGAAGGCGTCGTCCCCGCCGCACGGAAGTCGCTCGAATTGTGCATCGACTTCGTTCGTAAGCACGACCTCGCCACGATCCCCAACGATCCGCTCGACATCATCGTGATGCCCGAGTTTCAACGCGGGGTGTCGGTGGCTTACTGCGACTCACCCGGCCCGCTGGAAGTGGGACTCAGCACGTTCTACGCGGTCGCCCCGCTTCCCACCGACTGGTCCGACGCGCAGTGTGCGTCCTTTCTGCGCGAGTACAACATCCGCTCGATCCACAACCTGACCGTGCATGAAGCGATGCCGGGACACTTCCTGCAACTGGCTCACGCCAACCGCAGCCCGAACCGGTTGAGGGCACTGCTCGGATCGGGAACATTCGTCGAAGGCTGGGCGTGCTACACCGAGCAGATGATGTCCGAAGAAGGTTTCCTCGCCGACCGCGATCCGTTGATGAGGCTCATCACGTTGAAGTGGTATCTGCGAACCATCGCCAATGCGATTCTCGACCAGTCCGTTCACGTCGATGGCATCCGTCGCGAGGAAGCGATGAAACTGATGATGCACGACGCCTTCCAAGAGGAACGCGAGGCGGCGGGGAAATGGACACGCGCCCAAGTCACTTCGGCACAACTCTCGACGTACTTCGTCGGCTACCAAGAACACCGCGACCTGCGGAAAGCGACCGAACAGCGTTGGGGATCCGCCTTCACGCTGAAACGCTACCACGACGGCGCAGTCTCATTCGGTTCCGCACCCGTTCGCTTTGTCCGCTCGCTGCTGCTGGATGAACCGATCCCGGAGTAACGCGTCGATAGACACTCTTCCTCGCCATTGATGAGGCGGAACCACCTCCGCAAATTCCAAGTTCGCCGCCCGCTTTCGTCTTCATTTTTCTGCCGCTCTCTTTCTGTCTCCCTCTTCCTGCTCAGACAAGGAAGTAGACAGAAAGAGAGCGGCAGAAAAATGAAGCGAAGGACGGGGAGATGGAAGGCCGACATCGGTCACGCGACTCATACATGCCAACTTTGCCAAGTGGGCACGCTGAGGTGCGGTCGGTTTCACGGACAGTACAACTTTTCTTGCCGACCAAGCAGAGCGACCTCGGACGACATCATCAAGCCGGTTTTCTGCACCCTAGTTCGAGGCGGCAGCAGCCGAAATCCAAACTGTTTAGTTTTCGGAATGAACCGCGCACGAGTACGTCGGATGCGAGCGAGTAATAGCAAAACTTGCCATCTCGCTCGGTCATTACCAAACCCGCGTGCGATAGCAGTTGCAGGTGATGGGACGCTTTGGCGATTTCCCCGTCAATGTGCTCGGCGATGGCAGTGACTGTCTGCGGACCATCTTGAAGAAACTCCACGATTTGGAGACGGGTCGGATCGCCCAGCGCTTTGAGAAACTTGGCGCAATCGGGGGCATTCAACGAGTTGGCCATGATTGCTTTCAATGACATTCAGGAGTTGGGAGGCCGCAGGGATTGAGGGCGTTGCCGGTTCACTTCATCGCCAAGCGGATTGTGTCAGAGTCGCTTGGCATTCGGCAAGGCTTCCCAGTACGCCTCACAAGGACCGGCCCATCGACAGCAAAGCCGATGTGACGAGTCCGCTTGGTTGCGGAGCGAATGGCCAAACGTTATTACATTCATGAGAATGACAGACCGAGTTGCGAGAGTCATGGCGCTCGCGGGTCTTCGGTGGCAGCACGTCGCATTGAGGAGTTTTGCAAATGTTTTCAGATCGCAAGCGATCAGCCCTTCTGAACTCTGGGTCGCGTCCCATGAGAATGCGCGGCTTTACCTTGATTGAATTGCTCGTGGTCATCGCAATCATCGCGGTCCTCATCGCATTGCTCCTGCCCGCCGTGCAACAGGCGCGTGAGGCCGCGCGCCGGACGCAGTGCAAGAACAATCTCAAACAGATCGGGCTGGCGATTCACAACTATGAGAGCACGCACAGTCTGCTTCCTGCCGCTGGTGAAGGAACCAACTTCACCACGTCCCCGCCCTCAACGTGGTTCGGACTTCATTCGTTGTTCAGCCAGATCCTTCCTTTCGCGGATCGAGCGGGGACATATCAACAATTTGATTTTGCGCTGGCCTACAACGCGGCACCCCAAAACATTGTGGCGGCGAAGCAGGCCATCCCGATGTTCGTCTGCCCGTCTGAAGCATGGCGTTCATCGAAAACGGACAAGAGTGGCTTCGGCGTGACGGATTACGCCGCCACTTTCTATGTCGATATCGATCCCGCCACCGGTCTACGGAATCCGCTACTACGAAAGAACGGCATTATCACCCGTGACTGGAATCCGCTCTCCGTCGTGATCGACGGCCTGAGCAATACCGTCATGGTCGCCGAAGACACCGGTCGCGACGAGCGGATTCAACCGGGGAACGTCTACATCGACCCGGTCGATGGCCAACCACGAAGGGACTGGCGCTGGGCCGAACCCGATGCCAGCGCCATGGGCATTTCCAAGGTCATTAACAACAACAAATTTCCATTCGGTGGACCACCAACCTGTCCTTGGACCACCAATAACTGCGGATTGTTTGAAGAGATCTTCAGCTTTCATGTGGGTGGAGCTCACGTATTGTTGGGTGACGGCAGCGTTCGATTCCTCTCCGAGAATCTGGATACGAGGGTCTTGCGATCGCTGATTACCCCCAATGAGGGAGAAGTGGTCGGAGAGTTCTGAGTTTCGCAGCAGGCGATCATTTCTAACTCAGGATATCCCGCACGACATTCCCCGCGACATCCGTCAATCGTTGGTCTCGGCCTTCGTGAAAGTAGGTGAGGCGTTCGTGGTCGAGGCCGAAGATGTGCAGGATTGTGGCGTGGAGGTCGTGGACGTGGACGGGGTGTTCGGCGGCGCGGAGGCCGAAGTCGTCGGTGGTGCCGTGGGCCAGGCCACCCTTCACTGCGCCTCCCGCCAGCCAGATGGAGTAGCCCCACGGGTTATGGTCGCGGCCCTTCCCTTGTTCGCTCATCGGCATCCGGCCGAACTCGCCGCCCCAGATCACCAGCGTGTCGTCCCACAGGCCGCGGCGCTTCAAATCGGTGAGCAACGCGGCGACGGGGCCGTCGGTGCGGCGGCTCATGTCGGTGTGATTGCTCAGTACGTCGTTGTGAGCGTCCCAGCCGTTCGTGTCGCCCGAGTAAAGCTGCACGAACCGGACGCCCCGCTCCAACAGACGCCGCGCGAGCAGACAGCGCGTGCCGAACTCGGCGGTCTTCGCATCGCCCAAGCCGTAAAGCTGCTGAGTCTCCGCCGTCTCCTGCGTCAGATCGACGGCCTCCGGCGCGGCCGACTGCATGCGGTAGGCCAGCTCATACGACGCGATGCGGGCCGAGAACTCATCGGTCTCGCCGTGCTCGTGCCAGTGCTTGCGATTGAGTTGCTGCGCGAGGTCAAGCACGCGGCGCTGCTGTGATCCGGTCAGGCTGCTCGGACGATTCAGATTGAGAATCGGCGCGTTGCCCGGACGAACGGTCGTCCCCTGAAAGCTGGCGGGCAGGTAGCCGCTGCCCCACGCGGGCGGTCCTCCCTTGATGCCGCCGCCGGGATCGGGGAGTACGACGAAGGCGGGCAGGTTCTGATTCTCGGTCCCCAACCCATAGGCCACCCAACTGCCGAGGCTCGGCCGGCCCATCAGAATACTCCCGGTATTCATCTGATAGACCGACTGCGGATGATTCACGCTGTCGCCGTGACAGCTTCGCAGCACGCACAGTTCGTCCGCGTGACGAGCGATCTCGGGCAGGAAGTCGCTGATCTCCAGCCCCGACTCACCGTGTTTGCGAAACGGTTTGACGGGGCCGAGCAACGGATTGGTCGCCACCTTGCGGCGCGTCATCACCTTGCCAAACTCTTCGGGCAGAGGCTTGCCTGCCTGACGGATCAATTCCGGTTTGGGATCGAACAGATCGACCTGACTCGGCCCGCCGTGCATGAAGAGGTAGATGACGCGAGTCGCTCGCGGCACGACATGCGGCGGACGCGGCAGCATCGGCGATGCGGCAGCAGGAGCAGCAATTGCTCGCCGTTCGTCGGCCATCATCGCGGTCAACGCCAACGCGCCGAAGCCGCCGCCCGCTTCGATGAGAAATCGGCGGCGAGATGAATTGAGAAGAGAAGCCTCAGTATTGATTGGCATCAGCGGATTCCGGATCGCGTTTGTAGGATGGGCACTCCTGCCCGTCCTGTCTTTCGAGCGGCGAAGACGGACGGGCAGGAGTGCCCATCCTACGGTTTTGACAGTCTGTCAGCGGTCGCGGGGGAATGCGATGTCGGCGGGATGTTGTCCATCGAGGATGACCTTCGATTTCGCGCGGGCCAGCACGTCGCGCAGGGTCTCCATGTAGAGGCGGTTCATCGTGAGGAGGCGTGAGGCCGGATAGCCGCGACCGCTGGAGGTCGCATCGCGGGACAACTGTTCGACCAGCGCGAGGAAGCGGTCGGCCGTACCGCGTGCGGCGGAGGCTGTCGTTTGGCGAGCCTGCTCTGCGGAGTCCGTGAGTTGTCGCGCATCGGCTTGAGATTCGGCGAGTCGTTGTTCGGCGTAGGACCGCGCGTCATGAATTGATCGCGCGCTGTCGGCTCGCGCGTTGGAGACATCGAGGAACTCGGCCTTCACGCGCGACGGAGGCTCGGCTCGATCGATCGTGACTTGTTCGACTTCGCATCCGAGTCGCTGCCGGACGGCTTCGATTCGCACGGACTGCCGCAAACGGTTGTTCAGTTCCGCCAGTCCCTGCGTGTGAACGAAATCGACACCGCTGCGTGAGACGAGATCGGCAGCGGTGGTCTCAACCAAGAGTTGCAACCGTTGTTCGGGACGTTCGCACCCGTAGAGCCAGTCGGCGAGGAATTCTTCCGAGACGCGGTACTGCACGACGACGCGCAGTTGCAACAGGTTCTTGTCGCCGGTGAGAAACGTCGTCGGCGCAGAGGAAGCGGGTTGCAGAAAGGCGTTCGGTTCGAGGGCCGCTTGACCGAGAGTTAGCGTGCGGATGGCGTTCAGATTGACGCGATCAACGCGCACGAACGGCCACGGAAGATCGAACCGCAGGCCACTGGTTCGCGCGGGGAAGACCGCGCGGCCGAAACGTCTCACGACCGCGACCTCGTTGGCGGGGACGGTGAAGAACCCGGTCGCGAAGGAAGTGGAGATGGCGACGGCCATCAGCAACCAGCGAGTAGCTTTTCTTGTCCCCTCGCCCCCCGACTTTGGGGGGAGAGAGTGAGGGGGGCGATTGGGTGTCGATTGGCCACGGGAAGCGACCACTTGCTTAGCGAACGAGGAAGAGGAAGACGTTGGCGAATCGAGAACGTGTTCACCGTTCGGCCTCCTCACCCTAGCCCTCTCCCCCGAAGACGGGGGAGAGGGGATAGGAGAAGAAGCGTCTCCACGTTGCGATTCACCGTTTGGGAGTGAGTCCTCTTTCATCGTGAAGCTCCCGCATTGACGGGTTCGAGGGCGGAGGGTTCCGTGACGCGCGGGGACTCGTGCGGCGCGGGGACTCCTTCGACGAGCAACTTCAGCAGACTATTCGATGCGGACAGGACCAGCGTCGTTCGTTCGTTGAGGATGTGTTTGTAGGCTTCCAGCGTTTGCAGCACTCCGGCGAATTCGGGATCGCGAGCATAGGCTTCGTTGAGAATGCGAATCGCGGCGGCATCGCCCTCGCCGCGAATCCGTTCGGCTTCCGCGCTGGCTTTCGCCATGAGTTCACCCGCTTGGCGATCGGCCTGGCTGCGGATCATGCGGTTCTCGGCGAGGCCCGCGCTGCGATAGCGTTCGGCGATCTTTTGTCGCTCGCTCCGCATCCGCTCGAAGACCGCCTGCATGTTGCCGGTCGGCAAGTTGAGGCGGCGAATGCGCACGTCCACGATCTCGATGCCGAGCCGGTCTCGCAGCGAATCCTGCTCGTCGCTGCGCTGTATCAACTCGTGCTGAATGTCAGCAGAGAGTTTTTCCAGAGGACCAACTTCCTCGGTGGGAGCCGCTTCGGAATCGGAGGCCGTGAGTAACTCGGTCAACTCGACCCGACCGACTCGTTCGGTGAGGATCGACTGCAAGCGGCTGGTCAGTCGCGCTTCGGCCACTTCGACTCCGCCGAGGCTGCGGAAAAAACGAACGACCGGTCGATCCAACAATCGCGAGCCATCTGATTGAGGCGGACGATCGAGCTGCGCTGCACTCGTCACTCCGTCGGCGATCCGCCACGCGACGAAGGCTTCGACCGTGACGTTCTTGCGATCGCGCGTGAAGGCTTCACGTCCGACGGGAGACAGCAGTTGCAGGCGGTGATCGAAACGACGCACGGTCTCAATCGGCCACGGCCCCTTGAACTGCAAGCCGCGCTGCGCGGGCTGATCGTAGACGGCGACGATGCGTCCGAAGCGTTCGACGAGTATGAACTCGGTCTCATCCACGAACACGATCATCGTGGGAAGCAACGCCACCACGACGAGACCCGCCAGCCAACCGGCGATGCGCGGGCGACGTTGCGGGAGCGGAGGGTTGCTGGCGGGACTGGCGTTGGCAGACATGGCGAGTTTCGTGGGGCAGGTTTTGGGGATTGAGTAGTGCAAAGACCTGATTCCACCGGGGCCAGCCCGGTGGGGTGGTGTTTCGACATGGTGTTAGCGGTTGAGCCATTGGGCCGACTTCATGATGCGAGTGGCGTCAGGTGACATCACTTCGGCTTCCGACCCGAACACGAACACTTCGAGGAGTTGTTTGTTGTGAATCAGCAAGCGGCGGCGAATGGCATACTGTTCTGGGCCACTCCCAACGACACTCTTCGATTCGATCCATTGCATTTTTGAATCGAGCAGGCCTGAGTCGATCACTGTGAATGGATCCTGATTGCCGTACGTCACGGCAGTTTCTTGCAGCACCTTCGTGGCGGTCTTGTTCAGAAGTTCACGCGCCACGGAGTGGCTTCGCACGACAACTGAGTATTGCAAGGCGATGTTCGCGTGGTACTCAACTTGGGAGTTGACGGTCCGCTGCGAGGGCGATCCGGGGAGATCGACTTGGAACTTTCGTTCGCGATCCGAGATGCGGAACCAGCCGTCTTGGAGTGGGCTGATCGTGGGGCGAAACTGGCTCCACAGCGCCGAAGCGACCAGAACGAGGTAGCCGACGACTGGCAGCAGGATCGCCACCAACACGGCGCGTCGTCCCCAACGTTGGGAACGAGACTGTGGTGCGACTGCTGCCGTGCCGTCCTCTTCGCCGTTGAGAAAGGTGGTGGAGAGATCGAGCTTCATGGAGGGACTCAGGTGGAGATCGGAGGGGCAACAACTGTGACTTAGCAGGCTGTTGGGAAACGTAGGGTAAGCGTCTCGCCTGCCCCTTTTTCAACAACTTTCACGGGCAAGCGAGACGCTTACCCTGCGTAAGGCCGCTTCAACACCAACCCGCAGCGTGAGCGAGGACGATTTCACGCGGCTGATACCGATGGCCTTGTTCACGCTGCGGGTTGGTGTTGGGAGTGCCTGCACCCTAGTTGGTGCGAGATTCTAGGGGTCGCGCGCAGGCCGACGCAATTGGCGTCTCGGCAATGACGGCATTGTCGGTGAGATTGTGCGACTCGCGATGCCGTGGGGTGGGGCTTATACTCCCGCCCCGCAAGGCAAAAGAAGAAACCCCCTCACCCTAACCCTCTCTCCCGAAGACGGGGGCGAGGGGACATGAGAAGAGACCTCAGTTATGTTGCTGTTACTCGTCGCGCTGTTGACTGCGCCGCCGGTTGAGACTGATTTGGTGGCGGAAGCGAAGCACATTGTCAACGTGCGGCAGGTCACGTTTGGATTGCCTCGCGCGGGGGAAGGGTACTTCTCACCGTCGGGAGACACGATCGTTTATCAGGCGTATCCGGTCGGGTATCCCTTCTATCAAATCTACGTGCAGAAGCTGGACGAGAAGACGCCGCGATTGCTCAGCACTGGTCGAGGTCGGACGACCTGTGCCTTCTTCAACAAGGAGGGCTCGCAGATTCTATTCGCCTCCAGCCACACCGATCCCAAGATCGACGAGACCGAACTGGCGGCGCGAGAAGAGGCGGCGAAGGGCGGTCGGCGGCGTTATCTGTGGGACTTCGATCCTCACATGGAGCTGTATCTCGTCAACGCGAATGGCACCGGGATGAAGCGACTGACCGATTCACCCGGCTACGACGCGGAAGGGAGTTTCTCACCGGATGGTAAGCAGATCGTCTTCACATCGTCGCGCGATGGCGATCCCGACTTGTACGTGATGGACGCGGATGGCTCGAACGTGAGGCAGCTCACCAACACGCCCGGCTACGACGGTGGACCGTTCTTTTCGCCCGATGGCAAATGGGTGATCTTCCGTTCGGACCGCCAGAAGGAACACATGCTGCAACTGTTCGCGATGCCGCTGGAGGGCAAGACCTCCGATGGCAAGACCGAGGTCCAACTGACGAACAATCTCGAACAAGTGAACTGGTGTCCGTACTTCCATCCGAGTGCCAAGTACCTCATCTGGTCGGGAGCCGATTACAGCAAGGGACCAACCTCGGCGCACTTCAACCTCTTCACGCTGGACCTCGATTGGAGCGGCGGGACGCTCAAGGGGGGCGAGGTGAAACAGATCACGCACAGTTCGGCGGCCGATGTGCTGCCGGTCTTCAGTTCGGATGGGAAGAGTCTCATGTGGACCTCGACTCGCACGCCGGACAATACCAGTCAGCTTTGGATTGCCGATTGGCTGCGCGGTCGGGAATGATGCAGATCGACTGAAGTCCGGCTTAGCTTTGTCAGCCGGACTTCCCACAGTAAAACGCACCGGGGAGTCCGGCTTTCCGAAAAGCCGGACTTCGAGTTGACGCTCTCTCATCAATGTGAATCTGTCGATGGTCCTTCGCTTGCGCGTCAGGCTTTGATGTCCAGCGAACGGCGGAAAGTTGGCGTAGAGTCGAAAACTGGACGGGTTGTTTCCATTGAAGGCATGTCCTCGCGCGGACTTCTTTCCAATCAACGGGCCTTGCGCCGCCCCCAATCATGGAACATTTCAAGATGTCGAGCATTGTCCGATCGAAGAGTGGCTTGTTGTGCTGGATCGCTCTGCTTGCGGTCCCGGTCTTAGCGAGCGGATGTAAACCGAAGACGCCAGCGACGGGGACTGGAGCTGCGGCTGGGGCGGCGGCCACCGGTGAAGAAGGAACGCAGGCGGCGGTTTCCAAGAAAGCTCCCGGCGGAATCGTGCCGATCAACCGTGAGCCGAAGTCGATCGAAGGGAATTGGGTCATGGTCGTGACCATGCAGGGTCGCGATCATTACATCTGGATCGTCAAGCTGGCTCGCGATGCGGACGGCAAGTTCAGTGGTTCGATCAGCGACAACACCAAAGACAAGATGGCTCCCGAGATTGTCTCGACCGTTGTCGAAGAGCAAACGGTCAAGCTCGGGATCAAGAATTCGCAGGGGACGATCGATTTTGAAGGCCGCTTCGACGGGAAGGCCATTCGTGGAACTCTGGCTAGCGGGCCGCAAGAGATTTACCTCGGACGAATGCTCAGCACGGATGTGTCGAGCCTGGCTGGCTACGTCGATGATGCCGGCCCGCCTGCGTCCGATATTTTCGAGAAAGCCTTCAAGACAATGCAGGAGCAGCCCAACCCGAAGGTCATCATGACCATCGCTCACGAACATCCGACCAGTCCGATGTCGTTTGAAGCGATGAGCATGTTGTTGCAGGCCAGCACCCGGTTCGAGATCACGAACGACGACGTGTTGGCGATGATTGTCGAACTGCTGCGTTGTGCCGAAGCGTGGGGACCGAAGATTGTGGCCAAGACGGAGTTGCAGTGCGGTGAGCATCTCATCGCGACGCGACGCCTCTCGGAAGAGGGGCTGAAGCACATTGCGCGGGCCGAAGAACTGAGTGGCGAAGCGACGGTCGAATTCAAACAGTACATCGCGACTTTGCGTGACGCGGCCGCAGTGCAAATGGCGTTGGAGAAGATCACGTCCGTGGGTGAGACCAACCGCGCCGAGGCGTATCTCGAACTCAAGGAGTTGCTCAAGAAGCAGCAATTCAACTCCGAAATCTTGATCGCGCTGGCCGGTCACGCTCAAGCGACGCAACAGCTTGAGGACGCGATCCTGTACTACTCCGACATCGTCGCCCTGCCGCTGCTCGAGCAGTTTCTGATGTCAAAACGCACGGGGCAACCTGCGGGAGATCCCACGCCGTCCGATGAACTCAAGAAGGTCTGGACGGAGCGGCACGGAGACGACAAGGGACTCGAAGCACATCTCGCGACAGTCCATCACGCGAAGCTCGATGCACTCATCAATGAAGTGCGCGAGAAGGCTCCGGTAGCAGCGGATGCCGATCCCAAGACGGTTCTTGGCGATCACGCGGTGTTGGTGGAGTTGTTCACCGGAGCGTTGTGCCCGCCGTGTGTCGCCGCCGATCTGGGAGTTACCGCGCTGTCGCGGCAGTACCCTGCCTCCGAAGTGGTGACACTGCGCTACCACCAGCACATTCCCGGTCCTGACGGCATGACGAACCAAGACAGCGAAGACCGGTTCGCGTTCTATGAAGCGGGGGGAACGCCGACCGTGACGATTGATGGCATGGTGGTTGATTCCAAGCGATTCCCATACACCGGGCCGCTGCAATTCACTCAGTCGGCGTACAACAATCTCCGCCAGTTTGTCGATCTGCGTCGCCAGCAATCGACGCCGATTCGTCTGCAACTGGCAGCGGTCGTGACGGACGGCGAACTGTCGATCAATGCCAACGTGACGGGCTTCACCGAAGCAGAACTGCCGTCACTGCGGCTGCGCTTGGCACTGGCTGAAGAGGTTGTCGCGTCCCGCGCACCCAACGGCATCCGTCAGCACGAAATGGTTGTCCGGGAAATGCCCGGCGGAGCACGCGGCGTCGCACCGAAGAAGGGGGAATTGAAGTACAGCTATGCCATGCCGGTCACGGACCTGCAACTGCACCTCGACGAGTACATTCAACGATTTGAGTCCGGGAACAAGCTTGAGTTCCCGGCGGAAATGAAGCCACCCGTGCGCGGGGCTCTGCAACTCGTCGGATGGGTTCAGGTCCAAGGCGACAAAGTGGAAGGACAGATTCCCGCGAAGCTGATCCTGCAAACGGCGATCGTTCCGGTCGCGGGCTTTGTCGCGCCGACGGCACCAGCGCCAACTCCCAAGGGGGAGCCAGCCATCAAGCACAACGCTGCTCCGGCCGAGATCTCAACCAAGCCGCCCGCACCGGCACTGCCTGAGTAAGGCCGGACGGTGTGGCTGGGATCCGCGTTTCGCGGCCCCCCAGCGAACTGGAACCGATGGCAACGCGGGACACACGCCCAGCCTGAGGGCGGCGAAGCGCCGACTCCGGCCATAGATTGCGATACGACAGTTCCATCTTCTTGGTTGATTGCGGTTCCTGTCGCGGAGCGACAGGGCGACGCCGATCAGCTTGGCAGGAGTGCCGCGAGGTCGGCGTGAGGCCGGGCGATCACATCAGCGAGGATCAGCTTGCCGCCGAGTCGTTCGACCGTTTGGCGTCCGACTTCAATGGCGGTCTGCACGGCAGCCACATCGCCGCGAATCATGATCGTCACGTAGGCCGCGCCAATCTTCTCCTTGCCGGCCAGCGTCACGTTCGACGACTTGAGCATGTCGTCCGTCGCGTGCAACGCGGCGACGAGACCTTGTGTTTCCAACAGTCCGAGGGCTTGAGTCGTGGTCATAACGTTCTCTTTCGGGATGCGCGAATCGTAGACACCGAGTAACGGGCTGAACGCAGGTTTGGAATTGGCTAGTTGAAAGGTCACATCGAGCGGGGCGGCCATCACCGTGTACGTGGCCGTGCTGCCCATTCGCTCCGCGAGGGCCACGCCCGCTTCGGCGGCGGCCCGTACGTCGGCCACACTGCCGACAAGCTTGATGCACTGGGCGGCACCGTCCGTACTCTCGATCCCCAGAATGCGGACGTTGGCCACCTTGGAACAGGCGTCGGTAACAATGAAGGACGGCGCGAGATTACTCACTTCGAGCAAAGCCAAACTCAACGAATTGCTCATCGTCTCTCCCTCCGCATCACGCGGACTCACGCACGCTGCCGGCTCATGCCGTCGCCCCAACTCGCAACGAGTTCCATCCGATTGGGACACCAAATCCGTCACCGGAATCTACCTCAAGGCTCCGAGTTCAGCCGCCCTGCAAGGTTGTGAAACGGCAACATTTTCAACTGTCGAACGAGTTGCACCAATTATGCCGGGTGAAGCGATTCTCGGTGTTCCGGGATCGTTCAAAGTCGAGGCCGTGCGAGGATCGTTTCGTCGCTGAGTCACCCTTGGTTTGGCAGAGTATTTTCACGATGATCCCGCCCGAAATTTGAGACAGTCACGACGGGTGTCCATCGTGTGCTATACCTCACGCGGTCTTCGATGAGACATTCTTGGTGAGCCGGGCGGCGT
>JAYVDI010000156.1:0-4471 GCA_043749505.1 Schlesneria sp. | reverse complement strand
GGGGGCTGACGCCGCCCCGCTCAGAAACGCCTCACTCTTACCCACCCGGTGAAACGAGGGAATGCCTCACTTGTGACAGGAGGCCACGCGCTCCAGATACTTTCGCGACGCGAGGCGGAAGAGCGACTCACCGATGCGCGGGAACAGTGAGCAAAGCGTGAAGAGTCCCCTCAACGTGGGAACGTTAACGATGAGATCGGCTCTGTCCGACTTAATTGCCTTCACGACAGCACGAGACACCGCTTCAGACGACGTGCCACCGATATACCACGGGACACTCTTGCCGGATCGCTCGCGCAGCTCTTCGTAGATGCCGCCGTCTGTCGCGAAACCGGGGCAGATCGCCGAGGCGCTGATCCCCGAGCCGTGGTACTCGCTACGCAACGATTGCGTGAACGCGATCTGTCCTGCCTTGCTGGCACCGTAAATGGCGGCAAACGCTGGTCCCTGCTTCCCCGCGATCGAGGCCATGTTCACGATGTGGCCTCGCCCGACCTGCTTCATGTGCGGGATAACGTATCGAGTCAGGAGCAGTGTCGCGGTGAGGTTCACATCAATCGTGCGACGAATGTCGGCCGGAGGAATCTCATCAAACCGACGGAATGCCTCGACTCCCGCGTTGTTGACGAGGACATCAATCGCCCCCAGTCCACTCATCGTCCGCTCGACCAGATTTTGAAGCTGCCCGTCATCGGCGACATCGGTCGGAATCGCCACCGCCCTCACCCCGAGACCCCTCATCTCAGCAGCGACTTGCTCCAATTCGGCCGGTCGCCGAGCAGCCAGCGCAAGATTCATCCCCTGCTTTGCCAATGCCCGCGCGACGTGAACGCCGATCCCCGCCGAAGCCCCCGTCACCAAAGCCACTCGTCCCTTAAGGTCTCTCATCGTCGTGTACTCTCCGGTTAATTTCGTCTTCGTTTAACCGCGCGGGCAACGCCCCGCGCGTTTGAGTCTGCCCGCGCGATCGACGCGCGGGGCGTTGCCCGCGCGGTTAAACGAGCGAGACGGACTTATCAAGGGTCTTGGTCATTCGCCACAGCACGGACAGACATCTGGAACGAACACTGTCAGCGTGGCCGAGTACTTTGTCGAGTCGTATCCCTCGCCCTTCTCGTCCGTCGAGTGATGGACAACGACGAGATAGTAGTTGCCATCCTTCGGCGTGAAGAAACAGCGACCGTTTTCGTTGATCTTCCGTTCGTAGGTCGAGTCGAATCCTGCGGCCAGCGTCTCGCCGCGCGGGATGAAACTGACGCGAGCTTCCTTGAGCGGCTGGCCTTTGAACAGCACTTTCACGCGGATCGGCACATCCGGCCCCATCGGCGTGACGGTGTTCGCGTCGGCCACGATCTCCAGCGGATGGCCGAGCACTTTGTCGTAGCCGGGATGTTCGTGCGGGATCTTGTCCATCGACTTCGTGACGACGAAGAACGTCTTGCCGCTCTTCACGCTCCGTACCGGTTGACCATGATTGACGACCGCATCAAGCGTGTGATCGACCACGTATAGACCGGGTTCTGTCGCCCCGAACTTCGTCGTCCAGAAGCCCTCCTTCGGCGCGGTGCCGATGTCCACCAGTCGATCCTTCACGTCGAACGGCTTGCCGGTCGGAGCATGAATCTTCAACGAGGCGTTCGTCAGTGAAGTCTTACTTGCCAGCTTGAAGTCCCGATGGTCGTTGCCGTGATTCCCCAGCATCAGATCGACGTGAACGGAGTCTCCCGCCCGGATCACGTTCGTGTTGGTCTGCACCCAAGTATCGTGAGCTTCCGTCACCGCAGCCCGCCCCAGCAGCAACACCAAGCACAGCAGTCGTCGTTGCATCGCATGAACTCCCAAGTGAAAAACCGCATCGGTAACCGTCGTCGTATGAGTGATAGTGGCAACCGACACATTGTTGATTTACAGGCGAGCATTTGAAATCACCAGCCTTAATCTTCCTGTCGTTCGTCAGCGGCGCGAGACCCGCTGTTGGAAAGACATTGACGTTGTTTTCGGAAAACAGATCGCGCGCCGCGTGAGGTGAAGCGTCAACACTTCACGGACACGGGGGTTGATCTGTTCTGTGCAAAAATGCTTGCAGAGCAGTGTATTTCTTCGTTTTTCCGCATTCAGGACCGGATGGCACGGTCATTGCTTTTCAGTGAACCAACGCATCCGGTTGTCGAGATGCCAACCTCATCCGTGATTCACACGAAATAGGACTCCACGCATGTCAAACTCGTCTCCAGCCAAGACCTCACGTTTCAAGATCGAACGACTCGAAGACCGTATCGCTCCGAGTGCCTTCACTTCTTGGGTCGATCCAGGCGACACCGCCCCTCCGAAAGATGACTTCTCATCAGAGACTCATCCGAAGGACGACACACCGGCATGCGATAACAACGGCGGTAGCCACAAGGGTGGATCGAACAACGGCGGTAGCCACAAGGGTGGATCCAACAAGGGTGGCAGCCATAAGGGCGGATCGAACAAAGGCGGCAGCCACAAGGGTGGTTCGGCCAAGTGCGACACCAAGGGTGGCAGCCATAAAGGCGGCAAGGGGAACAATGGCTACGGCAACGGCGGCAGCGATGGTTCACCGAACGGGAAGCAGGATCGCACTCGCTAGTCGTGCTGCCTAGCGGATCCAGTCGTGCGGATTGGCGCGATGGATCTGTGATGACGCCGCCTGATCTGGTGGCCTCACAAGACATCGAACTCAAAACGGCGGAACGAAGACTCCCAATTCGTTCCGCCGTTTCCGTCTTTGACGTGTCCGGCAAAAGTCGGAATCAGGTGAGCCGGGCGGCGTCAGCCCTCGGATTCTTAGCCTCCATCGCCAGAGCCCGGGGGCTGACGCCCAATGAATGGCACTCACTTTGAATGTAACCAGCACTCTCCGAGTGCTGTGCCCCCTGCAAATCAGGCGGAAAAACCACGGCACTCGGAGAGTGCCTACTACATTCGGGACAAAGTGAGTGCCATTGGGCGGACGCCACCCGGCTCACCACTTCTGTCGGAGATACCTACTTTGTCGGCGGTTCATCGCGCTCCATCAGCCGTTTTGTGAACTATGTTTCAGGCGTCGTGATTCGGACTTTCACTGGTGATTCTCCAAACGCTGGGAACTGTCATGCCGACTCTGCAAGAATCTCCGACGGCAACGTGTCCGCATTGCCGTTCGGGACGTGAAACCTATTGGTACATGAAACATCGCTATCTGTTCGACGTCGATCTGGCACGCAGCATCGTGCAGGACGGGCGCGAACCGGTCGAGGTCGATGACGAGAGCGTCCGGCTCAGCGTCGAGGACACCGTCATCTATCCCGAGCACATTCAGCACGTCAACACGATCTATCCGGGCATCATCACGCATCTGTGGTATCCACTCGAAAACGGCGAGCGGGTTCACGGACATCTGCTGATCGACGGCAATCATCGGGCGGCGCGCTGTCTGGAGCTGGGACTGCCGTTCTTCGCCCACGTCCTGTCGGAAGAGGAGAGCCTGCGGATCGTCATGAAGAGTCCCGAGACCTCGCCCGATTAGTTCTGCGTTCACTCCATCCGCTTTCCCCACACACAAACGTCACCCCCGACGATGACCGCCTCCACCACCGAACTGCCGCGGATTCGCACCGGCCTCGTGATTCGTTGCACGGGTGAGGGCGAGTACGTCGTCAAGTGCCCTGCCGACGGCTCGTACTTTCGAATCGGCGATGTCGAGCAGTTCCTGTTGTCTCAACTCGACGGCAGCCACTCGACCGAAGCGATCTGCGAAGCGTTCGAGCAGCGATTCCAAGACCGACTGACCCGCGATGACATCGACGAATTCGCGCGCGCTATCGAGCCGATGGGCCTATTGGACCGCGCGGACTCGGCCGGTCAACGGGCTGGCGATCGAACAGCAACCGACGACGATGAGGACGACGCCGAAACAGGGCGAAAGGGCGGCGGCAGCATCCTGTTCTTCCGGAAGAACATCTTCAATCCGGATCGACTGCTGAACGCGATGGAGCCGCACTTGCGGTTTGTCTGGACGAAAACGTTCGTCGTCCTGACCGCGCTGATGATGTTCGCGGCGCTGCTCGTCGTATGGAACAGCCGTTACGAACTGGTCACGAAATTTCCCGAGGCGATCGAGTGGGAGACGGTGCTGATCGTCTGGCTGACACTGATCATCGCCACCACGTTGCACGAGTTCGCTCACGGCCTGACCTGCAAACATTATGGAGGCGAAGTGAGCGAGATCGGCGTACTGTTCGCCTTCTTCACCCCCTGCTTCTACTGCAACGTGACGGATGCGTGGTTGATTCAGAAGAAGTCGCACCGGCTGTGGGTCACGCTGGCGGGAGGGTATTGCGATCTGGGTCTGTGGGCGATGGCCGTGTTCGTCTGGCGGCTCACGGTGCAAGACAGCCTCGTCAATTATGTGGCGTGGGTGATCCTGACGATCTGCGGCGGCCGGCTGTTCATCAACCTGAACCCG
>JAYVDI010000155.1:0-25527 GCA_043749505.1 Schlesneria sp. | reverse complement strand
GAAATTCCTTCGAATATGCCATCGGCCACCTCCCGGGTGGCCCCCAGACTACCAAGCCTACGCAGAGGGCGCTAGGCATAGCGTGGATACGCACTAGTGTCATCGTCCGGACGCGGAGTGCGTACAGCAGTTAGCAAGTCAGCGACGGGCAGCACCAACTTCTATTCCGAGGCGGACAAGAACGCGGGTAAGGGTTGGGTAGTGAGCTTGAAGCTTTCCCCGAACAAGTCTGCCTTGGGGAATCTCCCCGAGGACGAAGAAAAGTTTCCGATTTCCACTTGGCTGAAGCAGCATTTGTCGCTCGGTATTCAGACGATCGCATTGGATGGCCGAACGCTTCGCGATCCAAGCCCGCCAAATCAATCGCGACTGTTCAAAACGGATGCCTCAAATCTGCCGTGGATCGTTGACGACTTTCGCAAACGGTTTCCCACTAGATTTAACGATTGGAAGCAGCATCTTCGCGAGGCCCTGCCCAACCTCAAGGACATTAACACGCATGAACAAGAGTGAGACCGGCATCGCTACCTGACTCTGGAATATGACGACGGATTGAAGATTCCATCTTGGACGGCCTCGGACGGAACATTGCGGTTGCTGGCGCTCACACTGCCTGCGTTTCTGCCTGATTTGCAGGGCGTGTTCCTGATCGAAGAGCCGGAAAACGGAGTCCATCCACGCGCCGTGGAGACTTTGTTTCAAGCCCTCTCCAACGTTTATGGCGCTCAAGTTTTGATAGCGACCCATTCTCCCGTTCTACTGGGCTTGGTCGATCCCTCACAGGTACTTTGTTTCGCGAAGGACGACAGCGGAGCAACCGACATTATTCGTGGGGACGAACATCCAATGCTTGCTGAATGGAAGCGGGACGTGGCGTTGCAAGACTATTTCGTTGCGGGTGTCCTCTGATGAGTGGAACTGCCAAGAGGAAAGATTTGATTGTGTTCGTGGCCGATCAAGATATGAAGGCGACCTTGGAGGGTTTGCTCGCGCGAACGGAGTCACTCAGAATCAGGCCGATTACATTTGAAGTTCGCCCTCATCCTCGACACGATGCCGGTTGTCGAACTCAATCAGCCGATTTCCTACGACCGTTCACAAACAAGTTTGTTCAATGCCTCGTCTTATTCGATCACGAAGGTTATTCGATCACGAAGGCTGTGGCGAGGAGCAATCGACTGCTGCCGAGTTGGAAGACAGCGTCAATGAAAGGCTCGCCAAGTCAGGTTGGGAAGCCCGTTCCACTGTCATCGTGCTAGAGCCAGAACTGGAAGCGTGGATTTGGAGCGACTCGTCTGTGGTGGACCAATGTTGTGGATGGATGGGACAATCTCTCCCACTCCGTGAATGGATTGCAGAACAGTTTCCATTTCAGGAAAACGGCAAACCGATACGCCCGAAAGAAGCCTTTCATGCAATACTCAGACAGACCGGCAAGATTCCCTCGTCATCTCTCTTCAGAGAGCTCGCCACCAAGGTCGGTCTGAAGCGATGCCAAGATCGGTCATTTCTACGACTCAAGGCCACACTCGCCGACTGGTTTCCCACAAAGTAAGCCTTACTCAGAAAAGGATCCTCAACATGCAATCGATCACCCAAGTCACCGGCGCTGGCGTGCCGCTTTTGCTCGACGACATTGATACTGACCGGATCATCCCCGCTCGCTTTCTGCGGTGCGTGACGTTTGATGGTCTTGGCGAACATGCGTTTGAGGATGACCGCAGGCAGGACGCGAAGCATCCGTTTGATGATGCTCGCTTCAGGGGGGGATGTGTTCTCGTTGGGGGCCGCAACTTTGGATGTGGGTCATCGCGCGAACACGCTCCTCAGGCGCTAATTCGTTGGGGAATCTCAGCGATCATCGCCGAGTCGTTCGCTGAGATTTTCTTCGGTAACTGCACGGGACTTGGCGTGCCGTGCGTCAATGCGGCGCGCGGTGATCTCGACAAGTTGGCGTCGGCCATCACGGCCGATCCCAAGTTGTCGGTGACGGTCGATCTCGAATCGAAGCAGGTGCGAGCCGGAAGCCTCTCGTTCCCGATCACGATGCTCGAAAGTGCTCGCGGTTCGCTGACGACTGGTAACTGGGACTTCCTCGGCCAACTCCTCGAAGGGGCCGACGCTGTGAAGCAGACAGCTGCTACGCTGCCGTATGTGAACGGCTTCAAGGCGTAACAATGTTTCCATTTCGTCCCTCCTGCCAGAGACTCATCATGCTTCGTTCCCTTCGCGTCTTCATGTTGTCGGTTGTGCCCGTTGCGATGTTGGGTTTGGCGGTCAGTGAGTCGATGTGCCGAGCGGTCGATGCGCCGCCGAAGATCACACACTCGTTTCTTGCCACGGGGGGAGAGACTTACATTCTCGATGGCGAGGGCCAGGTGACGTGGTCGTATCCAAAATCGACCCGGGATGGCTGGGTGCTGCCGAGCGGAAACATTTTGTTGGCGTTGTCGAAGTCGAACGACGGTGGTTCGGTTGTTGAGGTGACTCGCGAAGGCAAGACGGTTTTTGAGTTCAAGGGGACGCAGTCCGAGGTCAACACGGCACAGGCTCTTGAGAACGGCAACATCCTGCTGACCGAGGCGGGAGCCAAGCCGAGGCTGCTGGAAGTGACACGCGATGGCAAGATCGCGGTCGAGGTGGCGCTTCAGGCTCAGACGAAGGACCATCACCTGCAAACGCGGATGGCTCGCAAACTGAAGAACGGGAACTACCTCGTCCCTCAGTTGCTCGACAAGGTGGTGCGCGAGTACCAGCCCGACGGCAAAGTCGTTTGGGAAGTCGCGACGCCTCACTGGCCCTTCACCGCCATCCAATTGGACGATGGCAACACGCTCATTAACTGCACGCTCGGCAATTTGAGCATCGAAGTCGATGCGGCGGGCAAGACGGTCTGGCAGGTCTCGAATGACGATTTCCCGAGCAAACCGTTCGACGACGCCTGTGGAGCGCAGCGGCTTCCCAACGGCAACACGGTCATCACGGCCTATCACACGGGGCCGGGCAAAGTCCGCCTGTTTGAGGTCACGCGCGACAAGCAGATCGTCTGGACCCATGTCAGCGACCGCAAACCGGGCATCCACCACTTCCAGATCCTCGACACGAATGGCAAGCCGACCGAAGGCCGTCCACTGCGGTGAGGCGAGCAGAAGTGGCAGCGACTGAGCCGATCCCTGTGTCGAGTCAAGTTGAGATCGCCCCGATGTTGTCCAGCGTCAAGACATCGCAGAGTCGCTGTTGGGCGGGAGTCGCTCGTGCGGACATCACGCCTCCGGTTGGAATCTATCACCGGATGTGGGGGGCCGCGACGCAGGCACGATCGACGGGAGTCCATCGGCCGCTCACGGCGACTTTGTTGTTCTTGAGGAGCCGCGACAAGGGCGGCGATTCACAACGAGTGATCGTTGCCGTCGATCACTGCCTGTTGTGGACGGTCGAGATGAACCAGCTGCTTGATGTGGTGAGTTCGTCAACTGGCATTGAACGAGCTGCGCTGACGGTCTTCTTCTCGCACACCCACGGGGCCGGGTTAATGGGCCTCGAACGGTGCGAACTGCCTGGTGGGGAGTTGATCCCGCCTTATCTCGATGGACTGGCGAGGACGATCTCGCGACTGATTGATGAGGCGCGGAGTGGTCTCGCCCCCGCAACGATTGTTTACGGCGTCGGTCGTTGTGATTTGGCTCAACACCGCGATGCGTTCGATGAAGAGCGAGGTCACGCGGTTTGCGGCTTCCATCCGGAGGGACTGGCGGATGACACGGTCCTCGTCGCGCGAGTCACTGCGGATTCGGGCCAACCGCTCGCGACCGTCGTGAACTACGCGTGTCATCCGACAACGCTCGCATGGGAGAACACACTCATCAGTCCTGACTACATCGGGGCGCTGCGTGAGGTCGTGGAAGCGGCGACCGCGTCTCCGTGCTTTTTCATTCAAGGCGCTTCGGGAGACATTGGCCCGCGCGAAGGTTTCGTCGGCGATGTGGCCGTCGCGGATCGGAACGGACGGCGGCTTGGCTATGCGGTGCTGTCGGTACTCGAATCCTTGCCACCTTCCGATCGCGAGTTTCAGTATGCGGGACCGGTCGTGTCGGGAGCGACGTTGGGGACTTGGAAGTACGTGGAGATGTCCGCCGCACGCGGCCTCGCAACAGAGCAGTGGCGCGTGCGTCGAGTCATCGTGCCACTTCGCTATCGCGCCGACTTGCCGAAGCGGGCGGAGATCGAAGCGGAGCTGTCTCGCGCCCGAACTGATGAAGCCGCAGCAATGGGCGGTGGAGATGCCGTCCGCATTCGAGATGCTCGCGCGCTGGTCGAGCGGGCGACGCGACGGCTCACCCGAGTCGCGCATCTCCCGCCGGGAGATGAGTATCCGTTCGAGTTGGTTCTTTGGCGCATGGGCGATGCCGTTTGGCTCGCACTTGATGGCGAGCATTACAACGTCCTGCAACGATCACTGCGCGAACAGTTTTCGGACGTGACCCTGGTGATCGGCACGTTGGCCAATGGCTCGAATGTCTGGTATCTGCCCGACGCGGCTTCGTATGGGAAGGGGCTGTATCAGGAAGAGGTCTCGATCCTCGAACAAGGTTCGTTGGAGATCGTGATCGCTGCGGCGGTCAATGCGATTCGCGAGATCATCGTCGAGTGATCTGCGGCATCGTTTAACCGCGTGAGCAACGCCCGGCAAATGATTTACCCATCAAAGCCTGACGCGCAAGCGAAGTCCTTCTTCGCTTGCGCGTCAGGCTTTGATGCGCGGGTGGGATATTTCGTCGGGGTTGCCTTAAATGAATCATGCCTCAGCGGCCGTACGCATCTGCTCCAGCCCGAGCTTCGCCACTTCAAACGGGTCGCGTGCCCAGAGGTCTTCGCGGAAGAGTTCGAGCGACAAGTAGCCGTGATAACCGACTTCCTTTAGCAGGTGGCACCATTGCTTCAGGTCGAGATGTCCTTCTCCCGGCATGACGCGGCTGTGATCGTGCTGCTCAAGCCGTGGTGGCGACGCAGGCGTGTCGTTGAAGTGGCTGATCGCAATCTGGTCGCCGCGCAGTTTGTTGATGGACGAGAACGAACCGCCACCGCGAAAGTTGTGGAAGGGGTCGATGATGATCGTCGCCTGCGGATGTTGCGAGAGGGTCATGATCTCCAACGCCGACTCGATCGTGTTGATCTGTTCGACGAACCCGAGATATTCCATCGCGGGCTTCACTCCGAACGAGAGGCCGAGATCGACGAGTTCCCTGTAGTTGCGAGCGGCCAGCGCGATATCGACCGGTCCCAGCGCGGGGCACGAGATAATGTGTGCCGATCCCAGTTCAGCGGACGCAGCCAGTCGCGGCTTGATCGCTTCGAGTGCCGCTTCATGTGCGGCTCCCGTGGTGTCGCACCAGCCCGCCAGATAGATCGTCGTCGGCAGTGCGAGACCCGCGTCACGGAGTCCCTGCTTGATGTCAGCCAGCTTCCCTCCGCCGGCGATGTACGCCTCAATGTCATCGTGCCAGAGTTCGATCGCTGAGTAACCGACCTCCCCTGCGATCCTGATCTTGTCGAGGATTGGCGTCGGTCGAATGGTGCTGGCGTTGAGGCAGTATTGGAACGGCATCGGGTTTTCTCCTACGCTGTGGGGCAATTCAAAAGGGGCGGACATTCGTGGTCGCAGTCTAACCACCGCGCAAACGACTGCGACAGCGAGTCTGCGGTGATGGCAAGGCCATCACCCAGTTCACTTGACTTGCGGGGAAACCTCGAAGTCCGGCTTTTCTTAAAGCCGGACTTCTCCTTCGTGGCATCGTGTCAGAGTGAAGTCCGGCTAACAAAGCTAAGCCGGACTTCAAACACGGACTTCACTCAGGCACTGGTCCCGTTGTGATGGCCAACGCCCACCCGCTCGCATCGGGTACGGCCGATTTCTATGATGCCACCGCATCGATTGCCCTCTCATCCTTTGGAGCCTGCATCATGACCGACCGCCTTCCGATCAACCGTCGTACCGCTCTTCAAATCGCCGCCGCCGCGGTCGCCGCGAGTTCACTTTCATCGCCGCGTTCGAGTCGCGCCGACGTGCCGAAGGTCTTCACGGCGGAACGCAAGATTGGCGACAAGCGGCTCGGCGATCTGAAGGACTACAACGGCTACTTTCCGTGGGAGCCATCGGCCACCGTTGCCGAGTGGGAGCGGCGGGCCGAATACGTGCGGCGGCAGATGAAAGTGGCGAACGGTCTCTGGCCGATGCCGTCGAAGCAGCCACTCAACGCGATCGTGCATGGCAAGATCGAGAAGGACGACTACACCGTTGAGAAGGTCATTCTGCAAACGGGTGACGGACTGTACTGCACCGGCAGTCTCTATCGCCCGAAGGCCCCGCCGCAGGGGAAGCGAGCCGCCGTGTTGTGTGCTCACGGACACTGGACCAACGCCCGGTTCTATGGCCATACCGATGCTCAAATGAAAATTGAATTGGAGACCAAGGGCGAAGTCCATCCCGTGGGCGGCCAGTATTTTTTGCAGTCGATCCCCGTGACACTGGCTCGCATGGGCTGTGTCGCTTTTTTCTATGACATGCTCGGTTATGCCGACGGCGGCCCGTTGACCTCGCAGTTGATCCACGGCTTCGCCAAGCAGCGGCCGGAGATGAGCAGCCAGGAACGGTGGGGCTTGTTCAGCGCTCAATCGGAGTTGCGGTGCCTCAACGGGATGGGGTTGCAAACATGGAATTCGGTCCGTGCCCTGGACTGGCTCAGCGGCCTGGACGATGTCGATCCGAGCCGCATCGGGATCACCGGTGCCAGCGGTGGTGGGACGCAAACGTTCATGCTCGGCTGCGTCGATCCTCGCCCCGCCGCATTCTTCCCGGCAGTGATGGTTTCGACCGCAATGCAGGGGGGGTGTACGTGTGAGAACGCGAGTCTGCTCCGAGTAAACACCGGCAACATCGAGATGACCGCGCTGCTGGCTCCGCGACCGGTCGGTATGACGGGAGCTGATGACTGGACGAAGGAGATTGAGACGAAGGGCCTGCCACAACTGAAGGCGCACTACGCGATGCTTGGTGTGCCGGACAACGTGGAAGGGAAGTACTTCCCGTACCCGCACAATTACAACCACCCGAGCCGGGCGATGATGTACGCGTTCTTCAACAAGCACCTGAAGCTGGGTGTGGCCGGGCCGATCGTCGAACGTGACTTCGTACCGCTCACGATTGCCGAAGCGACGGTCTGGGATACCGCTCACCCCGCACCGCAATACTCCGAAGAAGCGGAACTCAAGATCGTGCGCGGCTTCGCCAAGGACCAGGCTCAACAGTTCGCCGCACTCGCCCCCAAGGACGCCGCGTCGTTGACCGAGTTCCGGCGCGTGATCGGCGGCGCGTGGGACGTAATGATCGGCCGCACGCTGCCCGGCAAGGATGATTTCACTTACGACCACACCTTCAAATCGAACGGCGAAGACCTGCTGAAGTTCCACACGGTGGTGAAGCTCACCAAGGAGGGCGAAGAAGTCCCGACGCTGTTCTATCTGCCAAAGAATTGGAACAAGCAGGTCGTGATTTGGATTGCCGACGCGGGGAAGGCATCGCTGCTGAAGGCCGATGGCTCGCCGATCGACGCCGTGCAAAAGTTGATCGATGCGGGTGTCTCTGTCGCGCTGCCCGATCTGCTGTACCAAGGTGAATTCACAGAGAACGGGCAACCGCTGGCCGAGGCCCGCAAGGTGCCGAACCCGCGCGAGTTCGTCGGGTACACGGCGGGCTTCAATCACCCACTGTTTTCGCAGCGTGTCCATGACATCCTGACGCTGATCGCCTTCAGCAAGTACAGCAAGTACGAGCCGGACGGCATCCACTTGGTCGGCCTCGGTCCCGTCGCGGGACCACTCGTGGCTGCGGCCGCCGTGCAAGCGGGAGCCGCAATCGACAAGGTCGCCATCAGCACGGGAGGCTTCCGGTTCAGTTCGATCACAGCCGCACGCGATCCGATGCTCGTCCCCGGCGCGGTGAAGTACGGCGACGTTCCCGGCCTGCTCACGCTGGTCGCTCCGCACCGCTTGCTGCTGGCCGACGAACCGGCCACCAGCGATGCCTTCAAGCTGACGCAAGCCGCTTACGCCGCCGCCAGCGCTGCGGGGAAAGTCACGCTCGTGGATACTCCCAACGCGAAACTTCCCGCCGCTGTTGCCGAGTGGTTGCTCAATGGGTGAGTTCCATCGAGATTGTGGGGCACGCGTCCCGCTTGCCCATCACATGAAAGCAGGTAGCACGTTGAATTTGCATTCAACGTGCTGCTTTCGTTTACATGATGGGTTCTCAGATGACCTGCTGTATCGGCTCGATGTGTTCGACGCCAACGAGCTTCTGGTCCAGACCCCCGTGGAAGTAGGAGAGCTTGTTTGGGTCGAAGCCCAACTGGTGCAGGATCGTTGCGTGCAGGTACTTGACGTGGAACGGTGAATCGACCGCCGCCGCGCCAAGCTCGTCTGTCGTGCCGACCTTCTGGCCACCTTTGATCCCGCCGCCGGCCATCCACATTGTGAAGCCGTAGGCGTTGTGATCGCGGCCAGTCCCGGCGGCGTACTCGGCGGTCGGCTGACGACCGAACTCGCCGCCCCATACGACGAGTGTCTCGTCGAGCAGGTTTCGCTGCTTGAGATCCTTCAGCAGCGCGGCGATCGGCTGATCGGTGTTGCCCGCGTGAAAGTTGTGGTTCTTCTCCAGATCGCCATGCGCATCCCAGTTCGAGTCGTTGTGGTTGCCTCCGGAGTAAAGCTGGATAAACCGCACGCCGCGTTCGACGAGCCGCCGCGCGAGAAGGCACCGCTTGCCGAAGTCGGCGGTGCGAGGTTGATCGACGCCGTACATCTTCTGTGTCGCTTCGGTCTCCTGTGTGAGATCGACCGCCTCGGGGGCGTGCTGCTGCATCTTGAACGCCAACTCGTAGCTGTTGATCCGCGCGGCGAGGTCCGAGTTGTCCGCACGGGCTGCGGCGTGGACCGAGTTCACGTCACCGAGGGCATCCAGTAACTCACGCTGCATGGCGCGGGTCGTTCCCTCACGGTTGGCGAGGTCGATGATCGAGGCTCCCTTCGAGCGAAAGATCGTCCCCTGATAGGTCGCGGGCATGTAGCCGCTCGACCAGTTCTTGGCTCCGCTGATCGGCCCGCCGGTCGGGTCGAGCATCACCACGAAGCCGGGCAGGTTCTCGTTGACGCTGCCCAATCCGTAGTTGACCCACGAGCCGAGGCACGGGCTGCCTGACTGCACCTTGCCGCTGTTCATCATCAGCATGGCCGAGCCGTGGATCGGTGAATCGGCCGTCATCGACTGGAGGAACGCGATGTCATCGACGCAGGTGGCGACGTTCGGAAAGAGGTCGCTCACCCAGTGACCGCATTGGCCGTACTGCTTGAAATTCCAGCGCGGCTCGACGATGCGGCCTTCATTCTTGTGACCACCGCGACCGAACGTCTTGACGGTGATCGTCTGGTTGTCTCGCCCCTTCATAGCGGGCTTGTAGTCAAACGTGTCGATGTGGCTCGGCCCGCCGTACATGAACAGGAAGATCACACTCTTCGCCTTCGGCGCGAAGTGCGGTGGCTTCGGAGCCAACGGATTTTGGAAGGCTCCCGACTCGGCAGCCATCGCCGTTTCGAGTCCGTTCGCCCCTGAAAAGAATCCATCCCCTTGCAGTATTCCCGCCAAAGCGGTCCCGGCAAACCCGCCCCCCGCCTGCCAGAGAAACTCACGCCGCGTACGGCCACAGAAATTGGAGGTTGTCATGGTGAAGTCCTCGTCGTCAGGGAATGAATCGGTAACTCGCAGTCATTGAAATCGTTCATGGTTTCTTCAAGTCATCAGCTTCGTTACGAGGCGGTTGCGGCGGCGGCTCAAGAACCTTCTTCCAGCGATCGGGGAGGCCGGTCCAGGCTGCCAAGTAGGTCGCTTCGAGTGGGACGTTGATGTAGTGCTGTTGGTCGAGAAACAGCGGAACATCGACCAGCGTCTCACCGACAGCCATCGGTTCTAGATGAGCGACGGGGGAGGCGCTCGCGCGGTAACTGACTAGCGTGAGTGGCTCGTCGTCGGTCATGGGGGGATCGGCCCTGCCCCACAGTTTGGCGTGCAGGCCCTGTGGATCGTGGGGACCGGGTGGAAAGAGGTCAATCAGGACGACGTGACAACCCTGCGCGAGGGCGTTGGCCAGCTTGTCGATCAGTTGGCGAACGGCCACGCCAGAGTGTTTGTTGCCGGGAGAGACGATCTCAATGAACGCGATGACTCGGTCGCCGGTCGAGTGGTAGATGGCGACTCGATCCGCCTTCGAGGCATAGATCGCCTCTTCGGCTTCGAGCGTGTAACGCAGCTTGGGCGGATGCTCGGCGATTGCCGAGGCCACGGCGGTTCCACCTCCGCCAAATCCGAAAGTCGGTTCGTCACCGTAATCATCGACTTCCTCTTCGACCTCCTCCAACATCAGCACATCGGGATGAGGCCCGCCCGCGACCTGGTCGGCCATCGCGTAATAGCCGTCGGGTAGCAGGCCACCGTTCAGAGCGTTTCGCATCTCGGTGATCCATGCTTGATGAAAGTCATGGAACGTCCCCGCTGTCACTCGACGCCAGTCATGAATCGGCATGATGAGTCTCCGTAGGATGGGCACTCTGGCCCGTCCACTCTTCTACATCCTCGACCGGACAGAACCAAAACCGGACCGGCAGGAGTGCCCATCCTACACATTGCAGTGTGACGGGCAGGTTGAAAAGTTGCCCCACGTTCAGTCCAAGTACACGAATTCGTTCAGGTTGAGGACCATCAGGCAGAACTGGTTGAGCGCTTGATCGGCCGTTTGGCCGTGTTTCTGTTGGAGGGCGTCGATCAGCTTGAGACCTCGTTCGACGAGGGACTTGCCGGGTTCATGTCCTAGGGCGAGGCGATAGGCGAGGGTGACTTGGGCTTCGACTTTGGCTGTCGCTTCGAGTTTGTCGCTCACTTCTTTGCGGAGGCGTTTGGCAAACTCAGCGGATTGGTCGTTGAGGAATTTTCCATTCAGCATCCCGAGTGCTTGGGTTGGCTGAGTCGTCGCGAAGCGGGCCGCGCACGTCGTATCGGAGTCGGCGACATCGAAGTCCGCGAGGATCGGCAGGACGAGCGAACGCTTCACATGGACGTAAACGCTGCGTCGCGATCGGTCTTCGGGAGACGAGTTGCCCCAGCCGCTGCCCGGTACGGACTGGCCCGCCTTCACTTCGTCACTGATCTCGGGGTAGATGCCGGGACCGTACATCTTCGGATTGAGTTGCCCGGTCGTTGCCAAAATCGAGTCCCGTAGTTCTTCCGCCCCCAGCCGCCGCATGTCGTAGCGCCAGAAGAGTTGATTGAGCGGGTCTTTGACCAATGCGGCTTCGTTGCCTTGGCTGGACATGCGGTATGTGTTGGACATCACGATCAGTTTGTGCATTGGCTTCATGCGCCAGCCTTCGGAGACGAACTTGGCGGCCAGCCAGTCGAGCAACTCGGGATGCGTGGGGGAATCGCCGAGCAGGCCGACATTGTTCGGAGACCTCACGATTCCCCGGCCGAAGTGGTGCTGCCAGAGTCGGTTCACCATGACGCGCGCGGTGAGCCGGTTGTCGGGTGAGGCGATCCAATTTGCGAGAGCCAACCGACGGCCCGAAGTCTTCGCACCAGGCGCTGGTTGGGGAATGGTTGGTAAGCCGCCACCAATGACCGACTGGAAGGCCGGGACCACTTTGTCACCGGGCGACTGCGGGTTGCCTCGTTTCAGGAGAAACGTCTCGGGAGGATTGGGGCCGATCTCGGTGACACACAGCGCGTAGTCGGCTTCGATTTTGGTTCGCTTCAGTTCCTCAAGCTGCTTTGTTTGCGTTTCGTACTCCGAGTACTTCGCCTGTCCTAGCACTCCCGGCCCGCGCTGCTTGAGGAGTTGGTTGAAGTCGCGCTTCTTGCCGCGACGGTTGCCGATCGGCTCGCCTTCTTCGGTCGTTGCGGAGAGGTAACGTTGCTCGAAGCCGGGGCCATACCACTTCACGACGAGACCCTTCGACCCGGTTGGCCCTTGGAAGTAATCGAGCCGGATCGGTACACGGCCTTGCTTGAGTCGTGCCTTGCCGACTTTCGGACTCCCCGTGCCGTGAATGCCATCGTGTTCGGCGACCATCTGACCATCGACCGTCAGCCGCGAACCGTCGTCGGAATCGAGTTCAAACACATAGAGGCCATCCGACGGAACCTTCAATGTGCCGGTGAAGACAAAACCGAACGAGAACTCGCGCGTGGCGGGTGAGATGTCGAAGAAACCTTGTTCGAGCTTCGCGGTTGTCTCGGCCTTGAGTTCGTCGAACTTCGGAAGCTTGTCCCAAGTGTCGCGATAGAAGCGGTATTCGAGTTCATCAACGTCGGGGTTGTCGGCCTGCTGCTCCGTCTTGGAGACGCGGTCACGGAACTCTTTCTCGATCGCCGTGACTGAAGCTTGCGTCGAGTTCAACTTCTCTTGGTGCGCCTTTTGTTTCGACTCGAACTCAGCCCGCGCGGCGTCGTTCTCGAAGACGGCTCGCTCGACGTTCGGGTTCGGGTTGCCGTTCGGCGTGATTCCCTGAAAAAACGCGAGCAGACTGTAGTAGTCGCGCTGCGGGATCGGGTCGATTTTGTGATCGTGGCAGCGGGCGCAGTTCACGGTCAGCCCGAGAAATGCCTGGCTGGTGGTCGTGATGATGTCGTCGAAACCTTCGTACAGGGCGAGCAACCGGTCGGCCGGCTCATCATCCCACAGGCCAAGCCGGTAGAAGCCGGTGGCGATGATCGAGTCGCTCGTCACGGTCGGCAGCTCGTCCCCGGCGAGTTGCTCGCGCACAAATTGATCGTACGGCTTGTCGTTGTTGAACGAGCGGATTACGTAGTCGCGATACCGCCACGCATTGGGCTTGGCACCGTCCCGCTCGAAGCTGTTGGTTTCGGCGTAGCGAACGACATCGAGCCAGTGGCGTGCCCACTTCTCGCCGTAGTGCTGGGATTGAAGGAGCCGATCAACAAGTTTTTCATAGGCGTTGGGTGCGTCGTTTTTGAGGAACGACTCGACTTCAGCCGGTGTCGGGGGCAGACCGGTTAGGTCGAAAGTGACTCGCCGCAAGAGCGCGGTCTTGTCCGCTGGGGAAGCTGGGGCAAACCCCTTCTGTTCGAGCTTGCTCAGAATGAATGAGTCGATTGGGTTGGCGATCCACTTCGCGTCCTTCACGGCTGGCGGCTGTTGAGGCACCGGCGCGAGGAAGGCCCAGTGTTCCTTCCACTCGGCCCCCTGTTCGATCCAACGACGAAGCAACTCCACCTGAGAGTCAGTCAGCGGCGCGCCTTCGGGTGGCATTTGCACGCCCTCTTCGCGCGAGGTGACTCGCTTCAGCAGTTCACTCTTTGCCGCATCCTTCGCCGCGATCGCGTGCGTGCCCGATTCCAGCTTCGCAAACGCGGCCTCTTTGCTGTTGAGCCGCAAGCCACCCTCAGCCTTGTCCGGCCCGTGACAGGCGTAGCATCGTTTGGCCAGAATCGGCTGAATCTGGCGGCTGAAGTCGATCGGCTCGGGCGATGTTTGTGCCGCAGCGATCTGTGAGAGCCACAGGCTGGCGAACATCAGGCAAAAGAAATCACGCATCATTTCGGAGGTCTCGGTTTGTAGCTGTCCGTTCGGTGTCGTGTAGGATGGGCACTCCTGCCCGCCCAGTCTTCATTCTTGTTCGACTTCGTGAACTTGAGAGTGGACGGGCAGTAGTGCCCATTCTACGTTGAGTTTAGCCAAACGGACTCCCAACTCCATGAGCCAGCCCGACGAGCAGCTATCGGAAACCGACATCCGTCCGGCGGGGGCGATCGTGTCGATGATACGTGCCGACGCGGGCGATTCGCGAGTGTGGTTGAAAGATGCGGTCGTCTGTCCGGCTCTCGCACCGCATCGCATTCGGCATCTGGCGGTCGCTCACATGCCGTCACCGTTTGAAATTGTGCGGGCAAAGTTGGGAGGGAGCTATTTTCTGGCGTGCTTCGGTGGAGAAGGCCGCGTTCTTGTCGATGGACGGTGGACGAAGTGCCGCCCCGGTCAAGCGGTCTTGCTACCGCCGGGAACCCTGCACGCTTTTCACACCGCACCGGAAAAATCGTGGGATTTCTGTTGGGTCCGCTATCAAGAGCGAGCGGGGCAAAGGCCACTTGCCTCAGCACAGACTCCCGTCGTGGCACGCTTCGATACCGAGCCGCTTCGTCTCGCAATCCTTGGCCTGTATCGAGAGTGCTCGTCTGCGCGCGGCCCCGCTGCGATGGATCATTGGGTCGATCTGATTCAGCACTACTTTCAAAGTTTCGCCGAACCCGCGAGTCTCGATCCGCGCCTGTGGGAATTGTGGGAAAAGGTCTCGTCGTCACTCGGTCATCCTTGGACTATCACGGAAATGGCGAGAAGTGTTCATCTGAGCGAGAAGCATCTGCAGCGGCTCTGTCAGAAGGAACTCGGCCGCAGCCCGCGGCAGCAACTGATCTGGCTGCGCATGCGTCGTGCGGCGGAGTTACTGCGGTTACGCCGTTCCAAGATCGAGACCATTGCCGCTGAAGTCGGCTACCAAAACCCGTTCGTGTTCTCGACGACGTTCAAACGAATCATGGGTTGGTCCCCCAGCGAATACCCCGGCCGAAAATGAGTGGTGTGTGGATGCTCGATCGCAGTGACTCGAATCATTTTCCAAAGTCTAAGTTTGGCGAACCTTTGGTGACATCCGTTGTCCTGAGTCGCAAGCATGGCAACGCAAAGGGCTTGACGGCCACGGATAGAGTGTCGCCATTGGCCGCACGGACAACGGGTGCGTGCCGGCGAGTTGTTTGAGGCAATTCTGTTTTCGGACCAGTTCATGATGAATGGCATTTGGGATTTCATTCAGCACCAGATTTCGACCAATCAGTTTTTCGGCGGCGGTCTGATTCTGATGATTGGCGGTGGGTTGCTGGCGTACTTTCGCGAAGTGCCCGGACGCATTTGGACGTGGTTGAAGCGGCGGTGGGTGATCGAGATCGACATTCTTGACCGAGACCCGGCGTTTGATTGGATCGACAAGTGGCTGGCTCAACACGCCTACGCGCGAAACCGGGCACGCAGCCTGACCGTGAAGACCGAGACGGTCGATTATCAGGAACGGCAGGCCGATCCGACGATGGACGCCCGGCCGCGCATCCTGTTTTCTCCGGCTCCCGGCGAACACATCTTCTTCTATCGCGGACGACTCGTGATTTTGAATCGCGAGCGGCCAAAGCTCGATACGACGGGAGTTCAGCCGGTCAACGTGCGCGAATCGTTCAGCATCGACATCTTCAGTCGAGATCGTTCGATCGCGCGGCAGTTGATCGAAGACGCCCGCGATGTCGCGCTGCCTCCCGGCGACAGTCGGCTCGCCATCCATCGCGCTCACTATTCGTCGTGGGATGAGCAAATGAAGCGGCTGCCGCGACCTCCCGAATCGGTCGTCCTGCGTGACGGACTGATGGAAAGTCTGATCGCGGACGTGCGGGCCTTTCTCGGTCGGCGCGACTGGTACATCGAACGAGGCATTCCGTACCGGCGAGGCTATCTGCTGTACGGTCCTCCAGGGACGGGAAAGAGTTCTGCCGTGTTGGCCATCGCGTCGGCACTGAAGATGGACATCGCGATCCTCAGCCTCGCGAACTCCACGCTCGACGATGATGAGCTATGTCAGTTGCTCTCCAACTGTCCAGCGAACTCCGTCGTGTTGATCGAGGACATCGACTGCGTCTTCATCGAGCGGACGGCGACCGAAGACAAACAGAACAAGCTGACGTTCAGTGGCCTCTTGAACGCGATCGACGGCGTCGCGGCGGGTGAGGGCCGCATCCTGTTCGCGACGACGAACCACATCGAACGACTCGATCCCGCGCTGATTCGCCCCGGCCGTATCGACCGCAAGGAGCTGATAGGCAACGCGGGACGAAGCCAACTGCGTCGATTGTTCGTTCGGTTCTTTGGAGACGCTGATCCCACGATGGCCGACTACTTCTCCGAGAGCCTTCCCGCAGATGAGATCCCGATGTCGGCAGTCCAATCATTCCTGATCCGTCACGCGGACAGTGCCGACGACGCGCTGATGGAGTTAGACGAACTGACGAACTGGGCAGCCGTTTCGCCGCAATTCATCGAGGCGTGACGCCGAGAGCAATGCGCTGCCGTGGGACGGGCACTCTTGCCCGTTCTACTTCGTCGCGGCCTCGCGGAGCAGGCTGAGCGCGGCTTCGACGAGCATCTCACCGGCACCAGGTTGCAGGTTCGAGTTTGTGACTTCGTAGCTCCCTCCCGCGTAGGCAGCGCGGTTTGGAACGTAGATCGATTCGACGTGGTTCGAGAGTTCGATGACCAGAGTCGTGCGGAACGGCGAGCCTTGTTTGATGGCGAGGCCCAGTTCGACGAAGACCTCGCCGGGGAGGCAGACAATCGCGACCTCGCTGCCGAGCGTCATCACGGTGACATCGACCGGCAACGTTTCACCGACACCGGCCAGCGAACGGCTGAGGCCCCAAGTGATGTGATCGACCGCGTTCGCGTGCGGCTCGCGGTGACGCAGTTGGTCGAGCATCAACTTCTTGTAAGCGATGACGTGTTCCAAGAACTCGACCGGCTGCTTGCGGTTGGCCGCGTCGAGGATCTTGATCGAGTGGGCGACTTCCTCCTTCGTCGCATCCTGCAAGGGCAGCCGGACCGCTCGCGATTTGACGACGAGGTCAGTCCGTTCAAGCCGCTTCAGTTGGCCGAGTTGTTTCTGAATCGACTCGCCAATCGAATTGCCGATGAAGTCGGCTTTGTTCCGCTCTTTGCTGCGCGGGTTGACGTGATTGATGTCACCGCAGCAGCCGGTCCCGAAGATCGAAATCACGTCCGCACCGGCGGCTTTGCGCAGCGTCTGCTCGATGAAGTACGGATAGTCCGCGCTCCACTTCATGCCGCCGACCGTATCGAGATGCAGAGCGAAATTGCTGAGGACGCCGAGTGACTTTCCCGCTTCATCGCGCACGTTCAGCAAGGCAATTTCAGAATCAATTGGCCCCGCCGCGCGGACGACTTCAGGATTGTCGTGACTCTGCCACGTCTTCACGCTGCCATCGCGCATCACCGAACGGCGGTTGAATGACACGGGAGTCGCCTGCGTTGCCGAGCCGCATTCGAGGGTGACGGGCTTTGCGGCGGCATACGCTTTCACGATGGCATCGACCGGCCCGCTGATGAGCTTCTCGATGTAGGACGCTCGCAACGGCTGCTGGTTGTCGCTGCCGAGCTTCAGGTACAGCTCCTTCATGTAATCGGGTGCGGTGTGCGAATGCGTGGCCGAGATCACGATGTTCGAGACCGGGATGCCGGTCTTTTCCGATGCCCGTTGCCGTACCGCTTTCGACAGATCGGTCGCGATGCCAATCAGGTCGCACACAACGAGTGCGGCAGCGGTCTCGCCACCGGCCCCAGCCTTCGCGTCGGCGTCTCGAAACACGATGGCCTTTGCCTGGAGTGAATCAATCGAGCCATCCGCCAAACGCTCGTGGTAGTAGCCCGCCATCGGGAACCCGACCGGTGGCGTGATGTCCACATCAGCAACGCCGACACGCAACGAGTCCGCAGCACGCACCGTCGCGATGAAGTCGAGATCCAGCGCGCAAACGGTAAAAACAGCGATGAGCAACGGTCTGGTTTTCATGAGTCCATCTCCGGGGTGATGATAAGTGGCGTGCCGTGGCTTCTCTCAGCCAAAAGTAAGTCATTCGCATCGTTTAACCGCGTGGGCAACGCCCCGCGCGTCGATGGGGAAACAGGCTCAAACGTCGCCCGACGCGCGGGGCGTTGCCCACGCGGTTAAACGACACAAGGAGACAATATAACGTTGGTAGACCAATAGACTGCTGCTGAGTTCGAGATGGCCCGTTGTGTCGCGGCCGTCGCTGAGAATCAAGTGGGCGGGGTCGAGTGCCAGGCGGAGCCTCCTTCGTTAAAGTGCCGCCTCGATTGAGATGGACCAATTTGGGAACCGACCGGAATCTTTCACCATGAAGCGATTGAGTGCGTTGACCGCCGCTGTCTGTTTGCTGTGTGGCTCAATTGTCTGGGGACAGGTTCCCGAATCGGAATCGAAACCCCGCGAGGCGAGGCCCAAAGCGAAGGCCAAGGTTGATCGCCCGGCGGTGGTTGGTCCGGCGGTCAAAGGGAACAAGGCGACGCCGATTGACCGCATCAAGGCCGCGAAAGACTTTCAGATCGAATTGCTGTATTCGGTGCCGGGAGTCGATCAAGGTTCGTGGGTGAATCTGTGCGTGGACAACAGGCAGCGGATCATCGTCAGCGATCAGTACGGAGGCTTGTATCGGTTCGCCGCGCCGCAGCCGGGACAACCACTTGATCCCGCGAGCATCGAAAAAGTTCCCGCCGACATTCGTGCGGTCAACGGCATGTTGTGGGTCTTCGACGCCCTCTATGTTGGCGTCAATGACTACGAGAAGAGGATACCCAGCGGCCTCTATCGTCTGACCGACAGCGACGGCGACGACCAGCTCGACAAGGTCGAACTGTTGCGCGAGATCACGGCCAGCGGAGATCACGGCGTTCACGCCGTCCTGCCGACGCCCGATGGCAAAGCCCTGTTTCTGGTGTGCGGCAATGGAGCGAAGCCAACGACGCTGGCTCCGACATCTCCCGTTCCTGCGATCTGGGGTGAAGACCATTTGCTGCCGCGCATGCCAGATGGCCGTGGCTTTATGAAAGATGTGATGGGGCCGGGCGGGATCATCTATCGCGTCTCGCCAGACGGAGCGAAGTTTGATGCGGTCGCGTCGGGCTTTCGCAACGTCTTCGATGCGGCGGTAAATCACGACGGCGAGCTGTTCACTTACGACGCCGACATGGAGTACGACTTCAACACGAGTTGGTATCGCCCGACGCGCATCAATCACGTCGTCAGCGGGGCCGAGTTTGGTTGGCGCAACGGAGCGGGCAAACGCCCCGAGTTCTATCCCGACAATCTCCCCGCGACGCTCAACATCGGCCCCGGATCGCCAACCGGCATGACCTTCGGCTACGGAGCGAAGTTTCCCGCGAAGTACCAGCAGGCGCTGTTTGCGCTCGACTGGAGCTGGGGCAAGCTCTACGCGGTGCATCTGCAACCAAGCGGTTCGACATACACCGCGACGAAGGAAGAGTTCGTGACGGGTGTTCCACTGCCGATCACGGACGCGATCATTCATCCCACCGACGGCGCGATGTACTTCACGATTGGCGGCCGCCGTGTGCAGTCGGGGCTGTACCGCGTGACGTATGTGGGGGCGGAATCGACTGCCGCTGTAGGACGGGCACTCTTGCCCGTCGAGAAGGCGGGTTCGACGCCCGAAGAACGTACGGGCCAGAGTGCCCGTCTGACGGAGTTTCTCGCGACCGAGGCCCGCGCGACGCGGCACATGCTGGAAGCGTTTCATGAGACGCAAGACCCAATGGCAATCGCCGTCGCGTGGTCATACTTGCCGAGCGGCGACCGCTTCATTCGCTGGGCGGCACGGACGGCGATCGAGCATCAACCCGCCGCGAGTTGGACCGACAAAGCTCTCACCGAACCCGATGCGGCGAAGCAGGTCGAAGCACTGCTGGCACTCGCGCGAGCGACCGGCGTTTGTCCGCAGCATCGCACGAAAGCGACTCCGCCCGTCGATGAAGCGTTGCGAGCGAACCTGCTCGACGCGCTGCTCAATGTCGATTGGAACAAGCTCAATCCCGAGCAACGCCTGACATTCGTCCGCACGATTGAGATCACGTTGAATCGCTTCGGTCGGCCCGATGACGCGCGAGTCGGAAAGCTGATTGCGAAGCTCGATCCCGTCTTTCCCGCACCAACCCGCGAACTCAATTGGCTGCTGTGCGAGACGCTGGTCTATCTTCAGTCACCGACCGCCGCCGCGAAGGGGATCGCACTCATCGCCAACGCTCCGACTCAGGAAGAGCAGATGGAATACGCGCGGTCGTTACGGATGCTGAAGGCCGGTTGGACGATCGAACTGCGGACCGCCTTCTTCGAGTGGTTCCTCACTGCGGCGAGCTTTCGCGGCGGTGCGAGCTTCGAGAAATTCATCGAGTTCATCCGCACGGACGCCGTCGCAACGCTGACCGAAGCCGAGACGACCGCGCTCGCCGAACTCCTCGCAAAGAAACCGGAGAAGAAGTCGGCGATCGAAAATCTCGGCGCGATCTTCGTCGGGCGGAAGCCGACCGAATGGCAGCTCGACGAACTTTCGGCGGCAACGCAGACGGGACTCAAATCTCGCAGCTTCGAGAACGGTCGCAAGATGTTCGCCGCCGCCGCGTGCTTCACTTGTCATCGCTTCGGAAATGAAGGAGGCATGACCGGCCCGGACCTCACCGCCGCCGGGCGTCGCTATTCACCGCACGATTTGCTCGATCAAGTCATCAATCCGAGCAAAGTGATCAACGAGCAATTCTCAGCCGTGACCGTCGTCACGGAATCGGGCAAGGTCCACACGGGCGTCGTCGTGAACCTGAGCGGCGATTCGCTGACACTCAACACCGACCTGACCGACCCCAATCTGCGAGTGACCATCGACCGCAAACAGATCGAGGAAATGGAGCCATCCAAGGTCTCGCCGATGCCTGCCAACTTGCTGGGCCTGCTGACGAAGAACGAAGTACTCGACCTACTGGCGTATGTGTTGAGTGGCGGAGACTCAGCACACGTTTTGTTCAAAAAGTGACGGCTCCTCCGGTGGTTTGAAGAGGTCACTCAAGCTGACTGGAAGACGCTCTGATTTCCACTTGATTTGTGGTTCCTCAAGCGAATGGCCTAATCTGGTCGGTTAGCCAACTTCCAGGCATTACTTAACAAGCAAATTTGTCATGAAGCTTGATCGCCGAACTTTCCATCGCGGCGAGGGTGTCGCGATGGCGCTGCCTCTGCTGGATGTATATGACGCGGCCGGTTGGCGGACTCGAACACGTCACTCAACGACACGAAGCACGTCATTCTTTTTGATGGCAATCGGATTCGCACCACTGCCGAACTCGATGTGGCAGTCGAAGAGGATTCCGACTGCCGCGTCTGCGGGAATCGAGATCTCGGCCGTGATGACGTTTCCGGTACGCGTGATCTTTGTCGCGTCAAAGGGGCCGATTTGAGCCCAGCTCGGTTTGTCGTTTGGCAACGGACGACGCGCGTTTGCGGGAGTCAGTTCAAATTGAAATGAATGCGTCTTGCCGCGTGAGGCGGTACCGGGACGAACTGCCGTGATGACCTGCTCCATGCGCGTTCCCGGTTGCGTGTTGTCCTTAATTGCTCCCTCACCTGCGCGATTCAGGCCGCGATTGTTCGAGGTCTCGACCACTCCGGCATAACAACCGAGGATATACGGGAACCGTCCCGGTGTGACGTGATAGTGGTAGCCACGTTGCTCGTCCTGGTGTCCGTTACAGACATCGAGAGCCCGATCACCTTTGAGGTTTTTCGCCATCACGCCCGCCTCGTCGTAAGGTCCGTAAAGTGGAAAGCCATCCCACGCGAAGCCGATGATTGGTGAGTGTTGTTTGCCGTCGTCGGCGAATGGCGATTTCACGCAACTCGGATACTTGTGATAGTGATAGACGCCCGTCTGCTGCGGATGCCCGCAACACGAATCGAGCCACACTTCCGAGTAACCCTCAACGGCGTTCTGCCCACCCATTTCAAACGGGTTGAAGAACACAACGCCATTCGACGCCATCCCGATCGCCCCCATCGGCACGCGCGTAATCTTGTCGGCCAGCTTCGGTTCGAGCGGTAATCGGAACGTGAAGTTCTGCACGCGAATCGAATTGGGATTGCCACTGTTGGGAAAGACGGCGGTCGGATGGTTCGGGTAGCCCTGACTCTCGATGATCAGGAACCGCTCGTCGTGACGGATTTTTACGTTATCGATCCCATCTTTGTTCGAGTCCTGCGTGTGGTATGAGAACAAGTCCACGAATCGCTCGCCGTCGCGATAGAAATAGACGGGCTTGTCGCCCGCCCGTACGAACCACTTTCCACCGATGGCTTTCGTGTTTTCGGAAGGCTCCACCCCCCGAATCGTCTCGCCGCCGAACGCGAAGACCATTGCCGCAACGGCGCACCAGCGGACGCAGGTTTTGGGAAAGTTGCTTCGTAATTGCGTCATGACCATTGTGAACTCCTTCTCAAAATGTGACCGCTTGTCGCGGAATCTGTGGGCATCTCACTGTCGAACGAATACATCTGAAACGAACTCGGCAGTGACTTTCAACAGGTGGTTGTCTGAAACCTACGAAACATCTGCGAAACCTGCGACCGATACCTTGCGAGGGCGGTAAGGAGTCGTTCTTGGTGGGCCGGGTGAAATTTCCTTTCCGCGTGACGTGCAGCGTCTCTGTCTTGTCGCTTCGGATTGTCGTGACGGCAAGACCGTTGCGAACTTTGCACGTCGGCAATTATGGAAACTTTGCCTTCGCGAAAGGATCTGCACAACTGGTGTCAATTGCCTGAGCCGACTCGCAGCCACAACATTCGCATCCCTGTCGAGATCGCTAGTGTTCACTTTAGAGGTGAACGCCAATTCGCCGAGTAACCCTCGGTTGAGTTTCAAAATGGACCGGTGATCGCCCCGCTCTCGCCCCGTTTTGCTTTTGTTACAGGCGACCATCTGGAGAGTGACTCGCCAACAATTCAGAGTCAACTAAACTGACGTTTCCGAAAGGAGCGAAGGCCAGAAACTCTTTCCAACAAAGTCTTCCGTTGCAATTCAGTGCTTGTTTGAGCGAGAATCCCGCGACTGTGCTTATCCACTTCCCAAACCGGTCCAATTTGAAAAAGGCGTGTCATGATTAACAGGCGTCTCCGCTACTTCTTCGGTTTCTCCCCTGATCAGGCTCCGAGTCGGAGCTTCACTCGCCATTGTTACGCGGCAGGTTTGATGTCGCTTGCTTGCCTGTTCATGACGACTTGCCCTGTGAATACGGCCGAATCTGTGTCGCCGGATCATTCGGCAATGTGTGTTTCCGGTGTGCGTTCGGTGGCCTGTGACAGTGGGAAGGCGTTTTGTGCGATTCCACCGGTCGATCCGAAACGGCTCGCAACGGCGCGTGCGGCATTCGTCGCCGCTGCTCCGCAGTTTCCCTTGTCGGAGACGTTCAAACTGCATAGCCGTAAGACCGCATCCAAGACCATCTACCTAGACTTCGATGGACACGCCACAACCGGAACCCCGTGGAACTCGGGCGGAAACACGATTACGACCGCTATCTATTCGTTTGAAGGGGACAACTCCTTTTCCAATAACGAGCTGACCCAGATTCAAGAGATTTGGCAGCGCGTTGCCGAGTGTTATTCCCCCTTTGATGTCAACGTGACAACGGAAGCTCCCCCCGTTCCAGACCTCATCAACTCTGGGGGCAGTGACACTCGCTGGGGAATTCGAGTCGCCATTGGGGACTCAACACCCGATCCAGCTCCGACTGCAGGTGGTGTGGCCTATTTGGGGAGCTTTACTTGGGACACCGATACGCCAACGTTTGTGTTTTCGTCGAGGTTGGGCAATTTCGGAAAATACATTGCCGACGCTACCGTCCACGAGGTCGGGCACACGCTCGGGTTGTCGCATGATGGTCGCAGTACGCCGGTGGAAGGGTATTACACTGGGCACGGAACCGGCGTCACTGGCTGGGCTCCCAACATGGGCGTCGGCTACTACGTGAATCTCGTTCAATGGAGCAAGGGCGAATATACCGCAGCGGACAACCAACAGGACGATCTGGCGATCATCGTCAATCCAACGGATAACGGGTGGAGCGGTCCAAACGGTTTCGGTTATCGGCCCGACGACGCGGCGAATAGTTACGGAACCGCAGCCGCGATTGCCGGAACGGCTGCTGGCGCGACATTCAATGTTGCTCAGAAAGGCATCATCGAAAAGACGACCGATGTGGACTGGTTCAAAATCAGCGCCGCTGCCGGTTCCATTAATTTGACCGCAGCGGGTGGACCAGAGAACACGATGCTGGACATTCAACTGGAACTGTACAACGCCTCGGGAACCCTGTTGACCACCAGCAATCCCGTGGATGAACTCACCGCATCGATCAGCCGAACGGTTGCTGCGGGGACTTACTACATCAAGGTTGATGGAGTCGGTCGAACTGGTCCCGGTACTGGTAATCCTCCTGACGAGGGTTATACGGAGTACAGCAGCCTCGGTCAGTACGGGATCACGGGAACGTATTCCGGCGGAGGCAGTGTGACAGGTGGCAATGTCGTCGCGAGCTACAACGCCAACACCAAGACACTCACCTTGACGGGTGACGTGAGTTCCAACGTCGTGAAAGTAACCTTCACCCCCGACGCCCTGATGTCTGCGACGGGCAATATTGTGGTAGAGGGTTTGAATGGTACGAAGATCAACAACAAGCCGGTGGTTAATAATAAATCGACGATCTTGCCGATTAAGCATACGGGCAAGTTGAATCTCGGTGCGGTGCTGAGCGATGGTGACGATTACGTCACTGTCACCGGCGTCGATGCTTCGCAACTTTACTTTAACCTCGGCAACGGTGCCGATACTGTGGCTTTGAATTATTGTAAAGCCGACAAGCTGAACGTGGACGGTGGCACAGGGATCGACGTGCTGTTGGCACCCCTGGGGAATACGTTGCCGCCCGTCGGTAGCGCAAACCGGATCATAAAGAACGTTCCGTGATGGGTTGATGCGGTGCGACAACTCGTGCTTGTGAAATGCAAGAACCCCGGTTGATCTTCGGCCGGGGTTCTTTGTTTTGGTGTGAGCATTACACCTTGCGCGTCGGGCTAGTGGTTGAACAACTTTAGTTTGCCGGGTTATGGTGTTGGGTTGTTGGTTTCGGTGATTGGGTAGAGTCGTTTGAGCTTGACTCGGGCATCGACGGTGGTGAATTGCCAGTCGAGTTTGGCTGGGGATTCATTGCGGCGCCGCTGCCAGGCAGCGACTTCGTGTGTGAGTTCGTCGCGGTCGGGGATGCGGCGGTCGAGGCATTGGCGGCCGGGGATGCCCCGTTCGATCTCGGCCATGTTCAGCCAACTGCCGTGTTTGGGCGTGTCGTGAATCTCCAGTTTGTCGATCAGGCGGCGGGCTTCCTCGGGAGGGAAGGCGGTGTACAGCGAGGTCGGTTTGTGAGTGTTGAGGTTGTCTTGAACGAGCACGATCTGTTCCGCGTCGGGAGACATCACATCGACCAGATGACGGAGGGCATGAGCGTAGTCGAGGGTGGTGCGCTGGTCGGTCACGAGGGCTTCGCGGTGTCCCTGCAAGGGCGCGTGCAGCAGGAAGATGTTGGCGGTGCCGTTGCGGGCGTACTCGTAGTCGATGATCCTCGTCGGGTGTTCGGGGGTGGCTTCGATCGGCACCGTCACGTGATCGACCAGTTGTTTGCTGGCCTCGTCGAAGCAGACCAGCGGTCGGGCCGGATCGGGCGA
>JAYVDI010000154.1:0-9195 GCA_043749505.1 Schlesneria sp. | reverse complement strand
CAGGGCCGCGACTTCCGCCTGACCGATGTGCATGGCAAGGTCGTCACGGATATTCTGGCCTAAGTCGGGATGTTTGAGAGGCAGTTCCGTAGTCTGGACCCCTTGGTCCGGACGAAGCGAGTGAACTAAAGCGATCAAATCTCGCGCGGACTTCAAATCAGCATGAGTGGCATCCCTCGTCCGGACCAAGGGGTTCTGACGAGGGAACTGCCCGCGAAAGCCAGACGGCCAAGGGCGGCCATTCTCCACACAGGTTTCTCATTGAAACAGACAGATTGGAATTGAAACGGTATGCGTAACGAGGAACTCGCGGTCTGCGGGCTGAGTGCTGTGCGGTCGCGGTTTGAGAAGAAGCCCTCTTCGATCCGGCGACTGTTTTTTGATGAGGCGACTGCGCCGTGCGTGGGCAACATTTGTTCGGCACTGGCGACGGCGAAGAAGATTTACCGCTGCGTCGAACCGGCGGAGTTGGAGAAGATTTCGGGGTCCATTCATCATGGCGGGATCGTCGCCGTCGTGGATCGCCCCGTGTTGAAGTCGCCTCACCCCGATGAGCTGCGCGAGTGGGGTCGCCTGCGCGAGCCGGTGCTGTTGCTCGACTGCATCTCGAACGGACACAATCTGGGAGCGATCATCCGCACGGCGGCGTTCTTTGGCGTGACGAAACTGATCCTGCCCGATCATCCTTCGGCCGCGCTGCCGACCGAGGCAACGTACCGCGTCGCCGAAGGGGGCCTCGATCATGTCGAGGTCTTTCTCGTGAAGCGGCTCGACCTGTTTGTGCACGAACTGCGCAAGTACTACACCGTGATCGGAGCCGACACGCGCGGCGGGCATCCGGATCTGGATGTCTCCGGCTACAAGCCAATCGCCCTCGTGATGGGCAACGAGGAACACGGCCTCGCCGATGAAGTCGCCGCCGCCTGTGACCGCCTCGTCACGATCCCCGGCAGCGGGCGCGTTGAGTCTCTCAACGTCTCCGCCGCCGCCGCCGTGCTGCTGTGGGAATGCACTCGCTCACTTCGTCAGGCACGCTGAACGAGGCTTCGTATCTCTTCGATGGCATCGGGGTCTTAGGAGGATCGGCGCATCAATCGCTGTCCGCATCGTGGCGGATGCTGCCAGCATCCGAACCGACGCTGGCAGCGTCGGCCACGATGGTTATTGATGCGCCGATCCTCAGCCGAATCGCCAGCCTTCAAAGTCGAGGTCGATGCGTTGGAGGCGGAGGAAGGCGGATTGGTTGGGAGTGGGGAGCGTGGGCGGAGTTGCTGATTTGGGTTCGACCAGCAGGGCGATGCCGATTCCAAGACCGAAGGTGAAGTTCACACCGGGGGTGGGGGCGAGCTGAGCTTCGAGTTTGATCGGCTGCCAGGCGGCGGACTGTCCTGCGGCGGGGTTTGCCTCGCGCTGACCAGCGCTGTCGCCGAAAGCGGGGACGAACTCGATCGACGCCAGCTCAGTTCGGTCGCGGGCGGATTTCGTGGGTTGAGCGAAGCGGAAGAAGATCAGGCGACAGCGGAACTGGTTCACAAAGAGCCGCTCGAAGTCTTCGCGCGAGGATCCGTCTCCACTGACGAGAGCCGTTGCGGTGAAGCGGCCTGCTTGAGGATCGCGAATTTGTTGGGCGATGACTGCGGACGTTGGGAGATCGGCGGGGTACTCGCCGCGCTGTTCGATGGACGCGGACCACAAGCCGATGGCGGCGTGAGTTTGATCGGCGGCTCGCGTGTCTGTCGTAGGCTGGACCAAGGGGTCCGGCCTACGTTCAGTCATCGTCAAGCGAAGCGGGGCATAGCCGAGCAATCGCACGTTCAGCAGCCCCGTTGCTTCGGCACGCCAACCTTTGGGACTGGCGGGGGCGTCGAGTGGTCGCAGTGATGTGGTCTGATGGAAGTCGGAATGAGCGAGCAGGCCCGCGTGATAGGACGGGACGAACGTGATGTCGCCGGACGACGGTTGTCGCGTCACGGTGGCAGATTCTTCACCGAGCAACTTGTAGAGCGGCTCGGCACCGGACACGGGCAGCGTGCGGCCTTGGCGATCTTGGAACGTGGCGTGCGCGTCGATACCGGTCAGATGGAAGACCGTCGCGGCGAGATGTCCGGCGTTGACGGGATCGGTCGCGGGATAGCCGCCCTCGCGATCGCTCGAACCATAGACCTGACCGCCGGAGATACCCGCCCCCGCCAGCACGCAACAGAAGACGTTGCCCCAGTGATCGCGTCCCGCGTTGGCATTGACCTTCGGAGTGCGGCCAAACTCACCGACCGCGATGACGAGTGTTTCGTCGAGCAGTCCCCGTTCAGCAAGATCGTCCAGCAGTGCGGTGAACCCGACATCGAACTGCGGCGCGAGGCAGTCTTCCATCCGATCGAAGTTGCGGGCGTGCGTGTCCCAGATCGGGTTATCGACGCCGCGATCACCCGGCACGCGCGGCCAGTTCACGGTGACGAATCTCACACCCGCCTCGACCAATCGCCGCGCGAGCAGCACGCTCTGGCCCCACGGATGTCTGCCGTAACGCTCGCGCACGCGGTCGGGTTCGTCTTCCAATCGAAACGCCTCGCGCGCACCGCCGGTAGTGAGCAGCTCGAACGCCTGTCGTTGCAGTCCTTCGTGAAGTTGCACGGTCGCACTGCGCGGCGTGGCATCGAACGTTTGGCCGAGCGCATCGAGTAACGTCACGCGGCGACGCATCTGATCGGCCGGAACCTTGCTCGCGTAGAGGCCACCCAACGGCGAGTGCGGTTCGGCCGGATGGCATTCGATCAGCTCGGGGCTCCACTGCGGCCCGAGGATTCCACCGAACTGCCCCGACTCGATGTTGCCGCCATTGCCGATGAAGAGTTCGGGGAGCGACACGGCCGACAACGACGGCAGCTTGTCACTCGGACGAAACCGCTTCACGATCGACGCGAGATTCGGCCAATCCGTGGGAGCCGCGTTCTCGCCATCGCTGGTCAACATGGGTTGTCCGGTCAGTACCCAATAACCGCTGCCGCCGTGAATCTGGTTGTTCGTGAACATCGACCGAATGATCGCCAGCTTGTCCGCGCGCATGGCGGTGCGCGGGAGCAGTTCGCAGATGTCGATGCCGGGAATGTTCGTCTGGATCGGTCGGAACGGCCCGCGAATCTCAGCGGGCGCGAGCGGCTTCGGATCGAACGTTTCGTGCTGAGGCGGCCCGCCCGCGAGGAACAACAGAATGACTTGCTTCGCGCGCCCGAAACAGCCTCCCGCACCGGACAAGTTCTGCGATGTCACGGCTCGCGCGAGGGCGGGCATCAACGACGGTAGGCCACCCGTCAAAGCGGCCAACCCGCCCAGTTTCAGCAGGTCACGGCGCGGCGGAACGAACGGAAGCAACGATCGCGAGTCGGCAGAACGGGCGAACATGAGGACTCTCTCTCTCCGCAATAACGCTCGCCGCCACGAATGAAATGTTCCAAGCGAGCCGTGTGCAGTAAGGCCACGGGTTTCCGGCGAAGATCAAAAACCCGCAACCTTACCAAGCTGTTACGGCAGGTGGCTCGCCATTGTCTCATCGACGACCGCGTGAGGATTTGAACTGAGCGGCGGGAACACTCTACGCGACGCAGGAACCTCGACCAAGCCCGGTTGCAGTTGTTCTAAGCCGGAAGCCCGGCTTAGAACTTGTTCGAGAATAACTCTGTCGTTTGTCACCTTTCGCTCCGCGAAAGGGCGTTCTTTCGCAGAGCAAAAGACGACATTGTTTTGGGGCGGGTTTCGCTTTGTTCGCCAGACTTTCCCGCCGGAGCGATGCTCCTCGAAGAGAAGTCCGGCTTTAAGAAAATCCAGACTTCCATCATTCTGTGACACACGATTCGCCTGACCGCATCCTCCTCTCACACATTGCCCGTCATGCAAACTCTGTTGGCCATTCTTTCTGTTGCTGGTTACTTGCTGACGCTCACGTTGCTGCCGATGGTGCTGCTCACGAAGAAGCGTGAGTCCGTCGCCACAGTCGCGTGGATGATGGCGATCGTGACGATGCCGTATTTCGGCGCGTTTCTGTTCATCGTCTTCGGCATCAACCGCGTCGGGCGACGTGTTCAGAGTCGCTTGGCGGCGATGCGCAGCGCCAGCCAGTCGGTACCGCAACTGGCGGGGCATCACCATCTGTCCGAGAGCCGCCTCAATGAGACGCAGCGCGAGCTGTGGCAGTTGGCGGAACGAGTCGCGCCAACGCGTGCAACCGTTGGCAACTCAGTGCAACTCCTGACGGATGCTCAGCAGACCTTCAATGACATCGCCGCTGCGATCGAGTCCGCCCGCTCGACGATTCACCTTGAATACTACATTTGGCAGCCCGATCGTCTGGGAACTGCACTCCGCGACCGACTGATCGCCAAGGCACGGCAGGGTGTCGAAGTGAGGTTTCTGTATGACGCCATCGGCTCGTCGAAACTGACGCGTCGCTTCCTGCAACCGATGCGCGACGCGGGCATTCGTGTGGCGACGTTCGTTCCCGGCCAGTCGTTTCGCGAACGTTGGTCGATCAATCTGCGCAGTCACCGCAAGATCGTGATCGTAGATGGTGAGATTGCCTTTACCGGCGGCATGAACGTTGGTGATGAGTACCTCGGCCAAGATCCATACTTCGGGCGGTGGCGCGATACACATCTCGAGCTGAAAGGCCCGAGCGTCCTCCAGTTGCAGGAGGTCTTTGCGATCGACTGGCATTACGCGACGGGTGACGACCTGCCGCCCGTCGCGTTTCCCGCCCCGTTGGAAAGCGGACACGTCATGGCTCAAGTGTTGGCGGACGGTCCGGACAACGACGACAGCCTCTTCCACACGCTGTTGTTCTCGGCGATCAATCGTGCCGAGCGACAGGTCACGCTGGCCACGTCTTACTTCGTGCCGACTCCCTCTCTGGTGAGTGCCCTCGAAACGGCGGCCCTGCGCGGCGTGAGAACGCGCGTGATGTTGTCTGGACCCAAAACGTACTGGGCCACGCGCAACGCCGCGCGCTCGTACTACGACTCGCTGCTGCGGGCGGGGGTCGAAATTTATGAGTACCAGGCCGGGCAATTTCATCCGAAGACGCTGACGATCGACGGCTGCTGGTCGCTGGTGGGTACACCCAACTTCGACTCGCGCAGCCTGTACTTAAACTTTGAAGTCGGAGCGGCTCTGTACGACTTGAGCCTCGCCGAACAACTCGATCATCACTTCGATCAAGACGTGTCCCATGCGACCCGCATCCAGTCGCTCGAATGGTCGAAGCGTCCTACGCTGGCCCGGCTCATGGAAAACTTTTGCCGAATGTTCTCGCCCGTGCTGTGAGCCGATTTGAGTGCGAGGTCGGATGAAGATGATTTTCCGAGCGGGGTGGCGTCAGCCCAATCGCATCACTCTTCCTGCGGCGCGATCCAGGAGCGAATCCGTTCGCGGTAGTGTCGGTACAAGAACGACACCAACAGTAGCGTCACTCCCAGCGAACCGAACGCGAAGAACCGAATGACCGTGTTGAGATGCCAGATGTCGAAGAGAAAGACCTTCGCCACCGTCAGCAGGAAGACCGATAGTGCCAACACGCGGACAGTTCCACTGCGCCAGTAAATTCCCGCGATCAGGGTGCCGAGCGCGTAAGCCGTCCATGAGAGCGTAATGGCAAGGCTCGTCTCCGTCTGCCAATGTCGAGCGGCTCCCTGTGCAATAGATTCGATGGTGAAGAGCGCCAGCCCCGCCAACCACGCACTCACACCGAGAGACTGGCTGTACAGCAACGCATCTGTATCGAACTCGAACGTGCTGCGATCAGGACCGGCGGCGAGTCGATGCGCGCCATTGTCGTCTGACGCGAGAAGATAGAACGCGGCGGCAACCCCTGCCGCAGCGATGCCGATCGCGAACGCGGCCCCACGCGGATGGAGCAACCACAGGCGAACAACAGGCTCACCGGTGAAGCCCACGACGACTGTCGAGCGACCATCGAGCGCGGTGATCCCCGACACGAACAGGCAGATGCCGAGCAACACAAACACGCTCGCAACCGCTCCGTTTAACACGCGGCGGCGATACCAAGCGGCCCACACGGCGAGGCCCAATGCGAAGGGAGCCGTGACGAGTGCGAGGCTGCTCGCCAGCGTGTCCTCAAGCCAATCATGAGGCGCGCCCCACGCGGTCGTCTCCAGCAACACCGCCGCCAATCCGACGAAGCACGCCATCAGTCCGAATTGCTCGCCGCGCGTGATGGTTTCGTCGAGCGACTCGTTTGCGCTGGTTCGAGTCAGCCGCAGACATCGTTCAAGCCACGCGGTCAACACCGCCGCGCCAATCGCCAGTAGAAAGCTGAGTCCGCGCGGATTGAGCAGCCACCACTCGACAGCGGCCTCCATCTCCAAACCGCCACCCACAGCCTCCGCCACTGGAGTCACACGCAGTGTGTGTTGAGAGTGATTCAGCGTGACGATCGAGTCCATCGCGAGGAAGCTTCCCAGCAGCACGAATGTCGTCACGAGTAACCCGTCGAGGCCCACCGACCGCCGCACAAACTTCCACACGGCCAGCCCCGCACCGAACAGCGACACCCAGGTGACGAAGGCATTCAAAATTGAGCCACCCGTCCAACCGTGCGTCTTGCCCCACGCAAACGTCTCCAGCAACACCATCGTTAGCGCGAGTACAAACGCCCCACCACCGAACAGCACGTCGAGCGATACCGTCCCTCTTCTGCCTTCTGTTTTTCCTGCCCCCTCGCCCTGGCCTTGCGGGGAGAGGGCTAGGGTGAGGGGTTCTTCGCTTTCTCTTGCCCCCACTTTGTAAATCAGCGCCGTCAGTACCCCCGCCACGAAGACACTCAAGAACCCAAACCCGCGCGGATGGAACAGCCACCACTGCGCGGCCCAGTTTGCGTCGTCGATGCCGCGTTCCAGCAGACCAACGCTCGTCCAACCCAGATTCAGCAGCAACGCGCCGCTCATCAGCACGAACAGGAACCAGCCGAGTCGCTCCAACAAGCGCGGCCCAATGAAAACCGCCCACGCGATGAGGGCGACTCCCGCCAGCGCGGCCCACATTGTGAAGCCGCTCAGGATTGTCAGGCCATGCCACTGTCGGAGCATTCCCCACACAAAAGTCTCGGTGATCGCGAGCATCAGCGCGATCAAAGGGACTCCCGCCGCCAACCACAGTTCGAGATCGCGGCCCGGCATTCCAAACAGGTCGTCGGATTGACCGGCTTTTGCGCGACGACGGCAACTCCACGCCAACCACGATAAGCCCAGCACGTCCACGAGATAGCTGAACGACCGTCCGTTGAAGATGTTCGTCCACGAAGTCTCCAGTGCGGCCGGGCCGTTGATGAGATGAAACTGCTTTCGCACGAAGGCCGTCTGAAAACCAATTGGATCCGCGAAAGTGGCGCACGCGTAGATCAGCAGGATGATCTGCACCTTGGCGAGCAGTGAAAGGCCTGTGATCGTCAGCGTCTTCTGTTGGAACCGCAGTCCGATCTCGACGAGCAAAACACTCTCGGCGATCCATGCGATCGTCACCCAGTGCCCGGTGAACTGGAGCGGTGCCGCGATGATGAGGAACGTTCCCGCGAGTCCCGCCAGCGCGGCGGCCACTGATTTCCCTTTCGGGTTAAGCTGCGCACACAACACGGTGAGGTAGCCATAAATCGCGGTCATGCCGACGGCGAACAGTCCCTGCCAGAACGGGAAGACTTGGTACGTCAGACCGTACACCGCGCCGAAGTAAGCGACCGGCGTGGCGAGGATCAGGAAGAAGTCGCCCGATTTCGCGGGCTGTTGCCGCACGATGTTGAAGAGCACGCCCATCGCCGCGAATTCGCAGAAGAACGCGGTCAGGAACGCGAGCGCCGGCCAAAACGGGCCCACCTGATGAAACGTCATCGGATCGAAGTGCTGGTACGCGCCGAGCCAGATGAACCACGACAAACACGTCGCGACGAACGCCAGGTTCTGCACACCGAGCCAGCGTCGTTGGCCCGCGACCCACAGCACTCCCGCGTTGAGCATCAACAGGTACGGGAACAGCACCCAGAACGGATCGCCTTGTCCCTGCAACATCGCGGGCGTGAGGAACCCGCCCAGCAACCCGATGAACGCAGTCGGCTGCGAATGGAAGCGGGCCGCATACGCGAGTCCGATCGCCGTTGTCAGCGTCATCCCCAGGAAGGCGACCGAGTACGGCACGAGGTCGTACCACTCGTGGGCCGCGTAGCACGACATGTAAAGCACACCCATCGCCGCGCCAGTCAGCCCCTGTCCGAGGAACCGGTAATCGCGCCGCATCGCAAACGCACCACCAGCAAAGCTGCACGCGCCGACGATCAGTCCGAGGATCACGCGCCGTGAAGGATCGAGCCACCCGTTATCGACCGCATACTTGAACCCGAAGCCCGCCCCGATGATGACCGCCAACGCTCCCACCCATGTGAGCCACTTCCCGGCGAGAATTTCCTCCAGTGTGGACGACTCCTCGCGCGAGACCGCCTGCGTCGCAACCGTAGGATGGGCACTCCTGCCCGTCCGCTCTTCTCGACCTCCGTCCACAATCCGCGTGGGGTCAAGCACCGCTGCTGCTGCGTCTCGCTCGCGCTTCTCATTGAGCAAGGCTTCCGTCACGGAGACCGGTGGCGACTCAACCCTCTTCGCAGGCTGGAACGGCTCGCGGTGTTTGGGACTCGGCGCGAGCAACTCCGACAGCGGGACTTCCTCATTGAACTTTGCAGCGGCTCGCACCTGCGGCGTCTCGTAAGGCGCAGCGGCTGCCACCGGGATCGCAGGCGATTCACGAGTTGGCTCGGTCTGTGAGCTGGCTTGCTTCTGAAGCCGCATGATCCGCTCTTCCATCTCGTTCAACCGGTTCCACAACGAGAAGACGATGAACGGCGACACGAGCAGCCAACAGACGGCCGCAAAGCAGAGAAGCGCGATGAGTTCCATGATGGCCTCGCAAAGAGGAGCAACTGCGACACGACAACGCGATCGCAATGAAAACCTGTTCTACAGGGAAGGGCGGCTCGGTTGGCAAAGTATCACGCGGAATTTGCCAGATTGTTGCATCGCCCTCGCCAGCGGGATAAGACGTGGCGACTTTGGGAGACTATGGCGAAAGTCAGCCGTATCCATACCTCGCGCGGTCACGCTGAGGCATTTGCCAAATGCGGGGCTTGGTGAGCCGGGTGGCGTCAGC
>JAYVDI010000153.1:0-12414 GCA_043749505.1 Schlesneria sp. | reverse complement strand
CGCCACGCGACCGGCTTCGTACTGCGATGCTTCCAGCGACTTGGCGAGCTTCGCCAACCGGTCGGCCAGTTCGCGCGTCACCTTCGCGCTGCGGCGGCTCGGGTCGAGTGACAGCGGATCGGTCCAGACCAGCCGCAGTTTCTTGCGCTGCTCGGGATCGCCGAGCTTATCCAACGGGATGCGAAAGCTGCCGGGATCGGGGAACTGCAAGTAGGTCTTGCCCGACCGTGTGAAGTCGGCAAACAGTTCGATCGAATGCCCGACATCGACCACGATCAGAAACGGCGGCCAGCCTTCGTCGGTGGGCAACGCGCGGGCGTACTGTTCGGCCTGGCCTCGGGCCTTCACCATCGCGTCGTCCCAGCCCTTCGTCCCGCGAACGGCCGTTCCCTTCTTTGTTTTCTTCGGCTTGGCGACCAGTTCAAACGGATCGTCGTCCGTGGGCTGTTCGCTCCCCTGTTTCGCCTCCAACACAAAGCAGCCGCGCTTGTAGAGGTCGATGCGGCCGATGCTCGTCGTGCCGTCGGGATTCTGGAACGTGACATCCCGCTCAAACACGTAGGCGTTCTGCGAAACATCGGCCTTCGTCGGTTCGGGTTGAGGGACTCTCAGCAGACCGCACAACTCGGACAGGAACAGTTGATAGTTCGCCCGCTCGGCGGCTTCCGATGCCTGCCAGCGTGCCACGAACTTCGCGACCTGTTCCGCAGACGCATCGTCGGATGAAGAGACAGCAGCATCAGCCACGGTGTGGAGTTCCTCGGGAAGTGTCGATCAGAGCCGCTAGGTGTTATCGGCGGGCGAGCAACCAAGAGGCCAGATGAAGCAGGAGTCGGGCGTTCGAGCTACTTCCCTAGCACTTTGATCCGGATGTTGCGGAAGTCGACTCGCATGGGACCGCCGCTGTGGACTTGCAGGGCGATGATTCCCGACCGAGCGATCTCAGCATCCGACTCCTTGTAATCGACTGTCGTCACGCCGTTGATTTTCAGCGTGATGCGGTCTCCCTCCGCGCGGATCGTATACTCGTTCCAGTCCGCTTTCTTGAGGGCTTTTTCCAACTCGGGCGACGCTTGCACGAGAATCTTGTTGCGGCGCGACTCGTCGTACAGGCAGCCCCAGTACTTGTCACCCAGGTCCGCCTGATAGCCCGAGACCTCCGTCGTGTTCGGCAGCTTCTTGGTTCGGAACTGCACGCCGGTGTTCCCCGCGCCGTCCTTCACGCGGAATTCCAACTTCAATTCAAAGTCGCCGAACTCCTCCTTAGTGCAGAGGAACTGATTGTGCTTGATGCCGGGCGAGTCTCCGACAATAGCGTCTCCTTCGACCTTCCACAGCGTCGTATCGCCCTCCCAACCCGCGAGGTCTTTCCCCGTGAATAACGAGCGATACCCCGGCTCATCGGCGGCCGTGATAACTTGCGAGAACAAAGGCATTAACCCGCAAGCCAAGCCCAACACATACACGACCCAACTTTGACGACTCATGATGCAGACTCCTGAAATGAAACAAGGGGGACGAGAGAGAGAGTTGTGAAGACAAAGCAAAGCAATTTCACCGCTCGCCCCAACTTTGCGGGGAGAGGGTGAGCAGCCCGTTGAGAAACTGTAGCACGGACGCCTTCGTCCGTGATTCCTGCTTGGTTTCGGACGGACGAGGGTGTCCGTCCGACCTCACTTCAACGGGTCGTTAGGGTGAGGGGCTTCCAAGACCATCCGATCTCACCTAAGCAGCGCTCTCTCGCCAAGATACTTCGCCACTCGTTCCAGATCGAGGAGCAACGCCTGCGGGGCATCGAATCGGTTCTCGGGACGCTTGGCCAACAGCCTCAGCACGATGCCCTCGAACAGCGGCGGGATGGCGAGGTGATACTTGGTCGGTGGCTCGGGCGGCTGATTCTGAATCTTGTCGAGCGTTTTCACAAACGAGCGGCCTTCGCACGGAGGCCGCCCCGTCAGCAGGGCGTACAACGCCGCTCCGAGGTTGTAGAGATCAGACCGCGCATCGACGGGCTTGCCGAGCGATTGTTCGGGTGAGCAATAGGCGAGATCACCGATGATCTCGCCCGCGCGTGTCACCTTCGCAGCACCGTCGTCATCCAGAGATTTCGCCAAGCCGAGACCGCCCAACTTGGCCGCGCCGTCTGCTCGCCTGACCAGAATGCAGCGCGGCGTGATCTTGCGATGCACGATCTGATGCTGCGCCGCGAACTCCAACGCCCGCGCGATGTGCAAGCCAATTTTGAGCGACTGCCGCCAATCGAGCATCCCCGCAATGCCGATGCGATGAATGAGTTGGGCTGCATTCTCGCCGTCCACAAACTCGCTGGCCATCCAACAGAGGCCCTCGTCCTGTCCCGAGTCATACAACTCGACGAGGTTCGGAGCGTGAGCGGCAACACGGTTCGAGCCGCCCTTAAGAACCGAGCCACCGCCGCCGAATCAGCCATTCGCTCAGACCAGAAGAGTTTGAGAGCGACATCCACTTGCAAGTGCGCGTCCCACGCCCGGCCAAACACCGAGGATCGGCTGCGTGCCCCCCGTAGGACGGACGCCCTCGTCCGTCTTCCTCATCACCCCCGTCTTCCTCATCACCGTAGAACGGGCACTCCTGCCCGTCCGCACTGTCCCCTCGCCCCGGCTCTGCGGGGAGAGGGTTAGGGGGCTTCCGTCCGACCTCATCGCCATCCTCCAGACGGGCAGGAGTGCCCATCCTACGCGCGTCTACCGGAGCAATCGTCGTTCGATTGTCCGGCAGCGGAGCCTCCACGCGAAACGAGGTCTCTCCCGCGCGAATCACATCCCCCGGCCGCAATTCGCACTCGGCCGTCTTCACGCCGTTGACGAATGTTCCAAACCGACTGCTCGCATCCCGCAACCACACGCGCCCCGCTTCGACCTTCAATTCAAACTGCCCCCGCGACATCGCCGCGTCGGTCAGCCGAACCTCGCACTCCGCCCCGCGCCCCACGCGCAACACACCTTCATCCCCGAGCGAAACCGCCCGCGAAGCATCAGGTCCGGACTACGGCGGCAACGGGCACTGCGGTCAGGTGCCTTCATCGGTTCGGACGGCTGGATCGTCGCGAGGTAGTTTTGCACCATCAGGCTGACGCCGACGAATAATCCGACCACGAGGACGCCGCTGCCGACGAGGTGTTTGGTCTTCAAGACGCGCTCCTGGAAGTCAAGGACGCGGCGTTGGCCTTTGCGGCGGGCGATGACCTTTACCGCGCCGTACTGCTTCAAGTCGGCGGCGAGTTGTTTGATCGCCTTGTTGTTGGGCTTGAGTTTGAGCAGTCCTTTGACGAGGCCCGGCAGGGCGTCTATGTCGCCGGTGTGGATCGCTTCTTCGATGTCGCGTTGCAGGTGATCGCACTCGTCGCGCAGATCGGTCGCGCGTTCCAGCAGGTCGCGGAGTTCGAGGCTGCGGTAGGCGAACGGGACGGCGGTGAGTAACCCGACCGCACCGGCGTAGTCGTAGCGTTGGAGCAGTTGCTCGGCCGTGTCGCAGGACGGGCCGGAGGACTCACGCCGTTGTTGCTCGGTGGCGCGGGTCTCCTTCAACTTCGGTTTGGCCCACGCGATGAGGGACTCGAACCGGGGGTCGCGGAGGTTCGTCATCTTTTCCAAGAGGCTGAGGGCCACGCCGTACTCGTGCTGGTCGAGCAGATCGGTGACGCGGCGTTTCTGGGCCTCGATCCCGTCCGCCTTGTCGGTGCGGGGGGGCGGCGGTCTTCTTCGGTGCCAGCGCGACGGGTTCTTCCACCCGCGCGACGACCGGTTCGCTCTTCGTGGCGGCGGGCCGCATCCACTCGGTCAGGGTGTTGGCGATCTCGGCCATCGACTGCGGGCGAGACGCAACATTCTTCTCCAGCATCTTCAAGCAAAGGCTCTCCAAACGCGGATCGACATCTTGGCGAACCGTGGACGGTTTCGGAACTTTGGACAGCGCGATCATCCCCAGCACGATGGCCATCGGCCCCTTAAACGGCAGCTCGCCCGTGAGCAACTCGAAGAACAGAGTGCCGAGGCTGTAGATGTCGCTGGCGGGGGTGAGCGTATCGTTCTCGTTGCGGGCTTGTTCGGGAGACATCTACGCGGGCGAACCGACGATCGTGTTTGACTGCGTCAGCCGGATATCGCCCGTCACCCCGAAGTGGCGGGCGAGGCCGAAGTCCATGATCTTGGGCTGGCCATCGGGGGCGACCATCACGTTGGACGGCTTGAGATCGCGGTGAATGAAGCCCAACTGGTGCGCGTGTGCCAACCCCTGCGCGAGCTTGCGGATGATGCCCGCCACCTGACGTTGCGCCTGGTCCGGCCCGATGTAGTCCGCGAGCGGCCGTCCGTCGATGTACTCCATCGAGATGTAGTGCGTCCCGGCGATCTCACCGACCTCGTACATCCCGCAGATATTGGGATGATTCATCGCACCGGTCGCTTGCGCCTCACGCCAGAACCATTCCAACAGCGTCGAGTCATCGTCCGTTTGCAGCTGGGGGATGTTGATCGCCACCTCGTTATTGATCTCGGGCTTGTTCAACTCGGGATCGAACGCGAGATAGACCGTCCCCATCGCCCCCTTGCCGAGCAGCTTCCGGACCTCGAACCGTCCGAACATCACCGGCAATGACGCAAACGGGCCGCTCCCCCTGGGGTCTTGGTCGAGTCCGCTCGGGGCGATCGTCTCGCGACTGCTGAGGGAGTGCCGAAGGGATTCGGCTCGGAACGGTCGGACATCAGAAGGGCCTTCGCAAGATGCTGGAATGGTGAGTCCGAATTAAATCAGATGAGGCTCGGGCCAACCAAGTGACGGTGGAAGTGTTGTAGTCCGGACCCCTTGGTTCGGACGACTCGCCTCTGATGGCGGTGAGCGGACGACAACGGCGATTCACTTGCGGCGGCCGAAGGGGAGCAGGGCGTGACGCATTTCGGTCACCTCTGAATGCTTCGACGGGCGGCAACAGACTCATGACCCAGGTTCGTTCACGGATGATGCAGTGGATTCACCAAGTAGATTCCCAACGGCGGCTGGTTCCCGACACACTTTTTTGAAAATCTCGGAAAATCGTCCAGCGACAAGTGGTCGAACAATTTTCTAGGGCGTGCTTCAAAACTTAGGCTCTGTCGGAAAACGATCAGCCGCTGGGCGCTAGCCCACGGTTTCCCGCAGAAACCGATCACTAGCGCGTTCCGGCTGATCGTTTTCCGACAAAGCCTAGCCCGACGCTCTGCGATCTCGTCGGTGTCCCCGCAGCACCGAACGGCATCGACGGCGTGAGCTTTCTTCCTGTCATCGAAGGGAAATCGAAGTTGGCTCGCATTGAGTTGTTCTTCTCGTGCCTCAACCTCCAACGGGCACTGCGCGACGATCGCTTCAAGCTGATTCGCTGTCCGCCGGTGAATGTGACGCAACTCCTCAATCTCCAAACCGACTCCGATGAGGTGCAATATCTTTTGAAGGATCCCGTTCATCCCGGGCGCATCGCTATGATGACGGCCCAACTCGCCAAGGCTCAGAATCACTACAGCGACTCGCAACCGTTGATGGCCGATAACCCGAAGATCTCTTTGTGACCGTCGCCGGTCGTCCCGTAAATCTTGTCCGTTGCTCATTCAGCGCCGAAGGGACGGGCCGCCTCGTCATCCGGGTGATGCCACGCGACAACGGCATAGGCACACGCTGTCACCAGCGCTGCGCCGCTGGATGTCAGGTACATCGCGGTGAAGCCGTGATGGACGATGATCCAGCCGAGGACCGGGGCGAAGACGAGCGAGCCGAAATCGGTGAACCCGAGAATGATGGCCGTTCCCGCGCCACGGCACTCTTTGGGGAAGGCTCCGGAGCCGAGTGAGACCACGGCGGGGAAGAGCAGGGCGTGACCGAAGCCGCAAACGATCGAGGCCGGGATGAAATGCCACCACTCCGTCGCGAAGGCAAGCAGCGCGTGACCGACGACGTGACCGAGGAGACCTCGCACGAGCATCCAGTGGCGGCCGATCGTGCGGCTCCAGTTCGAGACCAGCAGTCGAAACACAAACGCCGAGATCGCGTAGCCCGAGAAGAAGGCTCCGATTCCTTCAATGTTTTGTGACGTGGCAAATCGCGTGAGAAACGTCTGCGTCGCCGTGACGCCGAGTCCCATGATCATCGCCGCCAACACGACGGCTCCCGGCCAGAAGCGGAACAGCAGACGAAAGGCCGGAGGCGATGCGGTGTGTCGTTCATGTTGCTGATCGCGCGTCAGCAGGATCACCAACACGAGATACACCAGTCCGATGACCGCTGCTCCGCCGAACAGGATCACAAACTGAGTCCGCTTGTCCGGCGAGAGCCTCAGCACGATGTCGCCGATGTTCGAGCCGACGATCATCCCGACGAACCCGCTGCTCCCCAGGTTGCCGATGATCTCGGTGCGACGCTCGGAGGGGACGTGGTTTTGAATGTGCGTCATCGAGCAGGCAAACATCCCCGTCAGTCCGACGAAGTATGCGACGCGCGCGACATAGACGACCCACGACAACTGAGTCGGCACCAAGAACGAGGCACAGCCCACGACGAACAGCATCGCGCACAGTGGCCACATCCGTCGCGTGCCGTAATCGTCCAGCACATGCGACACACTCAGTCGCAGCAGCACGGCGACGGCCGTTCCCAGCGCGACGATGATCCCCGTGTCACTCTCCGTCCCGCCGAGATGGTTCACCAACTCGGCAAACCGAAACGTCAAAGCATTCGCCATGACGAGGGCCGAGTTCGCCAGATAGGCCAACCAAAACGTGCGACCGTACACACCCGACATCTGGTCGGCGGAATTGATCGCGGCAGTCGATTCGGAAGCGGTTGGCATGACATCCATGTCTGAATGGGCGAGAGCGGTGTGGCGTTGTTGTGAGAGTGGGCTAACTCAACTCAAACGTGATGCCAAGAACAGGCTCATCCGCCCCGAGAACCAACTGATCGATGATGTTCAGCGGCATGAACAGGATTCGCAAGCGATGGTGTCGTGTCAGGTCGTGTGACTGCTCCACTTCTTGGAACGACATATACAGAATGCCTTCCGAGTTGTAATCGCGGGCCTCGCGCATGCCACGTCGCGACAGATAGGCATACGATCCGACGTAGACGAAGAACATCGCGACAGTCACTGCGATCATCAGCCACTTTGCAATAGCTCTCAGTGAAATGAATCCCATGGTCGGTTCAACTGAAGGGGCCAAGTCAGAGTGAACGTCGCCGGATCGCCCAATAGGTTGGTCGGCGAGCGGCATATGCGACGGCGAGGACATGGCAACAATCCGTCTGAATTTCGTAGATCACAAGATAGGGAAACGCTGCGTGATTCCGCGGCGGATTCCGCTTTCGGGCGGAAACGTTTCCAGCAGCGGATACCGTTCGGAGCGTTCACTGATGCAGCGAACCACCGTTTCGTACTCGCTGAAAAAGGAGACACCCAATCCCTCTTGGTCTTGCTCGTACCGGTAGGCGGCATCGATCGCCTCGTTGCTGGCGTCCGGATGGATGATGACATTCATCGCAAACTCGCCATCCGTGCCGCCAACTGCGTGCGAGCTTGCGAGAGGGACTCGCGCCAGTTCAAACCAACCACTTCCCCCGATCCGAGTTGTCGCGAGCGTTCGCGAATCAGCGCGACCAGTTCCGCTTCGGAATCTTCATCCTCAAGCTCGTTCTCAAGACTTGCCAGGAGGTCACGGGCCAGTGAGGTACGTTCATCGGCCGGTAACTGAAACATTTCGTCTCGCAATCGTTCGAGCGTGGTCATGGGAACCTTTCATTCGAGAGCAACAAGATCACTCACCCGCCATACGCACTATAACGCCTCAGCCCGCGTGACAGAGCCAGCCGGTTCAGGAACAGCAGGATCAGCACCCACGCGACTCCGGTTCCCAATTCGAGAGCCAGCGCGGCGTGATCGTACTTGTGCAGCATGATCGCGGCGGGGACGTAGGCGAGGTACTTGAACGGCAGTAACAGTGTCAGATTTGCCACCCACGGCGGCAGCCAGTCGAGCGGCAGCATGTGTCCCGACAGGAAGTAGCTGACCAGCATGTAGACGAAGACCAGTGAACTGACCTCCAAGAACCAGAACGCCACGAGGCCCATCAAACTTTCAATCAGGAAGCCGATCAGAAAGGCCAGCACGAGCGAGACGCACCAACCCGCCAGCGTGATCGCGTCGGGCCAGCCTCGGAAGTAGTCACGAGAGAGCCAGAAGACGAGTGCGAACGGAATGAACGCCATCACGTAATAAACCAGCTTGTGAGCAACTCGGTGCCAGAAGAGATAGTCGATCAAGTCGATCGGCTGGATGAGAAACTTCTTGATCGAGCCGTCTCGAATATCGCGGGCGATCCCCGTCGTCAGGCCCGGCATGGATGAGAAAGCTCGCCCCACCATGACCAGCAGCGAGTAGGCCACCATGTCGCCATACGTGTACGCATTGATGACCTTCGTGTCCCCCGGCCCCGTCGCCTGATAGATCGCTCCCCACAGAAAGACCTGTGTGACGATCGGCAGAAAACGGACCAGCGTCGCGAACATGAAGTCGGCCCGATAAACGAGCCGCTCCTCAATCGAGGTTCGCAGGATGCACCATTTGACGCGGAGCGACGAGGTCATTCAAAAGGTCTTCTCCCCTCGCCCCGGCTTTGTGGGGAGAGGGTTAGGGTGAGGGGCGTTTCATCGCGTTGAACTGTAGGGTGCGTGGAGTCTTCGGAACGCACCGGCGGGACTACTCGCTGGTTGGTTCCTTCCGCGCGAACAACTCAGCAATGACATCTTCCAACGGGCGTTCCTGCACGCCGACATCTTCAATCGTGTAGCGGTCGAGCAGGGCGGCGAGGACTTTCGGGATGTCCTGCCTCGGGACTTCCAGCTTCACGCGCGGAGGCATTCGTTCGACGATCTTGCCGTAGCGTTCGAGGTCTTCAGGAAGCTCGGTCCCGGCGAACTGGAGTTGAATCTGTTTGAAGCTGCTGAAGCGGTCGAGGATCTCCGCCAGCGGGCCGTCGTGCTTGATCTCGCCCTCGTTGATGATGATGGCTCGACGACAAAGGGCTTCGACATCCTTCATGTAATGGCTGGTGAGCAGCACCGTCATCTGTTGCTCTTGCTGGTAGTGACGCAGGAACCCCTGAACTTTTCGCTGCGAGACAACATCCAGCCCGATCGTCGGTTCGTCGAGCAGCAGCACCTCGGGTGAATGCAGCAGCGACGCGATCAACTCCATCCGCATCCGCTCGCCGAGCGACAGCTCGCGCACCGGCTGGCCGACCAGTTTGCGAACCTCCAAGAGATCGGTCAGTTCATCCACGCGACGCTGAAACTGAGCAGGTTCGATCCCGTAGATTTCGCGATGCAGGATGAAGGACTCTTGTGCGGGCAAGTCCCACCAGAGCTGGTTCTTCTGCCCCATGACCAGCGAAAATCGTTTGCGATAGGCGTTGTCGCGCTGCCACGGAACATAGCCGAGTACGGAGGCGGTTCCCGTCGTCGGATAGATCAATCCACTGAGCAACTTCAGTGTCGTCGTCTTCCCGGCACCGTTCGGACCGAGAAACGCAACCATCTCACCTCTCTCGATGCGAAAGCTGACCCCCTTCACCGCTTGGACGAGGTTGTATTCGCGGCGAAACAACCCGCTGAAACTAGCCTTCCAGCCAGCCCGCTTGCGGTAAACGCGATAGTGTTTGGCAAGGTCTTGAACTTCGATGATGGACATGGTTGGGATGATATCGGGGCAAGGTGTGTTTTCAACGTGAGGTCTCGAAACGAACAAGCCCGAGCCACTGACGCGGCTCGGGCTTGAGTTCGTGTTTGCTCAAATGTCTCTCAGCGAGCGGCTGTTTTCGCAGCCTTCAATTGTGAGAAGTAATCGAGGGCGATCTGCAAGACTTCGTTGTTGTACTCCGTCTTGGCGAAGATCGGTTTGTCGGACTTCGTTTCGTTCTCTTCCTCTTCCTTCTCGACTTCCTTGGCGGCTTTGTCGTCATCCCGTTCCCGCTTCATCGTCTCTTCGTTGAGCGACACCGTCTTGCGATTCTTGCGGGCGAGATAGCGTTCGATATCCTTGGCAACCTGCTGAAACTTCGGATCGACTGCGACTCGTTTTTGGCTCGCTTCCTTCAAGGCCGCGACAACCTGCGGGTTGTTGTAACCGTACGATGCGAACTTTGCGGGAGCGATGTGATCGAAGGCGAGAGCGTTTTCCAAGAAGGACTCACCCAAATCCATGTGGTCGATCAGGGACGGCAGCACGACATCGGACTCGACGCCACGATTCTGCGTGCTATCGCCGTTCACACGATAGAACTGGTTGATCGTCAGCTTGACGGAGCCCCGGTCCTTGCTTCCATTGAGCATCCGAAACATTTGGCTGCTCACCGGCATGACATTTTGGACGGTTCCCTTGCCGTGCGTCGTGACATCGCCAATCACAATCCCGCGACCATAATCCTTGATCGCCGCCGCAAAGATTTCAGAGGCAGACGCCGATAGACGATTGCATAGGACGAGCAGCGGGCCGGAGTATTCGACTCCCGGCTCCTCGTCATCGTGGCTCTTGATCCGCCCGTTCTGTTCCTTCACTTGAACAACGGGACCGTGGTCAATGAACAGGCCCGAGACCTCGATCGCTTCACTCAACGCACCGCCGCCGTTCATCCGGAGATCGACAACGATGGCATCGACTCCCCCTTGGATCCGGAAGTCCTTTAGCACTTTCAGCACATCACGAGCGGTACTCTTGAAGTCGTCCTTGCCCTGCTGAGCACCACCGAAATCGCGATAGAACGACGGAATGTTAATGACGCCCACGCGACCTTTCGTGCTTGGGATTCGCTCGCCGGTTTGAATGACCTCGCCTTTGACCTCTTGGGCGGTGAGGGCGATTGTTTGGCGAGTCAATTCATAAACGACAGTCTCACCTGTTTCCTTAAGAACACGCAGTCGAACCTTGGTTCCACCGTCACCACGAATCAACCGAACAACTTTATTCAACTTCATTTCCAGAATTTCTTGGAAGTCCCCTTCTTCCTGACCAACCGCGGTGATCTTGTCGCCCACTTTGAGCCGTCCATCTTTTTCGGCTGCTCCACCCGCGACGATCTGCTTCACAACAGTCACGCCATCTTCAGCTTGGAGTGCCGCGCCGATTCCTTGCAGACTCAGTCGCATCTGAATCTCAAAGTCCTCGACGGACTGCTTCGACATGTAACTTGAGTGAGGATCAAAACAGTGGGCCATCGACGAGAGATACATCTCAAGAACTTCGTTGTCCTCCATGTCGTGAGCGCTCCGCTTCACAGTGTCGTACCGCTTGTGCAGCCGCTTCCGGCCGTCTTCGGCTGACACCTTGTCGAGCTGCAATGTCAGGAGGTCATATTTGACTCGCTTGCGCCAGCGCTCGTTGGCCTCGGCCGCATCAGCCGACCACGCCAACTGATCGCCGTCGATTACCATCGACTCATCAAGCGCGAAATCATGCGGAGCGTCGATTAGCTTGTGAGCCACCGCCAACCGTTCATCAAGTCGCTTCAAGTAGAGGGCGAAAACCTCATAACCGAAGTCTGCCTTACCTTGCTTGAGATAGTCGTCCAAGTGGTCGCGATACTTCGCAAAGCCGTCGATGTCTGACTTCACAAAGTACAATTTTTGAGGATCAAGTTCTTTGACGAACCGCTGAACCAGCATCGCGGAGATGCGGTCGTCCAAAGGCTTTTGGCTGATATGAAACTTGCTGATCATGCTGGAAACGTACTTCGCCGTATCCTGGTCCGCTGCCGTTGTTGACGAGGCTTGTTGGGCAAAAATTGTCGTGGCGACGAGTGCCATCAAGCCAACGGTCAATGCGGTCTTGGCTCGCGACAATGGAGAAAGCAACATGAGATGTTCCGGTCGTGGGGAGTTGAGAACGGACAGCGATTGCAGGGATTAGGCTACGTTGAATCAAGGCGAGGCGATGGTAGTCGAAGCCCCGAAATCCGACAAGAGGCGCTGTGGGGTATGGTTGTTGGTGAGGGGCTGGCGGAAAATAGTAGCCCTGTAACTCCACAACGGCTCTGGTTAAAGCCATTTCTGTCGCTCGCATAATCACTTGCAACAGATTGCCTACACCACCGAAGGAACGGAGCGTTTGGGTGTCCATTGCGCTGTGTTGCATTTGGCCGTTGTTGCCAGTTTATGAACAGTTTGTCTGGACTGCTGAGTCTCTTCAACTTGTTCATCTGCCAGAGATGATTCTCCCGTTCCGTTGCGACAGAGTTGTGGGAAATCGAAGTTGCGGGAAGCGGATGATGGAAGATGCCTGGAAGTAGTTTCAAAGCCGTAGAGGGCATTTCAAAACCTGTTTTTGTCTCGAAAAACTAGCCCGCCGCGCAAGCGAGGGCTTCA
>JAYVDI010000152.1:0-48445 GCA_043749505.1 Schlesneria sp. | reverse complement strand
CCGATCTTTTTCTCGGTGCTCATCATGCTGCTGTCGTTCGTGCCGGTGTTCATGCTCAGTGGCCGTGAAGGCAAGCTGTTTCATCCGTTAGCGTTCACGAAGAGTTTCGCACTGATCGGGGTGGCGATCATCTCGGTGACGCTGGTGCCCGCGCTGATCCCGCTGTTCATTCGTGGGCGGCTGCGCAGTGAAGAAGACAACTGGATCGTGCGGAGCTTCATCCACATCTATAAGCCGCTCCTGACGTGGGCCTTGCCCCGCCGGAACCTCGTGATGTGGATGTTCGCCGTGTTGCTGGTCCTCGCGGCGGGGATGTTCCCGTTGCAGGCGATTGTCGGACAGGGAGCCTCGGAACTGGCGTGGCGGGGGACGTTCCTGCTGATGTTTGCTTCCGTCGTGTCGCTGACAGTCATCTCGACGCGCGGCTGGCACTGGCAGTTGCTGTCGTTCTCGTCGCTGACCGTCATCGCGCTGTGGGCCTATCACTTTCCCAAGATCGGCGTCGCCTTCATGCCTGCACTGGACGAAGGAACAACGCTCGACATGCCGATCACGGTCCCGAGGGCCAGCGTCACTCAGGCGGCCGACGACTTGAAGGCTCGCGATGCGCTGCTGCGAGGCTTTCCCGAGGTCGAGTCAGTAATCGGCAAGGCGGGGCGCGCCGACACACCCACCGATCCGGCTCCGCTGGACATGGTCGAGACGTTCGTCAACTTCCGCCCGCGCGAGTTCTGGCCGAAGCGAGTCCTTCGATTCGACGACGCCACACGCCAGACGACCGACGTGTTGACGGTCCTCGAACAGCGCGGCTTCGTACAAACATCGAAGATGCCCGAAGACCGGCTGTCGCTCATCAACGATGCCACGCAAAAGGCCCTCGAACGGTTCGACGAGACGCAGCGCGAACTGGCCCTCCTCCGCTATCGGGAATTTGAGCGATCGCTTGGCGGCGAGTTGGTTCGTTTCACGCTCGACGAGACGATTCGACGCCTCACGCAAACGGGAGACTGGTCCTGGCCGGAAGGGATGCAGCCCGAGAGCAGCCTCGCCGAACTGAGCACACGATTGACGAAAGAGGTTGGGGCGTGGATGGCCACCCAACCGGCTCTGGAAGATGTTCGGCAACTGGTCCAAGACGTAGTGCGACACGGGGAGCAGCTTGGAGCCGTGAGCGATCCCGTGCATGCGATGGAACTCAAGCCGGGACTGCTCGGTCAGGTGCGCGACTCGATTGAGGAGGCCCTCGGTACAGCCCGCAGAACATTGACGAGCGAGATGCTGGAGCGAGTTCATCGCCAATACAACGACCTCTGGCACGAACAGGTTCGCCGCACGAACTACGAACTGTTCGACCATGGCACCGAAGCCTATACGTGGTACGCACTCGAAGAAGTCGCCCGCGCGGCCAAGGGGCAGTCACTGCTCGAAGAAGCCCCGCACGGAGCCGAGACGCTGGCGTTTGCCGACTCTTCCGTGCGCAGTCAGATTTCGGACATCGGTGATCCGCAGGCGGCCGAGCCGTTCCTCGCACTGCGCGAGCACATGACAAAGCGTTTCGCCGACCGCGTGTTTCTCTGGCCACGACGCACCGGTCCGAAGGGTGATCTCGTCGATGATGAGATGGGGCGCGTGCTGCAAGTCCCCGGTTGGAGCAACATCTTCACGCAACCGATCATCAACCGGATTGAGATGCTCTCGACGGGCGTGCGCACTGACATCGGCGTGAAGGTGTTTGGCCCAGACCTCGACACCATCGACGGTGTCTGCAAACAGATTGAAGCGGTGCTCAAACCGCTCAATGGCGCACGCGATGCCATCGCCGCCCCGATCATGGGCAAGGGCTATCTCGACATCGACATCGACCGCGAAGCCGCTGCACGCTACGGCATCAGCGTCGAGGACATTCAAAATGAGATCGAGGTCGCGCTGGCCGGCCGCGCCGTGACGTACACGGTCGAAAAACGCGAACGCTTCCCGGTGCGCATTCGCTACGTGAGATCGGCTCGCGACGACGAAGAGAGCATCCGCCGGTTGCTCATCAGTTCCGGCGGCATGTCGTCGGCGTCACCGATGAGTGGCACGTCGGGCGGCTCGGCCGGCGGCTCCATGACCTCGAAAGGCAGCGCGATGAACCGCCCGACGATCGGCACGTCCCCCGGCGGCGGCTTGGGAACACTTGCGGACACGACCAGCGGTGAAGGGCACTCCGCGTCGCCGGGCCATGCCGTCCAGGGCCGCACGCTGATTCCGCTCTCCGCCGTGGCTGAAGTCAAAATTGTCGAGGGGCCGGCCATGATCAAGAGCGAGAACGGAAGGCTCTTGAATTACGTGACGCTCAACGTGCGTGGTCGGGACATCGTGGGTTTCGTCGATGAAGCGCGGAGGGTGGTCGCCGAAAAGGTCACGCTCCCTGAGGGTGTTCACATCGAATGGAGCGGCGAATTCGAGCATCAGGTGCGGGCCGCCCAAACGCTGCGATTCGTCTTCCCGGTCGTCATTGCGCTGATCTTCCTGATTCTGTACCTGACCTACCGGGATCTGGCAGACGCCGCGCTGATGATGCTGACGGTTCCCGAGGCTCTCGCGGGCGGGGCGTTCTTCATGTACCTGTTTCCCAAAATCATGCACGGCTGGGAAACACCGCCGATGGATTTCAGCGTCGCCGTATGGGTCGGCTTCATCGCCTGCTTCGGGATGGCGACCGAGACCGGCATCATCATGCTGGTCTATCTGCGCGAAGCGATCGAAAAGCGCGGTGGCCTCGAAAAGATTGCGTCACTCGAAGAACTCCGCCAGGCCGTGATCGAGGGGGCCGTCCATCGACTGCGACCCAAGCTGCTCACCGAAGGCGTGGCCATCATCGCGATTTTTCCAATGGTCTTCGCACGCGGAGTCGGCGGAGAAATCCTTGCTCCAATGGCGCTGCCTGTTCTCGGCGGCTTGTTGATTTCGGACGAAGTTGTGGACCTGTTCCTACCTGTCCGCTTTTATTGGGTCCGCCGCGCCCGGTGGCTCAAGCTGCATCAACACAGCTCGACCGCGATCCCAGGAAGTCTGCACGAGTCCTCTCTGACAAACGCGAGCCTGACCACGTCCGTCGTTTCCGAAACCGAATAGTCCTCTTTTGCGAAGGAGCCTCTTCTCATGCCGACCGCGTCCCCTCTAGCCCGCCGTTACCTGTTCTCCGCGTTATCGCTGATCGCGTGTGTGGCCGTCGCTTACTCCCAGGATGCCGGTTCCGGCAGCAGCCGCAGCGATCCCGCGCGAGCGACTCGCCCGCAAACGCCCGAAGAGTTTCATGACACGTTCTGGCGATACCTCGTCAAGAAGGACGCCGCCTACAACACTTGGAAGGCGCTGGAACACGAGCCGCCCAAGGACGAAATCGAGAACCCGCACAGCACCGTGTCCCGCACGTATGCCAATGAGGTCGCGACCAAAGACCCGGTGAATTTGCCACTCGGTTCGATCCTGGTCCGCGAGGACTACGACGACAAACGCAAGCGCCAGAGCGTCAGTGTCCTGTACCGCGTGAAGGACTACGACAAGGAGCACGGCAACTGGTACTACCTGCGCTTCTCGGAAACCGGCGCGGTGATGAAAGGCCAAGACACCAAACCACTGGCCGGCAAAGTCGCGTCGTGCATCGCCTGTCACGCCAAGGCGGGTGGCAAGGACTACGTCTTCTCCAATGACACTCTCAAGGCGGACAAGCCCCCGAAGGACGAGACACCGGCCGAAAAAGGCAATGCCGAACCGAAAAGCAAACCGCCAACGAAGGAGTGAGCGATGCCGTCGGCGGATGTGTCTTCTTCGAGTCAGCAACGCTCGCGGCGCTGGAGGTTCGTATTACTGGCGATCGCCATCGTGGCCACGGTCGTCATCGCGTGGCGGGTGTCGCAGCCGACGGTACTCGTTGGCCGCGCGTGGCCGACAGTCGAGCGTGTCGCGATCGGCGATGTTTCACATCAGACTTGGGGCGAATTGCTCCAAAGCTACGTGGATGCCGACGGCCTCGTGGACTACGCGAGTTTGAAGCAATCGTCGGAAGACGTGCGAAGGCTCGATGACTATCTCGCGACGTTGTCCCGTGCAGACGCAGTTCGCGACGCAAACCCGGCGCAGCGGCTGGCGTTCTGGATCAACGCCTACAATGCCGTCACCGTGCGCGGCATCCTGCGCGAGTACCCGACCACCAGCATTCAGAACCATGTCGCTCGCCTGTGGGGCTACAACATTTGGCGCGACCTGAAACTGATCGTCGGCGACAGCCGCTATTCTCTCGGCGACATTGAACATGCCGTATTGCGGAAGATGAAGGAGCCGCGAATCCACTTCGCGATCGTGTGTGCCTCGCACGGCTGCCCGCGATTGCTCAACGAAGCCTACTCCGCCGAGCGGCTGGAAGATCAACTGAGCCGCAACACGCTCGCGTTCTTTGCCGAACCGACCAAGTGCTCGGTCGATGCCGCGCACAATGAGTTGCAGCTCTCTCCAATCCTCAATTGGTTCGCCACCGACTTTGGAGCTTCGACGCCTGCCGTGCTGCAACGCATCGCCAACTGGCTGCCGGAACCGGCTCAAGCCATCGTTCTGTCAAAGGACGTGCGAGTGAAGTACCTCGAATACGACTGGAACCTGAACGACCAAGCCACGGCCGGTCCTCCATTGCCCCCTTTTTGAGACGCTAGAGGACGAATGAACCTCAACGAAGTAACCGTCATTATTCCGGCGCTCAACGAAGAGCAGGCACTGCCGCTGGTGCTCCGCGATCTGCCGCCGCTGGGGCGAATCATCGTCGTTGACAACGGTTCGACGGATGGAACAGCAGAGTTGGCTGCTCGCGCGGGAGCGCTCGTTGTCCGCGAGCCACGTCGCGGTTACGGTTCGGCGTGTTTGCGTGGGCTCGCCGAGATCGAACATCGAACAGCAGCCGGTGAGCCGCCGCCGCGCGTGGTCGTGTTTGTTGACGCGGACTACAGCGACCACGCGGATTTGCTGCCGCAACTCGTCGCACCGATCTTCGAGGATCGAGCCGACATGGTCCTCGGCTCGCGCATCTTGGGAAAGCGTGAACCGGGCGCGATGCCTCCGGCCGCGTACTTTGGAAATCACTTCGCGTGTTTCCTGATGCGAGTCTTGTTCGGCGCGAGGTTCACCGACCTCGGCCCGTTCCGAGCCATCGACTACGCCAAGCTCCGCGAGTTGGCGATGTGCGACACGAACTACGGCTGGACCATCGAGATGCAGATCAAGGCGGTTCGCGCCGGTTTGCGTTGGCTCGAAATTCCGGTGCCATACCGTTGCCGCGTCGGCCAGAGCAAGATCAGTGGCACCGTCTCCGGCGTCGTCAAAGCGGGCAGCAAGATTCTGTGGACCATCGCTCGTTATGGGCTGAAAAGGACGACGCGATGAATGTCTCAACTCGTCGCCTCATTCTGCTCGGCATCGGTTGCTGGCTGTGCTATCTCGCGGTCGCGTTCAGCACTCGCAGCCTGCACGAAAGCGGATCTGGCAACCATGCTTTGCTGGGGTTGCTCGCGTTGTTTGGAGTGGCGTTCGGCCTGCATCTTGTCGCGCTGCGCGTGGCGATCGGTTTGCCGGATAATCGTCGATTGCTGGCGATTGTTTGGACCGGAGCGATCGTCTTTCGACTGACCCTGTTGCTGTCTGATTCCATCGAAGAAATCGACCTGTATCGCTATGTGTGGGACGGAGCCGTCAGCACTCAAGGCGTGAGTCCCTTCCGCTACAGTCCGCAACAAGTGCTGGCGTCATCGACTGATGATGCGCTGCCCGACGACCTCGCGCGGCTGGTCCGTTTGCGAGACCGGTCGCCGGAGTTGGCAGCGATCCTGCGGCGAGTCCACTTCGGCGAGTTGCCAACGATCTATCCTCCAGTCAGCCAACTCGTTTTTGGCGCGTGCTCATGGCTGACGCCCGACGAAAGTTCCGTCACGACTCGGCTGATGCTGATGAAGGCGTGGTTCGTTGTCTTCGACCTCGCCACGTTGACTCTGGTGCTGCGGTTGTTGTCGCAGACGGGTCGTCATCGCGGTTGGGCCATCGCCTACGGCTGGTGTCCGCTCGTCATCAAGGAAATTGCCAACAGCGGACATCTTGATGCGCTGGCGACGTGCTTGATGACACTCACCATCAGCCTGCTGCTGTCGGCACTCGCGACGAACTCCAATCGGCCAGCGCGGCGCTGCTGGCTTTCAGTCGGAGCCGCGTTGGCATTGGCTCTCGGCGTGGGAGCCAAGTTGTACCCGGTTGTGTTGGCTCCGTTGCTGTTGTGGATGCTGGCTCGCCGAGTGAGCGTAAAGGCCGGTGTCATCGCCGCCGTCGTCTTCGTGACGGCCAGCATGACGGTGTTGTGGCCGATGGTTCCGACCCGCGAAACGTCAGATGCCGGCGACGTAAGTGGTCTGGAATTGAACGATGCCAACGTGACCCAGATCACCCACGATCAACCGCCGTTGCCGCCCACCGAAGTCTCAACCGCCCCGCGCGATCCCAGTGAAAGCCTGCGAGCGTTTCTCGGCCGCTGGGAGATGAACGACTTCTTGTTTTTGCTCGTCATCGAAAACCTGCGTCCGTCGTCCGGTCTGCCCCCGGAACAAATCGCGTGGTTCACGGTAACTCCCGAATCGTGGCGAGCCGCTTTGGTCGCGACAGGCGCTAAACAGACGGGCTTGTCGGCGGAGCGAGTCCCGTTCGTCCTGACTCGATTCTTGTTGAGCCTCACGTTTGTCGGAGTGGCCGTGGGGCTCGCGCTGGGGGCGGCGGTAGGACGCTTTGACGCTGAGGGCCAACGACACGAACGATTGCTGGCAGCCACATTCCTGACCCTTGCTTGGTTTTGGTTATTGTTGCCGACTCAGAACCCGTGGTATCTGACATGGTGCTTGCCCTTCCTGCCGTTCGCACGCAGTCGAGCTTGGTTTGCTCTGAGCGGCTTGGCCTTCATGTACTACCTCCGCTTCTGGATAACGGCGCAATTCCCATCATCGCTGCTCGGCACGCCCTATCCAGGACCGCAGTTCTTTGACTACGTCATCACCTGGCTCGAATTCGCTCCGTGGTTGGTCTGGCTGGCAATGACCTCCATGCGAACTACAGATGTGCGGCTCGATCATGACTCGACAACTTGACTCTCGGCGGCCAGGTTTACGCAACAGTCTTCGTTGCCAGCAGTGTCAAGGTCACTTCGACCGATGCTCCGGTAACTGCACACGTTCTGCATTTCCACCGCAACTACTTCCACAACCACCGCAAGAGCGATCAGCATTCGTACTCGCAGCGGACGCGGCTCATCCCCGACGACCTGCTGCCGTCGTTCGAGCCGGTGACCGTGAGGCGTAGACCCTGGAATTTCCGCAGGGTGATTCGGCGGTTGACGAGGCGATGGCGGATGTCAAGCGGAGAATCGGCCGGATGCGGGCGTAATTCAGGGCGTTGACCGACAACAAAGGTGTTCGGTTTTCTGTGTATGGTCTTCCGCTACTCACACGGGCAATCCAGCATTGCGGCGACGGCCTCCAGTTTAGATGGCTTTGTTTGATCGAACGAAGTCGATGAATCCGCGTTCAATGCTCAGACTGCCAAGTTGCACCTGAATCTGGTCGCCAACATCGACTCCTTTTTCTCCACCCACCAGCTTTCCCTCAACAGGAAGTTTGAGCAGCCGAACCCAAGTTCCTTTTGCGGAGGCTCCCGTGACAATCGCGTCAAACGTCTCCCCGATGCGACCAGACAGGAACTGCGCCGCAGCCGACTTCCGCACTTGACGCTCTACCTTCCGGGCGGCGTCTTCCTGCTTGGTGCAATGCGCCGCCAGAGACGTGAGTTCGACTGCCGTATATGGAACATTGTCCTTGGCCAGTGCCGTTTTCAGCAACCTCTGGGTCACAAGATCGGGAAATCTGCGGTTCGGTGCGGTGGAATGGCTGTACTCATGCACGGCCAACCCGAAGTGGCCGGACGAGACCTGTCCTGGGAGTTGCACGTCGTAGTCCCCGGCACCCATCAATTTGACGATGATCAGTGACAGGTCAGGGAACCGCAGCGGATCCGCTTCGCGCCGCCGCGCGAGAAAACCTGCCAGGGCCTGGGAATCGGGTTGGGCGGGGAGCTGTTCGCCGAATCCTGCGGCCACCTTCTGAATTCGATCCCACCGTTCCGGCGCACGTACGACACGCCGCAGCGCCGGCCAGCCATGCTTTTCAAGAAACTGCGAGGAGACCCCGTTGGCCGCGATCATGAAGTCTTCGATCATTTTCTGAGCCCGGTTCTGCCGGGCCTGACGCAAGTCTACGACCTGGCCGTCGCTCAGCACGACTTCCGGCTGTATGACATCGAGGTCCAGCGCGCCGTGGAGGTAGCGAACCTTTCGCATGACTTGAGCAATCTGATCCTGCATCCGCAGTTGCTCGTCCAACCCCGTGGTCTTCGCGATTTTCTCGGGCATTTTGTCCTTGTCGTCTAACCACGCGGCGACGCTGGAGTACGCCAGCTTGGCACGATTTCTGACCAGAGCCCGGTACAAGGTGGATTCTTGAATTGATCCCTCGGCAGCCACCACCAACTCAATCACCAATGCCAGTCGATCCTTTCCCTCGCCGAGAGAAGTCAGATCGGTGGAGAGCCGTTCTGGCAGCATGGGGAAGATCACGGCGGCCGTGTAAACGGAGGTGGTGTTCGTCGCGGCATGGCGGTCGATCGGCGACGCGGTTTTGACGATGGCATCGACGTCGGCAATCGCCACCAGGACTTTGACCGCGCCGGCGGGAAGTCGCTCGGCCACGGTGAGCTGGTCCAGATCCATTGAGTGGTCGTTGTCGATCGAGCACCACAGCAGGTGACGAAGGTCGCGAATGGAATGCTGGGTGTCACTCGCCGGCCCTTGGATACCTCTCAGTTGCTCAATCGCCGCCGGAGCGAAGTCGGGTTCGAGCCCCCGATCGAGCATTGCCTGGTGAGCGATTGTGCGCAGATCGAGCAGAATGTTCTGTTCTGGCATATTGCGAAATTCCTGAGGATGACCAAAAGGATGGATTCCAAGAATGTTACCCTAAAGACCGAGTAGGACGAGCTTCATTCCAGTCTTGGTTTACCTGCTGGCCGGAGGATGCTTCTTTGCCGACCCAAGGCACGAACCTGCCGTCGAGCAGGCTGGGACAGGGACCATGAGAGACCCTATCGCCGCAGAGATTGTTGTCGTGGCATCCTGACCGGGCTGGCTGCCAACGATCGCATCGGCGGGCCGATCCTCATGGCCGTTCGCCATGCTGAGAGCCTGCTCGGCGGCAATGCCTTCAACTCAGCCGACATCGTGAACCGCTACTTGGTCTGGTGGCATGAGTGAGTGTTCGACACCGGACAGGTGAGTGACGGGAATCGTCAGAGCAGTCGCCTGATCACGAATTGTTCTAAGCAAGCATTGCAGCAGACGGTCGGGTTGGATGCCTAGCGCGGGAGAGAACTCGTGGGACTTCCCGGCAGAAGCTGGATAGTTTTACCAGCACATCGGGATCTTTGCAGGTATACTTGTCCGTATGACCGTCCAGCCCCCCAATAACGAACCAGCGCCAATCTCGATTGCGCTCAATGCCTTTCGCGCGACAGGGGGGATGCTTCGGACGCGGGACGCCCTAAATGCCGGGATTCATCCCCGGACTCTGTACGAACTACGGGACTCCGGTCGCATCGAACAGCTCAGTCGGGGTCTGTTCCGGATCGCGGAAGCGCCGTCGCTGGGCAATCCGGACTTGGTCACCGTCGCACTGAAGATTCCGGATGGCGTACTCTGTCTGATCTCCGCGCTCGCCTGGCACGAACTGACGACCCAGATTCCGCACGAAATCTACGTCGCCATTCCCCGTGGGGCCGAGCCACCGCGACTCAATTACCCACCGGTCCGCCATTTCTGGTTCAGCGGCAAGGCATATTCGGAAGGGATTGAGACGCAGAACGTCGATGGAGTTCCCCTCCACGTCTACTGTCGTGAAAAGACGATCGCCGATTGCTTCAAGCATCGCAATCGGATCGGTCTCGACACCGTGCTGGAGGCGCTGAAGGCTTATCGGCAGCAAGGGCGGATCAACACGGAGTCGCTGCTCCATTACGCGGAGATTTGCCGCGTGAAGCGCGTGATCCAGCCCTACTTGGAGGCCGTGCTGTGACAGAACGTCCCCTGCGAAACGTGGCGGCCTCCGTACGGCAACGGCTCATGAATACGGCCCGAGAGACCGGTCGTCCGTTTCAGGAAGTGCTCCAGTATTTTGCGATGGAGCGGTTCCTTTACCGCTTGTCTCTGTCGCCCCACGCAGAGCGATTCATTCTCAAGGGAGCATTGATGTTCACGGTGTGGGGCGCTCCGGCATCCCGACCGACGCGGGACATCGATCTGCTGGGCCGGATGAACAACAGCGTCGAGGCGCTCGTTCCCGTGTTTCGCGATGTCTGCCAACAGGCGGTGGAACCGGACGGTCTGGTGTTCGCTGTCGATAGCCTTGAAGGTCAAGCGATTAAGGAAGACGCCGACTACGCAGGTGTACGGGTGACGTTCCAGGCGTTCCTGGAAAACGCACGCGTCCCCATGCAGATCGACATCGGGTTCGGCGACGTCGTCGTGCCCGAAGCCGCGCTGACGGACTACCCGACGATCCTGGAACTTGCCGCACCGCGACTGCTCGCGTATCCGAAGGAGACGGTCGTCGCCGAAAAGTTCGAAGCGATGGTCAAGCTCGGTCAACTCAACAGTCGCCTCAAGGACTTCTTCGATCTGTGGCTGTTGTCTCGCCAATTTGAATTCGACGGACGAATCCTGTCGATGGCTGTGACCCAGACCTTTCAGAACCGGCAAACCGCGATCAACCCGCAACCAGTTGCGCTGACCGCAACATTTGCGAATGATTCCGTCAAGCAAACGCAGTGGAAGGGGTTCCTGCGCAAGTCACGCCTAGACGTGGCTCCGCCGCAACTGGCCGATGTCATTGACGCGATCGGCGGATTCCTGCTGCCGCTGGCCTCGGCGCTCTCCACGGGTCAGACGTTCTCCCCGGAATGGCATCCACCTGGCCCTTGGCAAAACGCATGACGATGCTGACCGTACAGGTCGCATTCATTTTGCGATCTGTTCAACGCTTCGTGCCGAGAAGGGGAATTCGTACTGGGTTTCAAGCCACAAGATCGCTCGGTCGAGGAGTTTCCCAGGCACTTGGGTGTAATGCTTGTCGGAGAGTTTTTTGGGAGCGTGACCAAGAAAGAGATCCTCCAGACTTTGGAATCGTTCTTCACCCCGCAGCAGCGATGCGGACGTTTTCTTGAACGACTTGAGCGGCTTCGTGATAACCACTTTCTTGCGTAGCCGGTCGAATGCGTTTTTCACGTTGTCCGTCTTCTTGAACTTGCCATCTGGGTCATACTGCTCAAGGCAAATCGCCGAGCCATTCGCGTTCGTCAATACTTGGCCGTCCCCTGTGCCGCTTCGTTCCTGTTTAAGCAGGCGAAGCGTCTCTGCCCACAAGAGGTAGCTGACCGTGGGCACGTTTTCAAATTGGGAAGTTTTGGAACGCTTGCGAATGACTCGTCCTTCCTCCCAGTCAATTTCCTCATTCTTGAGGTCTGAGATGTCCTTTTGAGTCATCCCGCAGTTGAGCATCAGCAGGATGTAGAGCTTGGTGCGATCTGAGGCCGCCTTGAGCAGGGAATTCACTTCCGTGTTCGTGAAAACAATCACGCGTGGTGTATTCACGCCGATGTTCAGTGGCCCCGATTTGCCATCGAGCACGCGCGGGAGCGCTGGAATCGCCTCCACCTGCCACAGCCAACGGACGAAGGCTTTGACACTTTTCAAGTAGTGCTGTGCCGTCGTTCGCGACCAGTCCCAGGCTTTCAGGTTTTCAAGCAGGTGACTTTGGTATCTCAACAGGGTGCTGCCGTCAATTTCCGTGACGGCGGTGTCCCGCCCAAGCCAATCGCGAAAATACTTCAGATGAAGTTCAATCGCGTAAACCCGACCGACCGTCAATTGACCGGCTTCGACCTGCTGCTTCTTCTGCTTGACGAACTGATCCACATGCTCGTGGAGCGCATGTTCTTGAATGGCGGCGCGAAGCTGTTGCTGATTGAGCCGATCCCGCCAGATTTCGTGGCTGATGCGATTGAGACTTCCGTCCATCATTTGTGACAATTCAGCGGTTTTGTCGGGAGTCAAAGGCTCGATAGGTTGGAATCTGACGTCACCTTGGGCCAGGTCGGCTGCCGCCTGTTTCAGAAGATCGTCTGGAAGAGCGATCGTCGGCATTGTGATTTGGTCAACAAACCAGTCCGACTGTCGAAGGGGGACCAGAACAGGAGCTTCCAAGCGAGTTCGCAAAGTCTTCAGTTTTTCAAAGGCCACGGCGGCCATGTTTTGGTGACGATGTCGATTGGACCAAGCGAGAACCTGTTCCCATTCTGCAATCACCTGTTCGTATCGCTCTTGATGGGACCGCGGAGCATTCGCATCCAATAGAACCTTCTCGGCCTCCCATGCGGAAACGGCAGCATCGTAGGCTTCCCGGTCATACTTGCCGTTGCCTCCTGCAAAGTAGTAGACCTTGCCGTTGTACTTCTTCCTCCAACGTCCGCCACGGCTATCGCTTCCCGATTGCCAAGTCAGTCGAAACTTGCGTGGCATACATCTCTCCTGGAGCTGCCAAAGCGGTGATACCTTCGGTGATACCTTTTTGACGCCGAAAGGTACGAAAATGGTATCACGGCCAGTTCGCAAGTCAATTGTATGAATGTATTTACAAATTCAACCTCAATACTGGGGGTCAAGAGGTCGCAGGTTCAAATCCTGTCAGCCCGATTAAATGAGAGAGAAAGCCCTTCGGCGAGAGCGTCGAAGGGCTTTCTCTTTTGGCAGGCGAGCGTTGTGCCATCGAGCCGGAAGTTCAAACAGACGATTTCGAGGATTTGGCGTTTCGCCGTGTAGTCGGCAGCAAGCCATTTCTCCTTCAGGGTCTGCGAAAGTTCAAACACCCTGACGCCAAGTCTGCAATTTCGTGATGCGAGCGGTCCACGACCTCCATTTGCAGCTTCGCGATCGCGGAACTCGGTCTGCTTGCGAGCCTGAGTTTGTTGGACGGGCATCGGCAGAGATTTCGTCCATCAATCGCATGTTGACGAGCCGGTCTTGCTGACCTTGGGCAATCGTCCGTTGGCGTTGCAGTTTTCCTCGCATGGCTTGAGTCTCGGCCTGAGCGTCGCGGGTCTGTGATCGCAGGACGGCCCAACGAAAAGCCATTCTCGGACGTTCTCGTCCTGAATGCGGATACGGTCGAACAACGCGAGCAACTGTGTGTCGAGGTCTGCGTCCGTCAGTCGAGTGCGCGGATGTCGTGGCTGGTCCCCAGCGTGACATGGCCGACGTTCGCCGCAAGGTCGTAGATGCCATCCGGAATCACGATGCCCGTCGCCGAACTGGGAACGTCGGGTCGTACACACGCACTTCGTCGCGCGAGTAGAGCTGGCCCTCACGAGACAGCGTGCTGAGATGCTCCTTCTTCTTCGTGTCGATGTTGAGCACTGGCTGGCCCGCGTCGAGAAACTCCGGCTTGAGCTGCGCGATGTTCTGGAACTGCGCGTCGCGGGCCGGAGGCGACTCCAGCGCCAGTGTCTGGTGAGCCTCCCGCTGCACGAAGCCCAGTGTCTTCAGCCGTAATCTTCATAATCGGGAAATTGTCACGGTCTCGTTCCTTAGCACAATGGTTCTTTGAGACCGGCGTTGCGTCTCAAGTTGCCGTCGATGTGAAGTGACACGCGGTCGATAAAACCATTTTGCCTCGTTGTCTGTGACTTGAATGGCAAGTAGTACACCTCCGTCTCCCGCCGAACGGTCGCCATGAGTCATCTGGGGTCATTCAGTCCAGCGCGTACATTTCATCTTCGATAGCTGCGACGAAGCGGTCTTTGCCGACATCGAAACGTCTGCTAGAACCCGCGCCTCCCGAACCTTTTCACTGCGATGCCTGTCCCCACGAAGTCACGTCCGCGCGGGACGTTGTTGTCGTTGCACGAGACTCGAAGGGAGAACCGGCTGCGAACACGTTCGCCGGTCGGTTTCAAACGGCTTCAATCAGGGAATGAATTACTGTGTGGTCTTTGACCGGTGCAAAGCGAGCGATCATTGTCGCCGGCTGTCTGGCGTCCGTTTACACGCAACTGACGACTTCCCCGGCGACAATCGCCTACGCGCGTTCGATCGGTGCGAATGAGCTACACATCGGAATCCTCGGTGCCCTGCCGACGCTGATGCTCTTCATGCAGTTCGTGTCGGGAGTCGTCGTCAACCATCTGACGCATCGCCGCCGGTTGTGGTTCTGGGCGGCGCTCACTCACCGGCTGATGCTCCTTCCCACGGCACTCGGTCCGTGGCTGATGCCCGGCCTATCTGATGAGGCCTGGATCTGGACGCTGATCGTCACCACGGCCACGAACCAAGCATTGCTCCATTTCAGCTCGCCATTGTGGTTGAGTTGGATGGGCGACTATCTGCCTCACGACGGTTTGAGCCATTACTGGGGAAGCCGCCATTTCTGGATGCAGACAACTTCGGCGGTCTCGCTCTGTGCGGCGGCGTTTCTGTTGTTGAAGAGCGGCCTGAACATCGGTGTCGGTTATGCGGTCCTCACCTGCGCGGGAACTGTTTGTGGTGTGGCCGATCTGCTGTTGTTCAGCCGCGTGTACGAACCGCCGGTCGCGCGCGTCCCCTCGCCAAAACTACGTGACGTGATCGCGGCCCCGTTCCGCAACAAAGAGTTTCGTCGCTACATCCGCTTCATGTGTTACTGGAACTTCGCCGCGATGGCCGGCGCGCCGTTCATCAGTCTCTACTTGCTGACCGAGGTCCGGATGGACCTGTTCCATGTGCTGCTGTTATGGACGATCTCCTGGCTGGGTGGAGCGATGTTCTCGCGAACGCTCGGTCGCTGGGCCGATGCGTATGGAACGCGGCCGGTGTTGGTCTTGAGTGTGGCAATGAAGTCGAGCCTGATGGTCGCGCTGTTGCTCGTCCCGTCAGAGCCTCACGCCGCGTTCTGGTTTCTGACGCCGTTCTTCATGCTGGACGCCGTTCAAAACGCGGGAATCCTGATCGCGAACAACGGCTTCATGATCAAACACTCACCCACCGAGAACCGCACGATGTACATCGCGGCGACACAGGCATTGGCGGGTGTTGTGGGAGGGATCACGTCGATTGCGGCCGGTTGGCTGATGATGCGACTGTCTCACACGACAGTGAACATCGGCGGCTGGACGATCGGCCACTTTCAAATGATGTTCTTGGCGAGCGTCGTGCTGCGCTGGTTCGCACTCGTGCTGATTGGCTCGGTGAAGGAGTCCAATTCGCGCGGCACGATGTGCCTGATCGTTGAAGTGATGGAATCGCTCTCCTGGCGCGTGCTGTTCATGACGGAAGAGAACTCGGTCAACGAGGCGGTGCCACTTTCGGCCAAGCAAGCGGAGACAGCGCAGGCGGAGCAGTTCGCCGCACCCACAGATCGAGGAGCGGCCAATCGCGTACCGGCGATTAACTCTGCAATCCCGGCCCCGATGCGGTTGCGTTCAGAACGCACGGCGGTGAGACAAAAGACCGGCCAGAAACTACGGTAACTTCGCGTGGTCAGTGTTGAAACATTCTTGGTGAGCCGGGTGGCGTCAGCCCCCGGATTTCGGGCGTCCGAGTCCGGGGGCTGACGCCACCCGGCTCACCAACGCCGCATTTGGCAAATGCCTCACTGCTCGCCGGTGGTCGCAGGAGCGAAACCTCGGCGTAGTGTGTTCTCGGTGATGTTGATCGGGATCAGGAAGTGTTTGAGGTAGTCGGGGCCGCCGGCTTTGCTGCCGATGCCGCTCAATTTGAAGCCGCCGAAGGGTTGGCGACCGACCAGTGCGCCGGTGATCGGGCGGTTGAGATAGAGGTTGCCGACGGCGAAGTCTTGGCGGACTCGTTTGAGATTCGCGGGGCTACGGCTGTAGCAACCGCCGGTCAGCGCGTAGGGCGTTCCGTTGGCGATGGCGAGTGCTTCGGACATGTCGCGCGCCTTGAAGGCGACGAGGACCGGTCCGAAGACTTCCTCCTGAGCCAGCTTCGAGTCGGGGGCGAGATCGACAAAGATGTGCGGGCCGACGAAGTAGCCTTTCGCGCTCAGTTTCGGATCGATCTCACCCAGCACCAGCCGTCCGCCCTGAGTCTCGGCCAGTTCGATGTACTTGAGAATCCGCGTGACTGAATCTTCGTCGATCACGGGACCGATGTCGGTCGAGGGCAGATGCGCCGGGCCAACCTTCAATGACTTGGTTGCTTCAATCAACCGCGCGAGGAACTCGTCGTAAGCGTCGGCCAGGATGATGACGCGCGAGCAGGCCGAACATTTTTGACCGGCGTATCCGAATGCGCTCTGCATCACACCGACGACCGCTTCATCCAGATCGGCATCGCTATCGACAATGATCGCGTTCTTGCCGCCCATCTCGGCGAGTACGTGTTTCACGCCGTGCTGTGACCCATGCGTGGCGGCCGCCTGCTCATTGATCGCCAGTCCGACTTCGCGCGAGCCGGTGAAGGCGATCACGTCCACGTCGGGGCTACCCACCAAGACCGGGCCGATGTCTTCGCCAATCCCCGACAGCAGGTTGACGACCCCTTCGGGGATACCGACGGAGTGAATGATCTCCATCAACTTCGCCGCGATGACCGACGATTGTTCGGCAGGTTTCATGACGACCGTGTTGCCGGCGGCGATCGCGGCGGTGGTCATGCCGGTGAGAATCGCCAGCGGGAAGTTCCACGGTGCGATGACTGCCACGACGCCGCGCGGCCGGTAGAAGTACCGATTCTCCTCGCCCGGCAGGTCAACGTGTTGCGGTTCATCCAAACGCAGCATCTGCTGGGCATAGTACCGGCAGAAGTCGATCGCCTCGCACACGTCGGCGTCCGCTTCGGCCCAGGGCTTGCCGCATTCGTAGACCTGCCACGCCGCCATTTCGTACCGGCGAGATCGCAGTTCGCTGGCGATCAGTTCGAGATATTCCGCCCGGTACTTCATGTCGGTGCGGGACCAATTGGTGAAGGCGCGCCGGGCGGCTTCGATCGCCGCTTCGGCGTCGTCGTGAGTGGCACAGGCGATGCGCCCCACGACTTGATCTTTGGACGAAGGGTTCCGCGAGACCAGCAGTGGCCGGGCGTGAATCGCCTTCCCACCGATGCTGATCGCGTGAGTTTGATTCAACTCGCCCGCAACCTGTTCGAGCGCCTCTTGCATCGCCTCGCGCACGTCTTGTTGGCTGAAGTCGGCGACCGGTTCGTTGAGAAATTCGGGGACGGGCGGTTGCGGTTTGACGGGCGTGAGCTTCGCGGCTTCGGTCGGTTTCATGAGCAGGCTTTCGATCTGAGCGCCGTCGTCGTAGGCGTGTCGCAGGAAGGAGTCGTTGGAAGTGTTTTCGAGCAGCCGCCGAACCAGATAGGCCATGCCCGGCATGAGTTGTCCGAACGGCGTGTAGATGCGGACGCGATGCCCCAGCTCCAGAAAGGCTCGCGCTTGCTCTTCCGCCATGCCGTACAGCATCTGCAACTCGAACGCCCCGTGGGGAACTTTGAGCTGCTTCGCACAGGCGATTGCGTGCGACAGGCTGCGCAAGTTGTGACTGCCGAACGCGGGACGCAGCAGCGTGTGGTTCTCCAGCAGCATCTTCGTCAGCCGTTCGTAGCTGTCGTCCGATTGCCACTTCTGTTGGAAGACGGGTGTCGGCCAGTTGCGACTCGCGGAGACCACCGTCTCGTAATCCCAATAGGCTCCTTTCACGAGCCTGATCCAAACGGGCGTCCCGCGCTGATGTGACCATTCGAGCAACCCGGTGACATCGCGTTCGGAGTCGGGCAGGTACGCCTGCACGACCACGCCGACATCGGCCCAGTCGCGGAACTCGTCCTCCATCAGCGTCTGCTTGAAGATGTCGAGCGTCAGATCCTTGTACGAGTACTGCTCCATATCGACATGCAGATACGCATGGTTCTCGCGCGCCTTGCGCAGCAAGGGGCGCAGCCGCTCTTGAACGGCCACTGTTGTTCCTTTGGCATCAGCCGGACGGAAGTGGCTGACGAGGGCCGACAACTTGATCGACACGTTTACGCGCGGGACCGGCCCTTGGTGATCGCAGTCCGCCAACGAGGATTCGGGCCACGCATTGACCACCGGAGCCAACCCGTCGATCAGATCGAGATACGAGCGTTGATACGCCTCGGCCTCCGGCTCGCTGATGACCGCTTCACCGAGCAGATCGAGCGTGAACGCCAAGCCTTGTTGGCGGAGTGCGGTGACCGCAGTGAGCACTTCACTGACGCTCGACCCCGCGATGAACCGCCGCGCCATGCGCGCCGCGTTGGCTCGCGCGTTGTACGCCAACGCGCGCGACAGAACCGACTCGGGCAAAAGATGCTCGACGCCGAACCGCACCATCTCGACGGCAAACGGCAGATTCTCTTTCACCTCGTGAAAGTATTCCTGCAAGTGCCGCGTCACATCGCGATGCGTCTTCAATCGCGGCAGCACATCGACGAACCGAAACATCTGCACCTTGAGCGACTCGTCGGCCATCGCGGCCGCCATGATGCGATCATCCCACCACCGTCGCTCGAAAATCGAAGGCCGACGCCGACCGAGATGCCCCCACACGAAACGGCCCAGCCGCTGAGTCTCCTCTTCAACAGCAGCCTCCCACGCGGGATCGATCACCCCCTCGGACTTCACGATCGCGATCTTCGCCGCCGTGGTTTTTGAAGTGGACGTGGTGCGATTGGAGGCTGCGTCCTCGGACTGAGGCACCTGGCCCTCAAGCGGCTTCGCGGCGGACTTCTTGGAAGCCGTCTTCGCCGCTGCCGACTTTTTGAGAGCAGGCTTCTCGGTCGCGGCAGCATCGGTCGTCACGACCCTCTGCTTGGAAGAACGGGCTCCCGCAGCTTGGTCGGGCTGAGTCGCGGCAGTCGAACTTGGGGCAGTGGCCTTGGCGGGAGCAGGCTGTTCGGGCACGGGACTGCTCGGGGCGGGATCGACGGGTCCGTCATCAACGGAACCAGAATCAACAGTCGTTCGAGCTTTCTTCGCCAAGATCGCGTCCATGCACACAGGAAAACACAGAACCACAGCACGCCGCCTGAACAGCGGGTCGGGGATTCTAGGAACCCCTTCCGAAGCTGGGTAGTTCGCGACGAGATTCACGCAGTTCGCATCGGTGCGTTAGACTTCCAAGCTGGTGGATCCCGTCAATGTTCGCTCGTTAGGAACGAGGTCGTAATCACTTCCTGATCAGCCGCAGGGCGCTTGCCCCGGTTTGTGTCCTCTGAACCGAGGCTAGCGCCCTGTGGCTGATGGCCGCTTGCTTCACTTCGGGAAGTTGTCACGGTCCCGCTTCTTAGTTGCCACACTCACTTCCTCAACAACCACAAGCCGTTCCCACATGACCGCCTTCAGCGCCAATCTCAACAAGATCGCACTCCTTCGTAACACGCGCGACAACGGCCTGCCCGATATCGGTCGCATGGCACGACTGTGCGTTGCGGCGGGAGCGGCCGGGATCACCATGCATCCTCGGCCTGACGAACGGCACACGCGGCCGAGCGATGTCCGCGAACTGCGACTCCTCACGCGGCAGCTCCGGGTCGAGTTCAACATCGAAGGCTATCCGACTGACGATTTTCTGCGGCTCGTCCACGAGGTCCATCCCGAACAATGCACGCTCGTCCCCGATGCTCCCGATCAGAAGACATCGGACCACGGTTGGGACGTTGCCGCTCACGGCGACCTGTTGCGACGCATCATCCCGCCGCTGCGAGCCGCCGGAATCCGAGTCTCCCTCTTTATGGACCCGGATCCCGCAGCAATGACGCTCGTCCCCGCGACCGGAGCGCACCGCATTGAACTCTACACCGAGCCATACGCCGTCGCGTTCCCGACCGCCGCGCGCGCCGCGTCGATCGCTCAATATGCCGCCGCCGCACAAGCCGCGCACGCCAATGGTCTCGGAGTGAACGCGGGCCACGATCTCAACCTCGACAACTTGGGCGACTTCCTGGCTCAAGTCCCTCACGTCGAAGAGGTCTCCATCGGCCACGCCCTCATCGCCGACGCCCTCGAACTCGGTCTGACCGAAGCCGTGAAACGCTACGTGACAATCTGCCACTCGTAGAACACCGCCAGTGAATGAATAGCGTGCGTGCAGTCTTCGGAACGCACCGATCAGTCGGTGTTTTTCCCGACGCCTCTTCATCGAGCGGCCTCACGCAGGGTCGCCGACAGTTCACCACAGAGCCGCGCGAAATCGGGAGTGGCTCGCAATCCGGATTCGCGCGGGTAGCTGAACGGCACGCGCACGTCGGCCACGATCGTTCCCGGTCGTTGGCTCATCACGAGGACTCGTTGTGCGAGGAACACCGCTTCAGCCACGTTGTGCGTCACGAACAGTCCCGTCCAATGACGAGTCATCCAGATGCGCACCAATTCCTCGTTGAGTTGTTGCCGCAGCACGTCATCGAGTGCCGCGAACGGTTCATCCAGGAGCAGCACATCGGGTTGTGTGACCAAGGCCCGTGCAAGTGAGACGCGCATGCGCATTCCTCCCGACAGCGCGCGCGGCTGCTTGCGGGCGTCTTCCGGCGTGAGGCCGATCAGCGACAGACTTCGTTCCACCTGTTGCTGGAGTTCGTCGCGTGCGACGCCACGCAGTTCAAGTGGCAGGCCGATGTTGTCGGCGACGGTGCGCCACGGCAACAAGTTCGGTTCTTGAAAGACGAAGGCCACATTCTGCGACGACCGGCGCGCGACGGCGGGCGCTTGTCCCGCCACCGTCAGCTCACCCGCCGTGTGAGTCATCAGTCCCGCGATGAGTCTCAGCAACGTCGACTTGCCGCAGCCGGATGGCCCAAGGATCGCGACGAACTCACCCCCTTGCACATTGATCGAGACATCTCGAATCACGACACGATCGACATCGAAAGCCATCGCCAAGTGCCGTGCAATGATGAGCGGCGATGAAGCCGGATCGGGAATCTGCCTAACGGTAGCCAACGCGGGTCTCTCGATTGTCATGGCACGACCGTTGTTCACAGGGAGGCTGACGCCAAATGGCACTCAGTTTGAGGTTCGCGGTCTGCCAATGTCGGCTTTCGCTCCGCGAAAGAACGTCTTTTCGCGGAGCGAAAGCCGACAAAGTGCCGTTGGGCTGACCACACCCCGCTCGGCGGTTTATCGGGATTGTCAAATCTAGCCCACCACCCGCTCACCGTCATTCCACGGGCGGGCGTTCTTGCTGGCGGTGGAATTTGTTCACGATGTTGCGGCGGAGGATTGGGCCGAACCAGCGGGCGTAGCGGGACATCCAAGCGATCAGTTTGGCGTGCAGTGGGAAGATGATGACCTCCCGATTGCGTCGCACGCCACGCAACATCAGTTTGGCGGCGCGCTCAGGTGAAATGGCCAAGCGCGCCCCGACGGCCGTCGTTTCTCGAAAGGGAGCCTTGCCGATTCCGACTCCGTTGTCGAACAGATGCGTGGCGATGAAGCCGGGGCAAGCGACGCTGATTTTGACGCCGTACCACTGCGCCTCGGATCGCATCGACATGCTCATCCCGACGACCGCGTGCTTGGTCATTGCATACGACGAAGACAGCGGTAGCGGCGCGAGACCCGCGAACGACGCCGTGTTGATGATGTGACCGAATTTCTGTTTCGCCATGACTCGGTACGCCGCCATCGTGCCCCAGATGCAGCCTTCCACGTTGACGGCCAAGATGCTGCGCCATTGGTCGGGCGTCATCTCAATTGTGTCGCCCGCGATGGCGAACCCGGCGTTGTTGAACATGAAGTCGAGGCGTCCATGTCGAGCGGCAACCTCCTCGACGATGCGATCGCATTCGGGTTGCTGCGTGACATCGAGTCGCACGGCCTCGGCCTGCCCCCCGGCGACGATCAATGCGGCAACCGTCTCGTGCGCGGCCGCCTCATTGAGATCAGCCACGACCACAAACACGCCGTCGCACGCCAATTCATGGCACAGGGCGCGACCCAACCCGGAAGCTCCGCCCGTCACAATGGCCACTCGCCGATCCGTCATCACTTCAAAACCTTTCTCGGTTGGTTATCACTGCAACACCAACCCGGAGCGAGGGCGAGGGCGAACTGGGAGCCGAGCGAGAATGTCATCCGGCTGCCCTCGCTCACGCTGCGGGTTGGTGTCGGTCAATTGCTTTCGTCGCGCGGTTTTCAGAACGGCAGCGGCTGCCCAATTCCTTCCGCTCGGGCACGCTCGAAGACGCGCACGGCTACGGCCAAGTCTTCTAAGCCAATGCCGACTGACTTGAACAGGGTGATATCTTCGGGGTGTGCTCTTCCGGTCTCGCGACCCTGCACCACATCCGACAATTCGTGAACGCGGGACCAATCGAGGCTGCCGTCTTCGATCGCGGGAACGAAGTCGCCAGCCTCCAACTTGCAGGCGTCGCGGCTGTCGCAGGCAATGTGATCGGCACGGCGGATTGTGGTGACATCGATCTCGGCCTTCGTAAGGTAGTTGCTGCCGACGACGTTCAGGTGAGTCCCCTCGGCCAGTGAATGTCCGTCGAAGAGCGGCACGCGGCTGGTGGTCGCACAGACCACGATGTCCTTTTCAGCGGCGGCCTCTTCGGGCGAATGGATGGCAACGACGGGGACGCCGCAATACTCGGTCATCTCGTCGGCGAAGGCGCGGCGGCGCGAGTCGTCTCGTCCGTAGACTTCGATCCGTTCGATCCGCCTTACGCTGCACACGGCCTTGAGCTGCGACTTGGCTTGGAACCCCGTGCCAAAGCAGCCGACGATCTTCGCATCAGGACGAGCCATGAATTTGGTGGCGACGCCCGATGCCGCCCCCGTTCGCATCTGGCCAAGCAGATTGGCTTCGATCAGCGCGACGGGTTGGCCGGTCTTGGCGTCGAATAGTCCGAACTGGAACCGTGCCCCCTTGGGAGTTGTCACGTATGACTTGTAGCCAACATAGCCGAGCGGTTCGGAACCGGCCGACAACACATGCAGTGTCGCGCCGTGTCCACCGGCGACACGACGACGCGGTTGATGCTCGGCCCTCTCGTCGCCCCATTGGCGAAAAGCATCCTCAACGGACTCGATGGCTCCGTTGATGTCGAGCAACCAAGTCACATCGTCTTCAGTGAGATAAAGCGCGGACATGGGAAGGACCTCCTCGAAGCACGGGTAATTTGGATCCATATCAGATCGGCACGCTGTTAGTTCAGCACGTTGTTCTGACGCGGCGACATCCTAACGTGTAAACGATGAGCCGACTCGCACGCGCGCTGCTTTTTCGCGGCCACTTTGAAGTCCTACGATACTCACGCCATTAAAGCGAGCGGCAAGAAAAAGCGTACCCATCGAAGTCTGACGCGCAAGCGAAGAACGTTGGACATCCGAACCTTCGCTTGCGCGTCAAGCGTCGATTGCCGGTATGACGACATTCTGCCGCTCGCCTAAAGAAATCCATGGCCTTAACCCAGACAGTCAATGTTGCGCCACACTTCATTAGCTCCGGCCGCATCGTTGTCGCGAGCATCACCCATTCAGGACATCCGTCGCTTCGGCATTCCGAAGAGGCTTGTTTTGTCGAGCGAATGCCACACATCGCATCACTGACCAATGCCCAAGCAGCTCTGCCTGCGGAACATTCACGAGGTGGAATGATTCAACGGGATTGCGAACGCAGAACCCCTGAAAGGCAGGCTCAGTTGTCATTTTTTCCAGTGGGACGCGATCAATTCACTGCGTTGGCATGTGGATTGCCGAACAGTCTCGCGTGGAATGCCGAAGCATCCACGAAATCAGTTCCACCCGTTCAAAGAGCACGGCATGTCGTCAGTCAGCGATCTGCAATCCACGCGTCCTGTTTCTATCACCGCGATTGATGCGAAGGTGTTCGATGCGGAGAGCGCCGCACGGCTGAGAGTGCTCTGGCTCTCATTCGCCGGGTTCACGCTGAGCTTCGCCGCGTGGCTGATGTTCGGCGTGCTGGGCATTCCGATTCAGCAGGAGTTCGGGATCTCGGATATTTCTCTCGCGTGGCTGTCTGCCGTGGCGATCCTCAATGGCGCGCTGTGGCGGTTGTTCTTCGGAATGTTGACGGAGCGGCGCGGCGGAAAGGTCGTCTTCGTGGGAATGTTGTGTCTGGCCAGTATCAGCTCGTTTCTCGTGTCGTCGGCCAGTTCGTTTCCGCAGTTGATGTTCTATGCATTCTTGGTCGGGATTGGCGGCAACAGTTTTTCGGTTGGATCAGCTTGGAACGCGGCGTGGTTTCCGCCGAAGCAGCAGGGCTTCGCGATGGGTCTATTCGGTGCGGGCAATGTCGGCGCATCGGTGACAAAACTGATCGGCCCGTTGCTGATCGGTCTCATTCCCGCGACGGGCTTGCTGGGCGGACTGGTGCCGGGCGGCTGGCGCTTCGTTCCGTTTCTGTATGGAATCCTGCTGATGATTATGGCGGGATTGGTTTTGGTGCTGGCTCCGTCTCCGGACAAGAAGCCGGGTGCCGGACGATCACTCTCCTCGATGCTCCTTCCATTGCGGCAAGTCCGTGTCTGGCGATTCTCGCTGTATTACACCGTGGTGTTCGGTACCTATGTCGCGCTGTCCGTGTCTCTGCCCAAGTACTACGTCAGCGTTTACGGCCTCCCGCTGGGACAGGCGGCTTTGCTGACGACGCCCTTCATTTTCGTGTCGAGCTTGCTACGACCGTTGGGTGGCTGGATGTCGGACAAGTTCGGGCCGCGCAAGGTGACCTACGGAGTGTTCATTGTGGGAGCGTTGGCCTCGCTGGCGCTGTTTCTTCCACTGAACGTGTACGCGTTCACGTGCTGCCTGGTCGTACTCGGTGTCACACAAGGGATCGGCAAAGCATCCACGATCAAGTACGTTCCCGAGTACTACCCGAAGGATGTCGGTGCCGTGGTCGGACTGGTTGGCTGTCTGGCGGCCGTGGGTGGTTTCGCGATGCCGCCGCTGTTCGCGTACCTCAAACAATGGACCGGTCAGCCACAGTCGATGTTCTGGGTCGTGTTCGCCATCACCATCGCAAGTCTGGTCTGGTTGCATCTCGTGGTGCGCCGCATTCAGCGCGGCGAACAGCAAACGATCTGAACGGCATTGGCCATCACACAGACAAACCGGGGTCGGGTGCGTCAATCACTAGAGCTGTGTCAGGGCAAAGAATTGGGGTTGGGTGCATCAGCCGCAGGGCGCTAGCCCCGGTTCTCTTCACACAAACCGGGGCTAGCGCCCTGCGGCTGATTTGGTGAACCCCATTTCTTAGTCGTGACACAGTACTAGAGCGCATTTCAAAACCAGCCCGACGCGCAAGCGAGGGCTTCGCTGCCATCGAATGTTCAGCCCTCGCTTGCGCGTCGGGCTGGTTTTTCGAGGCAAAAACAGGTTTTGAAATGCCCTCTCGTCGCATCGTGGTGGATGCTGCCAGCATCCGAATCGACGCTGGCAGCGTCGGCCACGACACTCGTGATAAGGCGGCCCCAACGCGGAACCTGGTTCGTCTACCCAACCGGCAGTGCGAGACCGAAGCGCAAGACCACTTCGTACTGCGTGACAAGCCGGATCAGTTCAGCGTGCGAGCGAGCTTGAAGCCGTTTCATCACGGTGGCCCGACGCATTTCGATGGCTCGCTCGGTGACATTGATTCGTTGCGCGATGGCTTTGTTGGGCAGCCCCTGAAGCAGCAGATCAAGGACTTCGCGATCCTTCGTGGTCAGGGCCTGAAACCGTTCACCGATGGCGAGCCAGACAGTGCGCAGGCGTCGGCGTTCGACATCCTCCGCCGCCGCACTGACGACGCGCGACAAAATCGCGTCCACCGGTTCGGTCGCATCAAACACATCGATCCGACCGGCGGTGAGTCGCCTCAATAATCGAACCAACTCGGGCGATGTGGCCAACACAATCAGCGGGCGTTCGTCACCGCGAGCCATCCAGCGCGCACAAGTTTGCAGCCCATCGGTCTCGTGATCGGAGGTCAGCATCAGCAGCACGCAGCCCGGCGCACCGTCGTCGTCGCGAAAGTCGATCACGGAACGAAACGACCGCGTGACGGTTCCGCGCGCTTGTACTAGACCACTCCACTGCCGGGCGGCTTCGTGTTCACCGACGACAAAAACGACAGGCTCGGTTGGCGAGGACATGACGTTCCGCAACATGGAGAGTGAGGTAAGCGCAATCATGATGTGAGACCTGAAAGCAACCACCGTGCCGTCTGGTGTGGGCAACCGATGAACGCGTGTCAAATCGACAAACATCTCAAACCTCCACACCGTTCGCCGGGGTGGAGATTCGAGATGTTTGTGTGACCTCATGACACCCAAGGCGTTCGCACAGATGGCATCGAGCTGTGCAGAAATCCGTAAACCATCGGAGCCTGCCCGGTGGAGCGAGGTTTGAAATGGAGAGTCACGCTGGCTCACATCAGTCGCTCTGATCGTGCGGACTTTGCATTGCAGCCATGCCGACAATTCGGGCAGCCGTGCCCGTGAATGACCTCAGCAGGTGTTGATGCCGTCTCGAACGAACGGCCCTCTCGACCGTGACCTTGGCCAAAACAGGCTCGCCCACCACAGGATCGCTTCGGCTATCCGAACGATCTCGTACGTTCGTGCAATCCGGTCCCGAATGGCAAGCGGATTGCCTTAGGGAGCAATCCGTAGGGTGGGCTGTTCCCATCACACAGGATTGCGAATTGGTGGGCACAGCCCACCCTACGAAATATCAGACTGAGACCGAAGCATGATCGCCCCCCGTCCTCGCAAGACCATCGTCGTCATCGGCAACGGAATGGTCGGTCATCGCTTTTGCGAGAAGCTCATCGAGTACGACGTGTCGGGCGAGTTCCGCCTTGTCACATTCTGTGAAGAGCCGCGAGCCGCTTATGACCGAGTCGGCCTCACCACGTTCTTTGCCCACCGTGATGCTCAGAAGTTGATGCTCGCCCGCAAGGAGTGGTATCTCGAACACGGCATCGAGCTGCACATTGGCGATCGGGCGTGCGAAATCGACCGCGAGCGCAAACTCGTCCGCTCCGACAAAGGGGTCGAGATCGAATACGACTTCATCGTCATGGCGACCGGCTCGTACCCGTTTGTGCCTCAAGTGCCGGGGATCAAGAGCCAGGGGGTTTTCGTCTACCGGACGATCGAAGACCTCGAACACATGATTGCGTACTCGGAGCGGTTGAAGAGTGAAGCGGCTCGGCGCGCGGTTGAAGACGCGGAGGGCACCAGCGCTCCGATTCTGGTTCAGGCTCCCGTGGCGGCGGTCATCGGCGGCGGGTTGCTCGGGCTGGAAGCGGCCAAGGCGGCGTTCGATCTCGGCATGGAGACGCACGTCATTGAGTTCGCTCCGCGCCTGATGCCGCGCCAGATCGACGACAAAGGCTCGAAGGTGCTGGTCTCAAAGATCGAAGCCCTCGGCGTGAAGGTGCATCTCAATACGGGAACGAAAGAGGTTCTCGGCAACGGAAAAGTCGAGGGGCTGAAGTTCAACGACGACACCGAAATGCCGGTGGACATGATCGTCGTCTCGGCAGGCATCCGGCCTCGGGACGATCTGGCCAAAGCGAGCGGCTTAGAGATTGGCGCGCGTGGCGGCATCACCGTGAATGACCTGCTGCAAACCAGTGATCCGGACATCTACGCCATCGGCGAGTGCGCCCTCCACGGCAGCATGATCTATGGATTGGTTGCTCCTGGGTATGACATGGCCGACATCGTGGCGCGGAATTTCGCCGATGCGGGCTGCTCACCTGCATCGGCCACAGGCGAGTCGTCCGTAGCCATGTTTCGCGGGGCCGACATGTCCACGAAGCTCAAGCTGATGGGAGTCGATGTCGCCAGCTTCGGCAACTACGAGGCGGACGAGAAGACCGCGAAGGCTATCGCGTTTGAAGACCCGTTTGATGGGGTCTACAAGAAAATCCTAGTCTCGCTCGATGGGAAGAAGCTGCTCGGCGGAATGCTAGTCGGCAACGCGGACGATTACATGCGGCTATTGATGACGTGCAAGTCGGACAAGCCGCTGACGGTCTCTCCCGCCGAGTTGCTGCTCGGTCCCAAGGGCGGAGCAGCGGCTGGTGGCGGCGTTGACGATCTTGATGACGCGGCGCAGGTCTGTTCGTGTAACAACGTCTCTAAAGGCAAGCTCTGCGCGGCGATTGCCGGTGGTGTCTGCACGATCGGCGACTTGAAAAACTGCACCAAAGCGGGGACCGGTTGCGGCGGCTGTATGCCGATGGTGACCGACATTCTGAACAGTGAACTCAAGAAGGCGGGCAAGACAGTCAACACGTCGCTCTGCGAACACTTCGCCTTCACCCGGCAAGAGCTGTTCGACATCGTGAAGGTTAAAGGCTATCGCACGTTTGCGGCGCTGGTCGCCGGTTCCGGGAAAGGCCACGGTTGCGAAGTCTGCAAGCCGGCGGTCGCGTCGATTCTGGCAAGCCTTTGGAACGACAATGTCCTCGATCACTCGACGCTGCAAGACACGAACGACCGGTTCCTCGCGAACATCCAGCGCGGAGGATCGTACTCGGTTGTCCCGCGCGTTCCCGGCGGAGAGATCACGCCCGAGAAGCTGATCGTCCTCGGTGAGGTCGGCAAGAAGTACGGTCTCTACACGAAGATCACCGGTGGCCAGCGGATTGACCTGTTCGGGGCCGAGGTCCACCAACTCCCTTCGATTTGGGAGGAGCTTGTCAACGCGGGCTTCGAGAGCGGCCACGCGTACGGCAAGGCGCTGCGCACGGTGAAGAGCTGCGTCGGTTCGACTTGGTGCCGCTACGGAGTGCAGGATTCCGTTGGTTTCGCGATCCGCGTCGAGAACCGCTACAAGGGTTTGAGGTCTCCGCACAAACTCAAGTCAGCCGTGTCGGGTTGCATTCGCGAATGTGCCGAAGCGCAGTCGAAAGACTTCGGCCTGATCGCGACCGAGCACGGCTACAACCTCTACGTCTGCGGCAACGGCGGCTCGAAGCCTCGTCACGCCGATCTGCTCGCCGCTGATCTCTCGGAAGAGACGGCCATTCAATACATCGACCGCTTCCTGATGTACTACGTTCAAACAGCCGACCGCCTCACGCGCACCTCGGTCTGGCTGGAGAAGATGGAAGGCGGCATCGACCACCTCCGCAACGTGATCGTCCATGACAAGCTCGGCATCTGCGCGGACCTCGAACGCCAGATGCAGTTCGTCGTCGATACGTACAAGTGCGAGTGGGCCGAAGTCGTCCGCGACCCCGAACGTCGCCGCCTGTTCCAACAGTTCGTCAACACGGATGAGACCGAGCCTACGATTGAGTTCGTCAGCGAACGAGGGCAAGCCCATCCGGCACCGTGGGGTGAGTTGGTGCAGTTGGCGGTGGGACAAGGGGCAAGGGCTGAGGGAGAGGGGGCAGACATCAGACAGCCGCAGGCTGTGTTCGTCCCCTCGCCCCCGTCTTCGGGGGAAAGGGCTAGGGTGAGGGGGCCGAACGGCGAACACGCTTCGCCAAACACCAACGACCTCCCCTCGTCATCGCCTCGCTTTGTCATCGCGCCCACGACCGTCAGCTCCCCTCACCTTCTTCCCCCCAAGGCGGGGGGCGAGGGAACAAGGCCAGTGAAGGCAGAAGAACCCCTCACCCTAGCCCTCTCCCCGCAAAGCCGGGGCGAGGGGACTAGAAAAGACGAAGACAGAAGTGAAGACTCGCTCGTTCCGACGTGGATCGCCGTCGGTAAGGTTTGGGACTTCCCAATCAACGGCGGTGCGACCATCAAGCACGGTCATGCTCAGATCGCTGTCTTCAACTTTGCCAGCCGTGCCGAGTGGTACGCCACCGACAACATGTGTCCTCACAAACAGGAGTTTGTCCTCTCTCGAGGGATCATCGGCGACACGAACGGCATCCCCAAGGTCGCGTGTCCGGTCCACAAGAAGAACTTTTCATTGGAAGATGGCTCCTGCCTGAGCGGCGAGAGTTACTCAATCCGCACCCACGAGGTGAAGGTTGAGGGAGACGATGTTCTCGTTCTGCTTCCGTCGTCCGAACACTTGGCCACAGCTCCCGCGATCGAACAACGGAAGTGCGGCAGTTCCTGTTTCGCATGCGCCCCAGCGTGAATCCTCAGTTCGATGTGGTGAGCCGGGTGCCGTAAAGGCCTCGGACGCATTCAACGAAGATCCCGGGCCTTACGGCACCCGGCTCACCAAGAGAAATTGCAGTCTTCAACCATCATGTCCACCCTGCTCGACAACGCGCCGCTGACTTCGCCGCCACCAAAACGCACGGTCAGTCCGATGCCGTCGTTTCTCGAAGAGCTGTTGGCCGATCAGCAAGACCTGACCGCAGTCGAACGCTTCTCGCAGTTTCACTCGGGGGCTTCGCAGCCGTTGCAGGCTCGGTATTACTCGACGCTGCTTCCCGCATCGCCTCCGGGGCCGGGTGAGCAGTACGCGTTTGAGGTCGATCTCGACAGTTGCTCGGGGTGCAAGGCGTGTGTGACGGCGTGTCACTCGCTGAACGGACTCGATGAGAACGAGACGTGGCGTGACGTGGGGTTGCTCCACGGCGGGACGGCGTTGCTACCGGTATTGCAACACGTCACGACGGCCTGCCATCACTGTCTCGACCCGGCCTGCATGAATGTTTGTCCAACGCGGGCTTACGAAAAGGATCCGGTCACGGGGATCGTGAAGCATCTCGACGACCAGTGCTTCGGGTGCCAGTACTGCATCCTCGCGTGTCCGTATGAGGTGCCGAAGTACAACGCCAAACGCGGCATCGTCCGCAAGTGCGACATGTGCAGCCAGCGGCTGGCGGTGGGCGAGGCACCCGCGTGCGTGCAGGCTTGTCCCCACGAAGCCATCCGCATCGCTGTCGTCAAGAAGAGCGATGTCGCCGCCGACTGCGAAGTCAGTTCGTTCCTGCCCGGTGCGCCCGACCCGCAATACACGCAACCGACGACGAACTACAAATCGTCGCGCCCGCTCCCGCGCAACACATTGCCCGCCGATTATCATGCGGTTCAGGCCGAGCATGCCCACTGGCCACTCATCATCATGCTGGTGCTGACGCAGCTTTCGGTGGGTGCCTTCCTGGTCGGGCAGGTCTTACACGCCAACCTGCTCGGTTCGACTGCCCTCGCGCAGGTATTGCCCGTTCACGCGCTGAGTGCTCTCGGTTTCGGACTGCTCTCGTTGGCGGCGGCGACGTTGCACCTCGGCCGCCCGCTGCTGGCGTATCGCGCGGTCCTCGGCCTGCGCCATTCGTGGCTCAGTCGTGAGATCGTGGCATTTGGAGTCTTCGCCAAGTTGGCCGCAGTCTATGCGGCGGTACTGTGGTTCTTCCCGAAACTTGAAGCGACGGAGTGGCCGCTCATTTTGGGAGGCGGCGTGGTGGCGGCAGGTCTGGTCGGAGTGTTTTGTTCGATGATGATCTACGTCTACACGCAACGCCCCTTCTGGAGTGGATCGCGAACGTTCGTGAAGTTTTCACTGACCACCGTTTGGCTGGGGCTGTCAACGGTGTTGGCGGTGTCGCTCATCGCGGCGGGACTCATTGAATCTCTCGGCGTTCGCGCACTGATGGCCGACTATGGACGCTGGCTCTGCCACGGGATCGTCTACGTCGCGGTCGCCAAGTTGTTGTACGAGGCATCTCTATTCCGACACCTCGCCAGCAAGCAGGCAACACCACTCAACCGATCCGCTCGGTTGATGGTGGGTGAACTGGGCGTCTGGTCGCGCGGCCGGTTCGTGGCTGGCGTGATCGGAGGGATCGTGCTGCCGCTCATGATGCTGAACCAACCGGCCGACGTTCCCGGTGCGACCCTCGCCGCCTTCGGACTCGCCTCGTTTGGTCTGTCACTCGTCGGTGAAACCCTCGAACGAACCCTTTTCTTCACCGCCGCCGTCGCCCTGCGGATGCCGGGAGCGCTGAAGACGTAAAGAGTCAGAACCACGGAAAACACGGAAGTGCCCGGAAGAAGACGAAGAGTTTGCACCACGAATCTCACGAATACGCACGGATGAAGACTAGAGCGCGTTTCAAAAACAGGTTTTGAAATGCCCTCTAGGAGAAAGAGGATTGAAGCCAATGAGGAAGGCGGTGGTGACGGACAGGAGGAATCGGCGATCTGCTGATTCGATACCTCAATTCCATTGTTCTGATTCACTCTTCCTTTCTTCTGCCTTCTCTTCATTCGTGAGATTCGTGGTCCCGTCTTCCGGTCTTCCGCCTTTTTCCGTGCCCTTCCGTGTTTTCCGTGGTTCAGGATTTGAACGATGACGATTGCCGAACTCCTTCATCAGACCGACGGTGCTTACACCCGCGAGATGCTGCTTGCGCCGGGTGGGTTTGGGTTGGGAGTCGTTCCGGATCGGCAGCGACCCGATGCGACGACGGCCTCGACGTGCGGGTTCTGTTCGACGGGATGCAGTCTCACCATTCATCTGAAGGATGGGGCGGCGGTCGGACTGACGCCGAACACCGAGTACCCCGTGAATCTCGGCATGGCATGTCCGAAGGGCTGGGAAGCCCTCAACGTATTGAAGGCCAGCGACCGCGCGACGACCCCGCTGATTAAGAACGCTCAGGGGAAGTTCGAGCCGGTTGATTGGGACGTGGCGATGCGGACGTTCTGTTCGCGGTTCAAGGCGATCCAGCGCGAACACGGTCCCGAATCGGTGGCGTGGCTGGGGACGGGGCAGATCGCAACGGAAGAGTTGGCGCTGCTCGGATCACTCGCCAAGTTTGGCATGGGTCTCATTCACGGCGATGGCAACACGCGGCAGTGCATGGCGACGGCGGTTGTCGCGTACAAGCAATCGTTCGGCTTCGACGCTCCGCCGTACACGTATCAGGACTTTGAAGAGACCGACTGCATGGTTCTCGTCGGGGCCAACGTCTGCATCGCGCATCCGATCCTGTGGGAGCGGGTGATGCGCAACAAGCGGTCTCCCGAAATCATCGTCGTCGATCCGCGTCGCACCGAGACCGCGATGAACGCGACCCAGCATCTGGCCATTCAACCGAAGAGCGACCTCGCGCTGTTTTACGGCCTCGCCCACATCCTGATCGAGAACGACTGGATCGACCACGACTACATCGCCGCGCACACGAACGGCTTTGAAGAGTTTGCCGCGCATGTGAAGCCGTTCACACCCGAGATCGTTTCCGTCGCGACGGGCATCTCGATCGAGAGCCTGCACAAAGTCGCCCGCACGATTCACGAGCGAGAACGAGTCTCGTTCTGGTGGACGATGGGAGTCAACCAGAGTTACGAGGGCGTGCGCGCGGCGCAGTCGCTCATCAACCTCGCGCTGATGACGGGGAACATGGGCCGACCGGGGACGGGAGCCAACTCGATCACCGGCCAGTGCAATGCGATGGGTTCGCGGATGTTCTCGAACACGACGGGCCTGCTCGGCGGACGTGACTTCACCAAAGCGACGGATCGCGCCGACGTATCGAAGATTCTCGGCATCGATATCGGAAAAATCCCGACCCAAAACAGTTGGGCCTATCCCGAGATCATGAAGGGAATTCTGAACGGCAAAATCAAAGGATTGTGGGTCGTGGCGACAAACCCCGCGCACTCGTGGATCAACCAATCTCAGGCGCGAGACATTCTGGACCGGCTCGACTTCCTCGTCGTGCAGGACATGTATTCGTCCACCGAGACCGCCCGCGCCGCAGACCTGATCCTCCCCGCCGCCGGATGGGGCGAGAAAGAAGGGACGTTCATCAATTCGGAACGCCGCTACGGGCTGCACAAGAAGGTGGCCAAGGCTCCAGGCGAGGCGCTGGCCGACTTCCACATCTTCCAATTGATCGCTCACTACTGGGGCTGCGAGAACCTCTTCAAGGAATGGCGTTCGCCCGAAGCAACCTTCCAGATCCTGAAACGCCTCTCCGCTGGCCAGCCCTGCGACATCACGGGGATCCGCGACTACCAGCACCTCGACGATGCGGGCGGAATTCAGTGGCCGTTCGTCGAGGGGGTTGAGCGTGAAGAGGTTGCGAGTGAAGACGTTCGAGAAGAACCCCTCACCCTAGCCCTCTCCCCGCAAAGCCGGAGCGAGGGGACTAGAGTTTCTAACTCTCAACCTTCCACCTTCAGCCCTCAACCTTTCTCCCAACGCCGCCTGTTTGAAGACGGTCGCTTCCACCATGCCGATGGCCGGGCGAAGTTCTTGTTTGAGGCTCCGCGACCAATGCCCGAGCCGCCTTCCGCCGAATACCCGTTTATCCTGTTAACAGGTCGCGGCACGGCGGCGCAGTGGCACACGCAGACCCGTACGGCGAAGTCCGCCGTGTTGAGAAAGCTCTCGCCGCAGTCGATCTACGTGGAAATCAGCCCCAACGACGCGCGGTCACTCAACATCCAACCGCAAGACTGGGTGAGCGTCTCGTCCCAACGAGGCCAACTCCGCGCGCGGGCCTTCGTCACGCCGACCGTTCAACCCGGCCAAGTCTTTATTCCGATGCACTACGAAGAGGCGAACCAACTGACCGACGCGGTCTTCGACCCGTACTCACGACAACCGTCGTACAAGGCGTGCGCGGTAAAGATCACTCGCAACGCTTCCTAGAAGCGTAACGTCTGGCCACACAATGCGAGCAGCCCGGCGTTTGGTGACGCCGGGCTGCTCAAGGTTTGAATTGGTCTCACACGGCATGGGCGAGACGAAGTCCGGCTTTTCTGAAAGCGGGACTTCGGCCTTGAATCACTGCTGAACACTCAGCTTTAACAAGTCGATGCCGAATTCAATGTGGAGCGTGGCACCTGTTGCCGTCGGTGTGATTTCAATGTTCAAGACATCGCCCGCTTCGCCGGCGATCGCATCGGCACGTTCGATCAGTGCTTCATCGTCGGATTCGAGCAGCGTGACCAGAGTTGCCGGTTTGACGCGCAGCGAAATCGGAGCCATTTTCTTCGGGGCGGCCTTGCTCGACTGATCAAGAGCTTTCTTGAGCGCGTCGAGATTTCCGCCGCCCATCGAGAACCAAAGGCTGTCGGCACGAACGGCCAAGTGTCCGGCACCTTCTCCGAACATTGCCGACTGTTCGTCCTTGAGATCGGGAGTGATGGCGTGGATGCGAGCACCGGCGTGCTTGGCCACATCGGCCTTCACTTTCGCCACGTCGGGGCTTTCTTTTGACAGGGCGAGGATGTCATCGAACAGCTTGCCAGCGTCGTCACCCTTGGCGACTTTGGTGCCGCCAACGAGCCGCACTGTGTCGTCGTCACCTTCTTCGAGCATGATGACCGAGTGGAGTGCGCCGGACTTCATCGTGGCCTGGCCGATATCGAACAACCGCTTGGCGACATCTTTGGCGGCCTTCTTGTCGGCGTCATCGGCCAACTTGGGATCCTTTTCGATCTCGGCATTGGCCGCATCGCGCATCGCGCCGAATAGCTCATCAAGGTGAGGCAGCAGCAGGGTTGTCGGGTGCGAAAGGACCAGGCTGAAGGGAGCGTCTTCAGGAGGAACGGCTCCGAAGACGGGTGACATCTTGCCATAAGCGGTCATCGCTTTGGCGAGGTCGCTGCGGGGCTTGCCTGAGAGTCCGTAATCAACCGTCCCAAGACCAGACTCGCTGTTGACATCGAACCCGAGCGTCATGCGGTCGCCGTCGTTGACCACGGCTTTGAGTGCCGCCAGCGTTCCATCGAAACCGAGTTGCTGTCCTTTGGCTTCCGCTTCGTTCTTCGGCTCGGGGCCGTTCTCCAAGCTGGCGCGACCCTGCTGTTCGACCTGCGCGAGGAAGAGATCTTTGAGCTGCTGCGGGATGCTGGCGATGTTCACGTCGAGGGCGATGTCGTACTTGCCGTTCACGATCTTCTGTGGATCGGCCAGCTTCGTGAGCGTGTCAGGCGAGTTACTGATGAAGATGTAGCCGCCGGACAATTTGGCAAACAGCTTCTGACCGTTGACCGACAACGACCACTGGCCGTTTTTGTCCTTGAGATCCGGAGCCAGCATCTTAATGAGGCTCTTGAAAGCGTCCTCATCGGCGATCGGAAGGAAAGCCACGGGCATCTCGGGATTACCGTCTGCCGACATATTCGCATACACGCCGAGCGGCTTTTCCAAGTCCACTCCTGCCAAGCCCTGACCGCCGGTGAAAGCACCGAGGAACTGTTCGGCCGTCGCGCGAGTCCCTTCTGTTCCGACGACTTCGCCAACGTAGTCGGCATCGTCGAGCAATTCGTCCACGCTCTTGATCGAGAGCACCAACGTCGGCTGTTGAGCCTGCGCCGACGCGACCATCCACAACGACATCAGCCCGAACAAGCAAGCCGATTGCCAACGCAACACCCTCTTCATGACTTCATCCTTCTGTCGAGATTTCAAACCGAGCGTTCTAACGCGGGGGGCATGATAGGGACGCGATTCGCGGGAGCGAAGTGACGGGTTACAAGAATTCGGCGACCACACGGTCGGCAACGAATCGGCCCTCGCCGGTCAGTCGGATGCGAGTGCCGGTGTCTTCCAACCAGCCACACGCGGTGTTAGCTCGGATCGCTGCGGGCGCGATGTCGTCGAGTGCGAAGCCGGTGCGGCGCGCGAAATCGTCCCGTGCAATGCCATCGGTGCGGCGGAGGCCAAGAAAAATGAGTTCGCGCGCGCGGTGAGCCGGTTCGAGTTCTTCGGCATCGGCGACGGGTGACTCGCCCCGTTCGAGCTTCGCCAGCCAGCCGAGGACGCTGCGAACGTTCGTCTCGCGACGACCGTTCACGTAGCACGCCGCTCCCGGTCCGAAGGCCCAGTATTCGTCGCCCGCCCAATAGACCTCGTTGTGTCGGCAGCGAGAGCCTTGCCGCGCGAAGTTCGAGATTTCGTAATGCTCGAACCCGGCGGTGGCCAACTCGTCCATCGCCAGCGCGTACTGCTCGCGTTCGAGTTCCTCGTCGATCGGCGATAGCTCGCCACGATCACGCCGCGTGCCGAACGCCGTCCCCGACTCCCACGTCAGGCCATACGTTGAGACATGCGCTGGCCCGAGCGAGATGGCTCGTCGCAGCGTGGCCTGCCAATCGTCCAAGGACTGCCCCGGCACGCCGAAAATCAGATCGAGCGACACGTTTTCAAACCGACTTCTGAGTCGAGCGACCACGTCCTCAATGTCGCCCGACGAATGATTACGTTCGAGCAGTTTGAGTGACTCGGCCGAAAACGATTGCACGCCAAGACTGATGCGATTCACTCCCACGTCCGCCAAGAGATCGATTTTCTCTTGAGACAGATCGAGCGGGTTGGCCTCGACGCTCACTTCGGCCCCCGGTGCGAGCGTGAACCGCTGGAAGACAACTCGAAACATCTCGCGAAGCTGATCACAAGACGGATGTGTCGGCGTGCCACCCCCGAAGAACAACGTGTCGAGTTCTGTTGTCCCCTCGCCCCGGCTCTGCGGGGAGAGGGCTAGGGTGAGCGGTTCTTCTGACTTTGTGGTGGCTCTCTGAGCGGGGCGGCGTAAGCCCCCCGGTTCTTCGCGCGTGACGTTCATTCTAGGAACCGGGGGGCTTACGCCGCCCCGCTCAGAGTCTGAATCCCGGCGGGCGATCGGTGACATCGCGGTGAGACTCGATCCATTGATCTCGCGTCCCAGCGCCTGCAGATAGTCGCCAATCAAGTCATCTCGCCCCGCGATCAATGTAAAGTCGCAATACCCACAGCGATGGGCACAGAACGGGACGTGGATGTAGGCGGAGCGTGGCATGGCTCGCGGAGTCTATCGGCCCGCGCGGCTGCTTGCCCGGTTGAGGGCCGTTGGTTATGGTTCCGCCAGACATTTTGTCACCCGCCCCATGCTCCCGCCTTTCACCTTTCGAGTCTGCTCACAGGATGTTCACGATGCTGTCGAGACCTTGGTTGGCCCGTCTGTTTGGTCTGTTGCTGAGCCTCACAACGACCGCGTTTGCTCAGGAAAAGAAAGCCGCCGATCCGCTCGACTGGCCCTACTGGCGCGGTCCCGAAATGAATGGCATTTCCCGCGAGAAGGGACTGCCCGACACATGGTCACCCGACGGTGAGAACGTCGTCTGGAAGAACGCCGAGTTGGGGACACGCTCCACACCGATCGTGATGAACGGCAAACTCATTACGATCGTCCGGCACAATCCCGGGACGAAGAATGAGGCCGAGAAGGTCATCTGTGTGGATGCCGCGACGGGCGAGAAGAAATGGGAGAACGTCTTCAACGTCTTTCTCTCGGACGTGCCCGATACGCGCGTCGGCTGGTCGAGCGTGGTCGGTGATCCCGAGACCGGGCACATCTTCGCGCAGGGCGTCTGCGGCTACTTTCAGTGCATTGATGGCGAGACCGGCAAGACGATCTGGTCGCACTCGATGAGCGAAGAGTACGGCCTCCTCAGCACCTACGGCGGACGGACCAACTACCCGATCATCCATGAGAACTTGGTCATCATCAGCGGCGTCGTGATCGGCTGGGGTGAGATGGCTCGCCCGACGTACCGCCTCATCGCGTTCGACAAGCGCAACGGGCAGGCGGTCTGGTTCCAGGGGACGAAGCCGCTGCCGGAAGACACGACGTACAGCGGTCCCGCGATCTCGGTCATCAACGGGCAGACTCAGTTGGTCGTGGCCTCGGGCGACGGCAGCGTCTACAGCTTCCAGCCGCGCACCGGCAAACTGATCTGGAACTACGATGTCTCGCTGCGCGGTATCAACACCGCCCCGACGATCATCGGCACGCAGGTCATCTGCGGACACAGTGAAGAGAACTTGGACGACACCGCGATGGGTGCGCTCTTCGCCCTCGACGCCACCAAGTCGGGCAACATCACCAAGACGGGCGAAGTCTGGCGCACAAAGGAGCAGTTCATCGGCCGAACCGGACCACTCGTGATCGGCGATCGCATCTACTCGGTCGATGACGGCGGCATCTTCTTCGTGAACGACCTGAAGACGGGCAAGCAAGTTGGTAAACAAAAAATCGGCACGATGGGGCGCGGTAGCCCGGTCTATGCCGACGGCAAGATCTACGTCGTCGATGGCAACGGTCGCTGGTTCATCTTCGCGCCCGATGAGGCCAAGGGGCTGAAGAAGATTCACCAACTGAGACTCGAAGACGGAGACGTCAACGCTTCGCCGATCATCTCTCACGGACGCATCTACCTCGCCTGCGAGACGATGATGTACTGCATTGGCCTCAAGGAGACTTCCGAAAAACCCTCCGCCGATCCGATCCCCGCTCAGGCCGCTGAAACTCCGGTCGCCAACGATCAGAAGCCGGCCACCGCGCTCGTCGTACCAGTCGAGTCATTGCTCAAACCAACGCAGAAGCAACAGTTCTCCGTGCTGCTCTACAACGCGAACGGTCAATTCCTGAAAGTCGCCGACGCGAAGGACGTGAAGTACACGCTGCAAGGTCCGGGTGCGATCGACGAGTCTGGCAAGTACGCCGGGCCAGGAGGCAACGTCCACGCGCCGGTCCTCGTCAACGCCGAGATCGGTGAACTGAAGAGCCAAGCGCGGATTCGCGTCATCCCCGAGGTGACGAAAGATGCACCGTGGTCATTCGATTTCAATGACGGCGTCGTCCCCGTCACGGGCGTGGGCCTGAGATACCGCCACATCGCGATCGACCACGACTACTTCACCGCCTTAAAAAAGGATGACCCGCTCGCGGCAAAGCTCTACATCTACCTGACGACTCAGTTCACCAACGTCCCCGCGCCGAAAACGACCTTCGATGACTCGACCCCACAGCAAGCGTTCACGAGCCTGAAGCGATACCTCGGGTTGATCGAGGCGATCACGACACAGGACCAAGGCAAGGAGAAGCTTGATCCCTCGCTGAAACGTCTTCAGGACGATGGCGTCATCGCGAAGTTTGAGTGGACCGGCAACGAGAAAATCCCCACACAACTCGTCGTCGAGAAAGGGACTCGCAAGGTCACGGGTAATGGCGTGATGTGCAAGATCACAACCATTCCCAAGGGGACGAAGAGCCAAGGCTGGCTGGGCCATCCCGGCTCAAAGGGCTACGCCATCCAAGCCGACTTTCAAGCGAACGAAGTCGCCACCGGAGCCGATGCTGACAAGTACTCGAAGCTCCCCGATGTCGGCGTTCAAAACCAGCGATACCGCTTGGCGATGCTCGGAGCCAGCCAGCATCTCAAGGTTTTCTCGTGGTTCCCGCATGATCAGAAATCGCACGAAGTCCCGTTCGCGTGGGAGGCGGGTCAGTGGTACACGCTGAAGTTGATCGTCAACGTTGAGGAACGCGACGGCAAACCGGTCTCGGTCGTTCGCGGGAAAGCGTGGAAGAAAGCCGATTCCGAACCGTCCCAATGGTCCATCGAATGGACCGACTCCCCGGCGAATCTGACAGGCAGCCCCGGCCTGTTCGGCAACGCCACCAGCGCCGAAATCTTCGTCGATAACGTGTCCGTCGTGCCGCAGTAACTGCGAACACACGCCCCTCCGGGCAGAGGGGCCGGGGGGAGAAGGGCGAGTCACCGGACGCCATCCACAATGAAAACTATTTCGGGTCGCCACCGATGCCAGAAATCAGCCGCTTCTTCGGAACCATCATTGCCATGTACTACAACGATCACCCGCCGCCACACTTTCATGTTCGCCACGGTGAGCAGACCGCGTCGATTGAAATCGACTCTCTGACCGTTCTGGATGGAAAGCTGTCGCCGCGCGTGATGGACTTGGTGACCGAGTGGGCGGCGATGCACCAACCCGAGCTTCATGCAGATTGGGACTTGGCCCGCCAGCAATTGCCGATGAATTCGATCCCCCCGTTGGAGTGAGACCATGCCGCACGAAGTTGTCGCCGTTCATCCGATCGCCACGCATCGGCTGTGGTTGCAATTTGAAGATGGCTCACAGGGTGAGATCGATCTCGCGGAGACCATCCACTTTCACGGAATCTTCGCGCCGCTTAAGTCGGACGTTTTTTTTCGACAGGTCCGCATCAACGACGAACTCGGGGTCATCGAGTGGCCCAACGGAGCCGATCTCGATTCCGACGTGCTGTACTCCACCGTCACCGGTCAACCACTCCCGGGCGCAATGGCCTGCGCCCAGTCCTAACTCGACACCAACGCCTAAGCTCGCCCCAAGGAACTCGCCATGAAATCTCTGTCTCTCGCCACTGCGATCTGCGTGATCGCGGTTGGTCTCGCCTTCTCCGCCGACAAGTTCAACCCGACCGATGATGCGCTGAACATCATCACCAAGATGAAGGTCGGCAAGTACGACTGGCCTCAATGGGGCGGCTCGCCACACCGCAACAACACTCCGCAAGGCGAGAACATTCCGCACGAGTGGAATCTCGACACGGGTGAGAACGTCCTGTGGGCCTCGCCCCTCGGCTCGCAGACGTACGGAAACCCCGTCGTGGCGAACGGCAAGGTGTTCGTCGGCACCAACAACACGCATGGCTACCTCAAGCGGTATCCGGCCAAGGTCGATCTTGGTTGCCTGATCGCGTTTGAAGAGCAGACAGGCAAGTTTCTCTGGCAGGCCTCTTCGCCCAAGCTGCCGTCCGGCCGCGTGAATGATTGGCCACAACAGGGCATCTGTTCGACCGTGTTCTGCGACGACACTCGGCTTTGGTACAACACGAGCCGCGGTGAAGTGGTGTGTCTTGATGTGGAAGGCTTCCACGACGGCGAGAACGATGGTCCCTTCAAGGCCGAAGCGAACGAGAACAAAGATGAGGCCGACATCATCTGGCGTTACGACCTCATGGGCGTGTTGGGTGTGTTCCAACACAACATGTGTTCGTGTTCGGTGACATGTGTTGGAGACTACTGCTTCGTCGTCACCGGCAACGGTGTGGACGACGACCACATCAACATCCCCGCCCCCAATGCTCCCAGCTTCATCTGCCTCGACAAGAACACCGGCAAGCTGGTCTGGAGTGACAAGTCGCCCGGCCTGAACATCCTGCACGGTCAATGGTCCAGCCCGCTGGTGTTTGAAGCGGGCGGACAGGCTCAGGTTGTGATGGGTGGTGGTGACGGTTGGATTTACAGCTTCGATCCCGCCGGTGACGGCAAGGGCGGTCCCAAGTTGCTGTGGAAGTTCGACGGCAACCCCAAGGAGTCGATCTATCTGCTCGGTGGCCGAGCGACTCGCAATCACATCATTGGGACGCCGGTCTTCTACGACGGCAACGTCTATGCGGGAGTCGGCGAAGACCCCGAACACGGTGAGGGCGTCGGCCACTTCTACTGCATCGATCCGACCAAGCGCGGCGATGTCAGTCTCGAACTGGTCGTGACCCGCAAGAGTGGCGCGCCCATTGCGCACCGGCGCCTGCAGGCGTATATCGAGTGGAAGCAACTCTTCTTGGTCACTGAGGCCAAGGATTCCAAGCCGGGCGAACTCTTGAAACAAGGGAAACTGCCGCCTGCCTTGAATGCGGAATTCTCGAAGCAGACAACGCCTCCTCCCGTGGCGTCGAAGATCGAACTCTTGTCCGAAACGAAGAAGACCGTCGAGGGCAAGGAAATCGTTGCCACTCAGACCTGGAAAGTTTCGGCCAAGCCGGACGACTATGAGCTGATCTGGAAGTTGGAACTCAACGCGGAAGACAATTCCATCAAAGTCGCCGAACGAACGGATGAAGCCGTCAAGGCCAATCCGAACGCGGCCGTTGTCTGGCACTACGATTCGGTGGACCGCAACAAGAACGGCAAGCTCGAATTTGAGGAGACGATGCACCGCACGATCGGCAGCGCGGCGATCAAGGACGACCTGCTGTTCATCTCGGACTTCGCTGGATTGGTGCATTGTCTCGACGCGAAGAAGGTCGAGAACGGCAAGCCGGTCGTCTACTGGACCCACGACATGTTCGCCGCCGCTTGGGGTTCGGTGCTGATCGTCGATAACAAGGTCTACACCGGCGACGAAGACGGCGACATCATCGTCTTTGAATTGTCGAAGAAGCTGAACATCCTGTCCGAGAACAACATGATCAACTCGATCTACAGTACGCCCATCGTGGCCAACAACACGCTGTTCATCTCGAACAAGAGCACCGTCTTCGCCCTCAAGCAGGGAGCGAAACTGAAGGGCGGCGTCAAACAAGGCTCGACCAGCAGCGCGGGCGACAGCGAGTGAACCTCCTGCCCCCTCGCCCCGGCTCTGCGAAGAGAGGGTCGGGATGAGGGGTCTTCGCCTTCCTCATTTCAATCGTTAACAGAATCGACTTTCATCCGGCCTGTCGCTTCATCGCGGCGGGCCGTTTTCGTTTGAACGACCTGCCTGAAAATGTGGACTCGGCGACTCACCACAGCGTCGTCGCGCGACCAAAGTTGACTTCCCTCCCCACTTCTCGGGTTGAGGTGGCGCACGCCGATAACTCGGCCCGCGACACTCAGCACGTAATCCGCGCCTTGATGATGCGTGGGCGACCGGCCAGGTCTTTGCGAATCGTCACGTCCGTGTAGCCACCGTGAGCGGTGAGGCGTTGTTGCAGTGGCTCGGCCTGCTCGGGCGACATCTCCATCAGAAAGAGCGCGCCAGGCACAGCGTGTTGAGGCGCGGCGGCGATAAGCCGCTCGAAGACACTCAGTCCCGTTGGGCCTCCGTCCAGCGCGAGCCTCGGTTCGTGCTTCGCAACTTCCGCATCAAGCGTGTCGATCTCGGCCGACGGAATGTAGGGCGGATTGCCCGCGATGATGTCGAACTTCGCTTCGGCGGCGAGCGGTGCGAACAAGTCTCCCTCGAAGAACTCGATCCGATCATCGGTCTTGTTCGCGACAGAGTTCTCGCGCGCGATGCTCAGCGCGGCGGAGCTGATGTCGGTGGCGGCGACCGTCACGTTGAGCTTCGTCATCTGACAGTTCTTCGCCACGGCAATGGCCACGCAACCGGAGCCGGTACACAAATCGAGGACTCGCACGGTGCCCGCCGTCTGTCCCGATGAAATACGTGCTGCGACCAGTGTCTTCACCCCTTCGATGATCTCGATCACCAATGTCTCGGTGTCCGGGCGCGGGATCAGCACGTCGCGCGTGACGCGAAAGTTGAGACTGAAGAACTCGCGATGCCCGACGAGATACGCAACCGGTTCCGCCTGCGCGCGCCGCTGAACCAGATCGCGCATCGTGGCTCGCACGGCATCGGCCAGAGGTTCGTCATAGGCCGTGTAGAGCTGAATGCGCTGACAGCCGCGCGCGTGGGCCAGCAGGATTTCGGCATCAAGTCGCGCCGTGTCGCTGCCGTGCTTCTTGAGATGAGCCGTTGTCCATTCGAGGACGCGGCGCACGGTCCAAGGATCAGGTGGAACGGGAGTCGGCGGATCAGCCTCTGACACTTTGCTCTTCCTGAACGCGGGGCTTGCCTAAACACGACGCCTGACGGGAAGCGGGACTCCATCGGTCGCGGTCACTCGACGTTTCCAAGCAATCGTTCGTTGCGGTCGAACTCAACCATCGCACTGACGACCTCATCCATGTGACCGATGATAATCTGGTCGAGTTTGTGGAGAGTCAGATTGATGCGGTGATCGGTCAGGCGGTTCTGTGGGAAGTTGTAAGTCCGAATTCGCTCGCTGCGATCGCCCGAACCCACGAGCGTCCGACGGTGTTCAGAACGCTCTTTGTTGGCTTGATCCTGACGAGCTTCCATCAGCCGGCTGCGGAGGACGCGCATCGCCTTCGCGCGGTTCTTGTGCTGACTCTTCTCGTCCTGGATGCGGACGACGATTCCGGACGGGACGTGCGTGATGCGCACGGCCGATTCGATCTTGTTGACCTTCTGCCCGCCGGGACCGCCCGCGCGCATCGTGTCGATTTGAAGGTCTTCATCGCGGATCTCGACATCAATGTCGGTCGCTTCGGCCATCACTGCCACGGTCGCCGCACTGGTGTGAACGCGGCCCTGCGTTTCCGTTTCGGGGACGCGTTGAACGCGATGACCGCCGCTCTCGAACTGCAACTGGTGGTAACAGCCTTCGCCAGTGATCGACAGAACGACATCTTTCATGCCGCCCAATTCAGTGCCAGACATTTCCAAGACCTCGAACTTCCACCCGCGTGCCTCGACGAACTTCGTGTACATCTCGAACAGGTCGCGTGCGAACAAGGCCGCTTCATCGCCACCGGTGCCCGCTCGAATTTCCATGATGAGGCTGCCGCGTGTGAGCGAATCACCGGCCGTCACCATGTCTTCCAGTTCGACCCGCATCACATCGAACTGGACTTGCAGCTCGGAGCATTCGGCTCGCGCGTACTCTTCAGTTTCAGCATCTTTTGCCGACTGGAGCATTTCGCGGGCGGTTGCCAAGTTCTGTTCGAGTTCGTTGAACTCGCGAACCGTTCGGGCGACCTTTCCCAAGCCGCCGTACTCGCGCTGCACCTCAAGCATCTGCGATGTGTTGGCAAGGACTTCGGGGTCTTGAAGAAGACACTCCAACTCCTCGAACCGCTCGAGCTTGGCCTGCAAGACGGGGAACATGGTAGGCAAACCAATACTGACGCAGAACGGTGCGGGGGGGGCGACAAGACTCCGCAGGTCAACCAACCCAGCGGATCAAACCGGTAGGCACAAGTTAGGACATCCACATCGATCATTCACACAGCGCAACGGAAATCGTCTGTGCTGTGTGAACCAGAATGCGTGCGTCAAAAATTACGCCTTTTCGCCCGCAGCAGCCTCGCCCTCGGCCTTTTGTGCTTCGGTCTGACCCCACTTGTACTTGCGCTGGAACTTCTCGACACGCCCGGCGAGGTCCATGATCTTTTGCTTGCCCGTGTAGAACGGATGCGAAGCGGCACTAATATCGACCGTCACCAAAGGGTAGGTCTGGCCGTCAATCTCGACCGTTTTGGTGGTCTTGATTGTCGATCCCGCCATGTATTGGGCCCCCGTCGATGAGTCTTGGAATACGACGGTTTGATAGTTGGGATGGATACCTTGTTTCATGATCCGCACACCTGCAAAAAAAGAGGATGCCTCTTAGGCACCGAGCCTCCGGCTCTCGAAAAGACCGAGCGCCTCTGGTTCTTGGAAAGCGAGCAACTGCCTTGTGGAGTTGTTTGGCCCGCGGAAAACCGAAGCCCATCCCTGCGATTCGCCCAGCGACAATCGGCTTGGGGCGGAGAGTCTAGGTTTCAATGTGACTGCCTGCAAGCGTCTGGACTCTTCGAGCGGCAAACACACGAATCTTCATTGAACAAAGGGGTTATGGTCCGTGTTGAATGCTCGATCGTCGCGACCGAACCGTCATTCTAGGCAAGTTGGCAAAAGGTGTCTGTGTTCGCAAAGCCTGACGATCGTATGGAGGATGCCTCACCTCAACCAATCTTTCTGTCACATCTAACGCCCGCTCCGATACTGACGAAGACACCAATCGGCCTGCTAGCGCTCAATGAGCGGGTCGTGCTTGGATCGTCTGGGCGGTCACGTCGGTGCCAACGCACAAATACTGCCCTCTGGGGTTGGTCGACGACCTCTGTGCCACTGAGCGAGCAACTCGGTTGCGACGCGGAACAGGTGACAGGAACCAAAAACTAGGAGTTTGAGATGTTTGGCCTGAAGAGACTTCGTTTTGCCGATCTCGGGACAGGATTGTCCATGATGATCGGCACGGCAGGGTTGCTCGTCACGAGCGCCCTGCACGCAGCGGACCCGGGGTGTTCTGCCCCGGCCGCCTGCCGCCCCACGATTCAGGGTGGCGGTTGCTGCGACAAACTTTATGAAGACGCCGCCGCGCGTCTTCGCAACATGAACAGTGGCTGTTGCGCACCGGCGGCTAACGCCTGTGCTGCTCCAGCGACGACCTGCGATCCTGCGGCCGTGTTCAACGGCTGTGGCAGCGCAACCGCCAGCGATTGCAGCAGCGGCTGCGGTCTGCTGAGTGGCGATCTGGGCGAGCCGTTCACGCTGGTCAGTCTGTTCGACAATGAGTGCGGTGGCAACCGCCTCACGGACAAGGGCTGGATCATTGGTGGCCATACCCAATACGGCTACCAAAGCAATCCGGACGGTGCCTTCGCCGGTAACGGAACAGCCGCTGGCAACTACGCGGGTGGTCAGCGAGAGTTCCGCCATGCCTACCTCAACCAAGCCTACCTCTACGCCGCGAAAGTGGCCGACGGGAGCAAGGGGTTTGATTGGGGTTTCCGCGCCGACGTGTTGTTCGGTGTGGATGGCCGCGATGCCCAAGCGTTCGGTAACAAGCCGTCGGGTAGCTGGGACTTCAACAACGGGTTCGACCACGGTCAGTATTCGTGGGCCTTCCCTCAGTTGTACGCCGAAACGGCGATGGGGAACTTGTCGACAAAGATCGGTCACTTCTATACGCCGATCGGGTATGAAGTCGTTCCGTCCAACGGCAACTTCTTCCTGAGTCGCCAATTGACGTTCTACAACAGCGAACCATTCACCCACACCGGCACGTTGTCGACCTACAAGGTCAACGACAAGCTGTCGGTCATGGGCGGATATGTGCTCGGTATGGACACCGGGTTTGAGCGGTTCAATGGTGGCGGGAGCTTCTTGGGCGGCTTCAACTACGCCGTGAGCGACAAGACCGCGTTCAGCTACGCGATGATTTCCGGAAACCTCGGCTGGCGCGGAATCGGATCGATCAACAGTGCGATTCTGACCCACAAGTGGACCGACAAGTTCAGCTCGGTCCATCAGTTCGACGTACTCGGTTCAGATCTCGCGAACAACTTCAATGTTCAAGGTGGCGTCGCCAATAACTCGACCGGCCTGATCAACTACGGGTTCTACGACATCACCAGCAAGCTGAAGGCCGGCTACCGCAACGAGTGGTACAAAGCGGATGGCACCTCGTACTACACGAACACCATCGGTGTGAATGTGAAGCCAACGGCCAACCTGACGATTCGTCCGGAAATCCGTTACATGAACTCGCCCGGCAACGAAGCCAACTACGTTACTCCAGGCCTGTTCAATGGCCAACTCTACAACCAGACCGTCTACGGCGTGGACGCCATCCTGACGTTCTAACCCGCGATGCTTTGGCATCAACCTGTCACACGAGCTGGCCGCGACTGCATGCAGTCGCGGCCAGTTTTCGTTTGCGGTCGGCGCAGTCTTTGGTTTGTCGCACCGACTTCATTGTCTCCGCGTGGATAACGACGAGATGCTTCTCCATCGAAGTCTTGGCAAGCGAGGCGGCGTCTGAGGAATGTCTTGCCTTCGCCCGTGAGATGTCTTGCTAAGGAACGGATCCGCAATAACTTCCCGATCAGCCGCAGGGCGCTAGCCCCGGTTTGTTTCATCCGAACCGGGGCTAGCGCCCTGCGGCTCTAAGATCAGCGGTCGTCGAAGACGGAACTCAGCAGGTTGTCCACGGG
>JAYVDI010000151.1:0-5813 GCA_043749505.1 Schlesneria sp. | reverse complement strand
GATCGCTCGCCACACCAGCAACCGCCAGCCTTCGACCGAGACGAGATAGCGATCCGTAGTCCGACCCGGCTTGAGCCACCGCAGTCCCTTGCCAACGTTGACGTGCTCGTGCTTGTTGAGCATTTGCGGCGACGACATCCGAGCTAGAAATCGAAACGGATCGCAGTCATCGAGCTGTTGGAGATTGTCCCAGCAGTCGGCCCACGCCTGACGCGACAAGAACGGTACGAGCTTGGTCGTGGTGCGGACCTCATCGAGAAACAACAGTCCGATGGCCGATAGCGTGACCTCCTGACCGATGTGTTCGACAAGCGATTCCAGCGCGGCGCGGTCTTCAGAACGGACATCAGCATTCCAGTCGGCAAGCGAAACCGAGCTATCGCGTTCAATCCGTTCAAACAACGGCTTGTAGGCTTCAAACCGCGAGCGGCAGAACTCGACTGGCAACGGCGGGAGTTCGAGCAGCGTGGTGGACTTCTCGAAGATGTACCGGCAGGGCACGTTCTTCAACATGCCGATCAGCACGGTGTACGGCACGAGTGCCTTGAACCCGCCGGTGGGATTGAGCACCACATTCGAGTCTTCTCCGCTGACCGAGAACTGGAAGTCGCCGATCTCCCGCAAACAGCGTTTGGTAAACTCGACGACTCCCACACGGCGGAACTGCTCGGCATCATCGACCTGCAAACCGGGCACGGTTTCGGTGACGACTTGCAAGCCCTCCCAATACCTCACGAGATACCCCTCGACTGCCTTCGCACACGCGAGTCCTTCGGGCGTATCCGAACTGAGCAGCAGCACGCGATCCTTCGCCTCAAGCCGCATCCGGGCCAGCGAATGAATCTCGGCAGAGAGCTTTTCGGTCAGTGCTTCACCGACCGGTTCAAAGTCATGAAACGTGGCCAGCATCCTCGCCGCTGCGGCGGAACGAAAGCCATTGCCAACGCCGCCCCGTTCTTGATCGTGTACCCACTGCCGCAGCTTCCCCGGAGCCAACCGACTGCCGGCTTCATCAACCAGCAGCTTGGCGGCACTCGTACCGGTGGAACAAATGAAGGTGCGCGGCATTTGGACTTACTTCCGATTCAAAAGTATCTGCGCGACGAGTTCTGGTGACGCGCATTCGGCTGCCAATTCACGGATCTGATGCACGGTCACAATCCGGCAGTTGTAGATTGCCGCTCGCTGAGCGAACGTGGCTTTCACGGAGTTGGTAGCGTCCAAGATTTTGGACGAGGTCGTCGCCAATACGGGATTGACTCGCAGTGCGCGGAACTGCTGAATGCGAGCTTCGAGCTTGTCGAGCGGCTGGTTCGGATCATCCGAGTGTTCCTGACCGCCTGACTTGCACTCAATCGCTCCGAGTGACTGATTCATTAGGAATGCCACGTCGAAATCCGTCGGAGCTTGGGTGTCCTTCTTCCGAGCCTCGATACCGAGATGCACATGTTCCAAGCCGAGTTGCGAAGCGTGATCGGCAAGCAGTTTCCAGAGGAAGGCTTCGAGCCAACCGCCAGTGAGGAACGTGCCCTGATACTTGTCGATGAAACCACCGATGGCCATGTCGGCCGGAGTGAGATCCCAACACTCGACGAGCGCGGCGAGAACCGGCTGAGGGACGTGCTGTGTGTGACGAGATTCGAGCGTGAATCCCTTTTCACGAACAGCCCTCCATTCTTCGCGTCCCGAACCATCATCACTAAACCGAAGTAGGTTGAGATCGGGCGCGTGTTCAGCGATCACACGGGCTAGCGGCCACCATTTGCGGGCACGGTCTTCACTTTCGGCGATTTTCGGCCAGGCTTTCGAGATTTGAAAACCATATCCGGCCATGAACTCATCTAACGACAAAAGGTGCGAACATGTCTCTGGCGGTTGACCATCCAAGCCGAGAATCTCATTGGGACATCGCGAGTCGATATAGACGATTCGTGCGTCAAGCGCCTTGAAGAACTCATAGGCCGCGATCGACATCGGCTTGAGTCCACCGGTGACATTGGCAATCCAATCCGCTTCGGGAAACTTGCCAAACGCCTGATGGAGACAGCGTCGAACGCTCACGAGATTGTTCTCATCCTCAAGCGGCAAGACATCGACTCGGTCCTGTGGAAACTTCGCAATCTCCAAAGCATCCAAGAAATACTCAGTCGCTTTGGCCATCTTGCTTGATCGAATCAAGACCACGCGATCTGGCTGGAAATGATGAACCGAAAGCAGATTGGGCACATGCTGCTCGGTCACCAAGCAGAGCAAGACTTTCATCTCCGGTTTCCTTTCTTCGGCTGTTGCGGCTTGGGCGGCTTGGCATTCGGGTCTGGCCACTTGTATTGAGGCGACTTCGGATCATCGACATGAACCAGCACATCCACAACGTCGTTAAGTTGCGGTGACGATGAAGGACATGGTCCGAGCGTCAATGTTCCTGGCTGTCTTCCCGACTCTTCAACCTTGAAACCACCCTTGGGTCGAGATTCAAGAATCGTCACCTTGGTTGGTGTCCCACTTGCTCGCTTGGCCGTTGCGGACGCTGATGGCGCAGCCGACCGGGGTGAACTGGCTGACGTCTTTTCGGATGAAACGTTGATGGTTTCCAACCGTCCGTAACCACTGCTCGTTTTGCCGCCGACGCCCCATTCGCGGAGGGCTTCTTTGAGGAGGTCAAAGGCGAGCTTGGCCCAGTGGTCTCCGGCCTCACCGGGGACGTCACAGGAAACGGCGACGTGAAATGCGCCGGCGACAGACAGGAACGTGACGGGGTTCGGATCATCAAAGTCGGTGGGCGGGATGAGTTCGCCTTCGCGTGGACCAGCCTGATAGGTCTTGTCGCTGTAGTAGTCGGCGTGATGCGGCGTCGTGACGTCTAGCACCAGGCCGCCCGTGCTGTCGCCACGAAGTGATTCGGGCGTGATCCACCCATCGTGAAACGTGATGTGGCCGGAGTCCTCGGTGGTGCCGAAGAGAATTTCGTGATACTCCTTGGTTCGTTTGAACTTTGAATCGGTGTTGCCCCAAATTTGATCACAGAAGTGAGCGGCGAGTCCCTTCAGCGCCGAGCCGGGAATCATTGGCACGCCGTAGGTGTGATGCAGGGCGATGCCGGTCTCTAACACATTGTCACCGCCAAGACCGACGATCAGGCGACCTTGTACATCGAGTCGTTCGCCCGTTGCTTTGGGAACACCGTCGAGCCATCGGAAGTAGGCCGCTTCGTACACGGCACGAGCATTTGAAGCCGACGTTCGCGCTGTGGTGTGGAGTGAAGTGCGGGCAGCGGGATGCTGCTTGGCGTCGTCTTGCACGGCGACTTGCAGAAACCTACGAAGTACCAGGCCAGCATGTCCCGCTTGCTGAAGCAGTTCTGGCGAAAGCTTGAGACGATCACGACAGGCTTGCATGGTTAGTGGTCCTCCAACAGTGCTTCGGCGTAGCGTTTCAACCAGCCAGCAGCTTCAAGGGCAGTGCGACTGAGTTGCATGTAGGGGCCTAGATCGGCCGCGCGAATTGCAGCGGCGAAGCTGGCGACATCCGTCTTGTCGGACTTCATCACCGCGCGGAGGTCGTTAAGGTAATCATCGGGAGCCTTGGCATGTGCGAACGCGACAGCTTGAGCCAAGCCACAGGTGTGAACCAGAGCGGGGAATCGCTTGGCGAAGCCGATGTATTCTTGGCGTTTTTTGTCCGGGAGTCCCTCATGACGTTGCACTTGGCCGAACGCGCGTTCTGCCAGTTGCTGGCTTCGCGTCTGAATGGATGACGTGTCAGACTTGCTCATCGCTGGCCTCCGTTCTTACCACTGGAGGTGAAGGCACAGCGGACACGGCCCTTGCCGACGGTCGCCTTCCCACCGATTTGCAGGATCGAGTTGTCTGCGTCAGTCGGGCAGAACTGGTCCAGCAACGCGGACTCGGTGATGGGAGGTCGCCCGTTGTTCTTCGAGCCAAAGACACGGTCGCACCAAACGAGACCGGCGAGAATGGATTCAGCGGGTAACGACTCTTCGTACCACAACGCGCCTTTCGCGACGGTCTTCTGCTCGTCGTCGATGCGGACACGCGCGGTGACTTCGGTGCCGGTCTCAGCGAGGAAATTGAAGACATCGTCGGAGACCACGGCGAAGCGCTGAGTGAACGTCGTCCGCCACACTTCCGCCTGATCGCCAACGAACAGCCATTGGCCGAGTGCCTTCGCCCAGTCGGACGCCTTCGGGCACACGGTTGCTGTCAGGTCGAGGTCTTCCAAGAAGACGCTCTTGTTCGCGCCCTTGAGTACCGATGCCTCGTTGGCAACGTGAATTTCCTTTGGTGAGGTGAGATCGGCCGGCGGCGCGAGTTGGTTTGTCAGTCCTGCCGCTTCCAAGTCGCGATGAAGCCGCTTGAGGATGAGCGGCGAAGTACACCAGGCGAATGTGCCATACAGGCTCCGCACGGGAAGACAGATGAGCCGCGCATCGGTGAAGACCAGCGAGCCGGAGCTTGAATGCTCGTCGCCAGCGATGCCGAAAGCTTTGAGAACAGCATCCTCATTTGCATCCAGGGGTTCACGGCGTTTCATCTTTTGGCGAATCACTTCGGCGTCATGGGTATCGCCGAGAACTCCTTTGATCGCCGAGCCAGGAACCAGTGGCAGATTCGTGACCTTCTCACGCAGGATCGGAAGGTCAATGTAGCCCACTCCACGCCCCGCGCCGACGTGCAGAGGGGTGAGAGCGTGAATCCAATACATCCGAGTTTGATCGCTCATGCTGTTGTTATGCCTTTCCCGTTGGGTGTTCGTTCCACAGTCCCCACAGCGCTAAACCAAAACCATCCAGCCGGTCCTGTTCTTTATCGCAGACCGATTGCAGCCAGAGGTTGTTCGCGAATTCAGCGAGCGGTCCCTCGTCATTGGCTTCAAAGAAGTAAGTCGCGCCCGCTGGCACCATCCGGCGCACCGGCTTGGGGCCGACCGTGCCGCGTTCCAGTGACCAACCAGAGATCGGTCGCCAGCGATCGACGACGGCTGACACCAATCGCAATGTCAGCGACGTACCGGGCGGACAACCTTCCAATTTGCCCTGCGCGGTCTCACGTAGCCAACCGGGCTTCCAGCCTTGCCGTTCCTGACTTTGATCTTCAAACAAGCCCGGTGTTGCCAGCACGAGACGCACGCGACGGCCTTCGCGATCGGCCTTCTCAAAGGCTGCTTTCAGTGATGCAGGTATGATCCAGTCGGTCTTGCTACGACCCTTCCAACTCACCAGTCTCCGCTCGCCACCACAGGGGTGCAGCGCGTCGAGCTTGCCGACAGCGGCGTCAAACATGCTGGCCGGTTCAACTCGCAGAGCCATCCGCACCACGCCGTCGTCCACCATCCGCGAGAAGTCGAGAGCACACGTCGAGAAGAGTTCGCCGTCGGAGGCCGCTCCCGCTTCCGGCGTGATCTTCACATGAGTCCGTTCTTCCTGGGGCATCGTCGCGAGGTAGCAGTCATCACAGGCATTGAACGACTGAGCTGAAGCGATCATTCCCGTATCGTCCGCAAGCCATTTGGCCATGCGGTCGGCACGCCAGAATGCCGGAATTTGAGCTGGCTTGAAGTCATCACCCTCGCTGCCGGGCAGCAGCGCCGGGACGAGTGCATGCGGCAAATCACAACCCCAGCCTGCGCCCTGTTCGGCAGTGTTGAGCGGTCGGACTGAAAGAAGTTTCTTCTGGTTCTTGTCGTCCTTGAGGACCGCATCGGCGGGGCGTGGAAAGAACAGCTTGTTGTCGATCATCGGAAATGGACCCGAGACGGCAGTCGCCTTCAACGCTGTGACCATCGCCTCATCAAAG
>JAYVDI010000150.1:0-10824 GCA_043749505.1 Schlesneria sp. | reverse complement strand
TGTAGGCTTGTCGCTCCGCCGACAAGCGTCCCGTCGGCGGAGCGACGGGACTACGGTAACTCGCGCAATCCGACGATGCGGCAAATTCGCCAGTGCAAGGGATGGCGCTTGTGCCACGGCCTCCTCGAACGGGGACTCGAAGTCGCGGCCGGTCTCAACAGATTCGGAGGCCAGGGCGGATGGCCCGCGCTCCGCGTCGTCGAGACGTTGCTTTTTGGTTGTCACGATGGATTTCTTTACGGAGCGTGAGCATGTCTGCCACCGTTCGCATCAACGCGGAGAGTCACCGCAAACTGAAGACGCTGGCCGAAGAGTTGGGCGCGTCGATGCCCACCGTCTTGGAACAGGCGATTGAATCGCTTCGCCGCGCGCGGTTCCTGGAACAGGCATCGCGGGCGCATGGCGAACTGCGAAGCGGCAAGAAGGCGTGGGCTGCCGAACAGGCGGAACGCAAGGCGTGGGACAAGACGCTCAAGGATGGACTCGGAAAGGAATAACGATGACAACTCCGCTGCGCGGCGAAGTGTAGTTGGTGATACGCGACCCGACACCGGGACGGGAACAGACGGGCAAACGCCCGGCGTTGGTCATCTCGACGAACGGCTTCAACAAGAGTCCCGCCGATCTGGTTGTGGTCGTACCGATCACCAGCAAGGACAAGAGCATTCCTTGGCATGTCCCCTTGCAGCCGACCGAAGGGGGAACAAAGACCAAGAGCTTCATCATGTGCGAGGCGGTTCGATGAGTCTCGCATGACCGGATGGTTCAACGCTGGGGCACAGTCTCCGCCGCGACGCTGGATGAAGTGGAAGACCGGTTGCGCATCCTGTTTGACTTGTGACTTGGATTGAGGATTCGATGCCGCCTACTTCGGTCTGGAACCGCAACCGACAACACGCAAAGCCGCTCCGAAGCGGAAGGGGAAGTGGCGATGGACGAGACGCCCAGCGAAACGGTGATGGTGTGGCAGTTCCTGCGACGGCATTTCGTGCGGATCGTGATTGGCGCGGTCCTGGTGGCGGTCGTTTCGACAATCGTGTTTGTCTGGATGCCGTATCGCCGTGAGCAGCGGGTTGCGAGGAAGGTCGAAGCTCACGGTGGAGCTGTGGCGTTTGATTACTTTGGACCGACATGGGTTCCCGTCGCCCTTGAAGACAGACTTCCGATTTGGAATCGAGTTGGCGTAGTCATTCTTGATAATCAGGCCGCACCTTTACCACCGGACCTGATTGCGGAACTGGAAACGCTGACGAACCCTTTCCACCTGATCCTAAGCAATTCGGAATACACGGACGCGGAATTAGAACCCCTCGGCAGGCTGAAGGTTCTCTACCGGCTGGATCTCCAAAGATGCCGAATCACCAATGCCGGACTGGAACATCTCAAAGGACTGACGAACCTCGAGTTCCTTGATCTCACCGAAACAGAAACCCTTCCCGACGGCAGAGACATGCTTCGGAAGTCTTTGCCAAAATGCAATATTGAACCGAATCCGTGACACGGCTGTTGGACCCTGCCCGATGTCAGCGATGAAGTCGAAAGGAACACGATGGGAACCGTCTACAAGAAAACCGCCACGAAGCCGATCCCCACGGGGCGGAGTTGTTCACGAAGAACGGCAAGCGGTTCGCTCGTTGGAAGCCATCCACGGGCAAGACGAGAACTACTCCCATCACGACTGGCCGTGGATGGAACAGACCGAGTCGTTGTCACGTCGGGAACCTACACCGCCAACCCTGGCTATGTTTGCGAAGTCTCGACCGGCTGCCGCGATGAGGATGTTCACCGTTCCCGCCGTGCTGGTGCGAATCCTCAACTGCGACTTGCTGGCCACAGGGATCGACAAGGCCGACGAACGGGGGGGACGCTGCTCTCCAAGAGGGGCGTTGCACCACGAACGGCACAAGCCGCGATGAGGCACTCAACCATCGACCTGACGATGAACGTCTACACCGATCCGAAGTTGCTCGACCTGTACAGGTCGCGTTGGATTCGCTGCCGTCACTCGACATCGATTCCTCACCATCGACAGAATTTCAGACGATGCGAGCGACTGGGACGGACGATCAAACCGAGGCATTCCATTCAAGACGGAATGCGTCGCCAGCGTTTGCACCAAACTCTGGCAAACGGGGGGAACGGTGTCGTTTGCTGTCATCTCAACAGACGATGCTGGTGAACGAACGCCGCGCCGATCGACTCACGAAAAGCCCATGATTCCCAGCGAAAAAGCCTTGTCCACAGTGTTTGCGAACAAGGCTTTTCGAGTGGAGCGGAGGGGAGTCGAACCCCCGACCTCTGCATTGCGAACGCAGCGCTCTCCCAACTGAGCTACCGCCCCAAAACACCGTCATCTTACTTGAATTTCTCAGCAAGCAGGCGGCATTCTAGGGGCGCGTGTTGCGGTTGAAAAGGGTTGCGAACACAAGGTCTGAGACAAGGATGACACGGCTGGCGCGTGAACAGACCACTTCCACTGAATTCACAATTACGAGGAATTTCAGAAACTACGGTAGCATTGGAATCACAGCCCAGAATCGGAAACTTGTGCCAACAACGCGAGAAAATCCCAACGAGGGGCGGCAAACAAAACGGAGCCTCAATAAGGAAAATCCGGTCTCCTGAAAACTCGTCGCCATGCTGCGACCTCGGCCCCTTACATGGGAAGAGCCAAGTACGACCTCACTGGGCCAATGCCATTTTCAAATATGAGGTGCCACGGTCACCGAGCTTCGACGTAGCCGTGCGAGAATGTGATGCCGGTTTTCGCATCTCACAGCCACGTCGAATTGCATCTTGCCTGCTCAGTCGATAACTTCCCGCTCCGCTTAAACCACGGCTCAACCGTGTGCGAGTGCGTAGCTCAGTTGGTAGAGCAACGGACTTTTAATCCGTAGGTCCTGGGTTCGAGTCCCAGCGCACTCACTGGTTTGTCAGCCATCATCACGGGCTGGCAATCGTCTGCAAAAGCCCTGGTTCTCAGGGCTCTTTGCCTTCTTTGGGACGGCGGAGTTGAGACGAGTCCGTCGAGGCTGGATTCGGCGAATCAGATTCAAGCACTGTCTCGGCATCTTCAAAGAGCGGCGTCTTGCACCGTGTGATCTGGGTTGGATGCACTTTGTGAAATGCCGCCAATTCACTCAGCGTCTTCAGACCACGAACCGCCTTCAACGCCATCGTCGCTTTGAAGGCTCCATCAAACAATCGACGTGCTGCAGTGTTCCAGAGGTCGATGGCGATCCTACGACTCCGATGTCAACGCCATCGTCGGCACCGAGCACATCCCGTCCAACGAGTGGCATCACGTCCTCACCACCGAGGACGGTTCCGGAAGGTGGCCTGAGCGAGGGGGCACATTCGTGAGATGTGTGTAGCTCACCAGACTGCTGTCGACCTCTCCGCGAAAGTTCCACTATTATCGCGCGGTGAGGCGACTCACATGGCCGTTCGCGAGTGATGGATGTTCTCCGTTCTGCTTGGTCTCTTTCTGACAGACCATTCTTTCGATGGCAGCATTGTGCAAGGTGGCGCGATCATGACAGACACGGCTTCTTCGGCTCCCAACAGCCCCAATTCATCGGTCACGGCGCGGCCTCAACGGCGCGGGGGTGGGCGATGGTTGATGTTTGGTTTTCTGTTGCTGGCGATGTTGGCAACGGCGGTTTGGTTTGCTCCTGCCATCGTGGCCATGACCGAGCTGCGGCAACGGATTCCGGGGCTGATCTTCCCGACGTATCCCGGTAAGGTGGAAGTGGGGGAGACCTCCATCGGTTGGTTCTCGCCCATCCTAGTCAAAGGATTGCGAGCGGAAGATGAGACCGGACATACGCTGCTCGATGCGAAAGAGTTCTCGACGGTGGAGACGCTGTGGACACTGGCGACTCGCCAAACCAATCTCGGTCGGATGAGACTCGTCGATCCGGTGATTTCGGTGACGATCCGGCCGGATGGATCGAACCTCGAAGACGTGTACGCGAAGTTCATGTCCGGCCCCGCGAGTAGCGCTCCCGTACCGGCGTTTGAATTTGAAATGGTCAACGCGCGGATTGAACTCGCCAACAAATCGGCCAGTCGCGAATCGACGATCACGCCAGTGTCGCTCGTCTTGGCCTCGACCAAAGGGGGCGTGGACGAGATTCAGATCACAGTCGGTGACGTTCCCGAGTCGGATGCTTCCAAGAGTACCGAGCCGAACGCTGCGGCCTCGGATTGGCTGGCCATTCGATTCGGCAACAAGCCGAGTGACGATGCCGCCGCGACGACGACAGACTCGCAGCATGTGCGACTCAAAGCGAGAGGTTGGAACTTGGACAAGCTGCTCCCCGCACTCGCGCGGTTCGAGCCAACAGCCGAACTGGCGGGGCAGTTCGATGCCGATGTGAAGGCTTCGCTGCGATCGACGGCTGCCGCATTCGATTGGACTTGGGATGGGGATGTTTCGTTTCGGGAGTTGGCAGTGTCAGGCTTGGCGGCGCTCAAGCAGGACAAGGTGGCACTCGACGCGATCACGGCGGGAGGCCGCTTCACCAGTCAAGGCGGTCGGCTGTCGATGGCTGACGCGAAGCTGACGACCGACGTGGGCGAACTGACCGCGACGGGAGACATCCCGCTGGCGGGACTCACCTCTTCGGCGGGGCTGAACGCGGTGCAGTCGATCGTCGGTGAAGAGGACTTCCAACTGAACGGTCAAGTCGATTTGAAACGACTCGCCGCGTTGTTGCCACAAACATTGCGAGTCCGCGAAGGGACTCAGATTACGGCGGGGCGAGTCGATGTGTCGCTGACCGGTGAAGAGGCGGAAGGGCTTCGCCGGTGGAAAGGAAACGCGACACTGGCCGGTTTGGCTGCAGTTAACCAGGGCGAGTCGATCGCGTGGAAGACGCCGTTCAGGACGGCGTTTCAGGCGCATCGGCAAGACGGTGCGATCGTCGTCGATCAATTGACGTGCCAGTCCGACTTCCTGCAAGTCTCGGGAGGCGGCACGCTGACGGATGCCCACTTCACCGCGAGCGGCGATCTCAACAAGCTCGAACAAAATCTGGAACGGTTCGTTGATCTCGGATTGGAGAAGATCGCGGGGCGGCTGAAGGTCGATGGCTCAATCAAGCGTGAGGGAGCCGACCGGGCGACGCTCGTTGCCGCCGTGAACCTCGATAACTTTCAGTGGAATGTCTCCGCCGACAATATCTGGCACGAAGACCATCTGGAACTGACCGCGACGGCAGCGGCTGTGACCGACGGCGCGACGACGATCAAACGCATCGAGGCTGCGTCGCTGAAGATGACGAGCGGTGGTGACTCGCTCGCCGCAAAGTTGCTAGCGGCGGTCGATCTTCCCGGTACATCGACGGCGACCGACACTGCCGCGACGTGGCCGGTGACGGCGACTCTGACCGGCGGCATGGGAACGTGGCAGAACCGGCTGAAGCCGTTCTTCGTGTTGAAAGATTGGCAGTTGGGAGGCGAAGTCAAAATCGACGCGACAGTGGCGGCGGGATCGAAGCAAATTGACCTCGAACACCTGGCGATCAACATCGAGCAGTTGCAGGCGCGCGGCCTCGATTGGTTCGTGCAGGAACCGCAGCTCAAACTGGAGACCGCCGGTATTTGGAAGGTGGCCGAGATGGAATGGTCATCACCGCAATCGACGCTCGTCGCGAGTGCCGTTTCCTGTCGAATCGATAACCTCGCGGTGGCACTGACGAAGGCGGGTGGTCTCGCCAAATTGGAAGGCGATGCGGCGTACCGCGCCGATCTCGACAAACTCTCCCGCTGGAAGAACCAAGCGATCGAACGGCCTTCGTACCATCTCGTCGGTGCGTTGAACGGCAGTGCGAACCTGACTGCGACGGAAGGCGGCACACTGATGACGGCCGATCTCGACGCGAACGTTGAGGAACTGGTCGTCGCGGGACTCAAATCGCCAGCAGGGGAACAGCCGCGCTGGGAAGCGTTGTGGCGCGAACCGAAACTCCATCTGACCAGCAAGGGAACGTACAGCAGCACGCGCGACGATCTGAAACTCGACGCGGCGTCTGTCACGGCTGACGGCCTGAGTGTCGCGACGCAAGGGACGATGCAGAAGCTCTCGACCGCGCAACAACTCGATCTGACGGGCGAGATCGCCTACGACTGGGAAGTGTTGGTCCAACGGTTCGGCACGCAGCTCGGCAAGGACATCCAACTGACGGGGAAGGACAAGCGGTCGTTCGCGGCGAAGGGATCGCTGGCCAACTTGTCCTCGTTGACGGCCACGGCCTCCGCGACCGGAACGAGCGCCAATGCGGGGGCTTCTGGATCGACGAAGGTTCCCACGACAAAAGTCTCGTTCGCGAATGATCCCGCCAGTCTCGCGGCGACTCCTGCGGTGACGGCATCCGGTGCGAGCGGGCTGTCTGATTTGAGCGGCCAAGCGGGACTCGGCTGGCAATCGGCGGTGATCTACGGACTGATGGCCGGGCCGGGAGATGTCTCGGCGAAGCTCGACAAAGGAATCTGCCTGGTGACCGTTCCCGAGATGACGGTCAACGAAGGCAAGTTGCGGTTCTCGCCGCAGGTCCGCTTGGATCAATCGCCTGCGGTAATCATGTTGACTCAAGAGAAAGTGATCGACCAAGTGCGACTCTCACCCGAGCTGTGTGGATCGTGGCTGAAGTTCGTGATGCCGCTTCTTGCAGACGCCGCTCAGGTGGAAGGCAAATTCTCGGTGGACCTTGCTGGCGGGACGCTGCCATTGATGTCTCCCACGACGGGTGAGTTCAGCGGCGCGATCGGCGTTCACACGGCGCAGGTTCGACCGGGACCATTGACGATGCAGCTAATTGGAGTCATCGACCAAATTCGTTCGGTACTCCGCCAGCGTGCCGCGACGGGGCCGCAGCGCGAGCGCGTGTTAATGGAAATGCCCGAGCAGTCCGTCGATTTCAAACTGGCCGACGGTCGGATGCACCATCAAGGGCTGACGTTCCAGTTTCAAGATGTCACGCTCCGCACGAGCGGTTCCGTGGGAATGGACGAGACGCTCAACTTGATTGCGGAGATTCCCGTCCCCGATGAATGGGTGGCTGGCAAGAAGCTTCTGGCCGGCTTCAAAGGGAAATCCATTCGGATCCCGATCAGCGGTACGCTCAAACAACCTCGCCCCGACAGCCGCGTCCTCGGAGAACTCACCAAGCAAATGGGAGGCTCCGCACTGGAAGGATTCCTCGGGGATAAATTGGGAGGATCGCTCGACAAGCCGCTCGACGGACAGCTCGAAAAGAAATTGGAAGGCGCGCTCGACGGATTGCTCAACAAGAAGAAGCCCGTCAAGCCGTCGCCGAAGTGAAGTGGGTCCTCTTTCCGCGACCCGAGTTGGTTTCTGACGCATCCATCCGCAAACAAAAGAAGCCCAGCATCCACAGGGAGGCCGGGCTTCTTTTTGTTTTTTATTCGTCGGTTCGCAATCACACTCTGCTGAGCGGATTATCGCACTCGTCGTCACAGATCAGTTGTCGGCTGGCGTCGCGGAGGGATCTTTTCCGATCCGACGCAGCACCGCACCCGACTTGGCAACCAACAGCTTGGCTTCATCTTTGGTCTTGGGAAGCTGAATCCGAGTACGAGTTGGCTTATCCGTCGTGGGGTCGATCAGCATGGCGTTCGAGGCATTGATCGGCATTTCGATCGACAGCCGACCACCTTGAGGAGCTTTGGGATGCCCTCGCTTCACATGCTTGTACGCACGGTTCACGCCTTCCACGACGATCTTATTTTTCTCGCGATCCGTCCGCACGACCTTGCCGCGCGTTCCCTTGTCGTCACCTGCTACAACCTGGACAACATCGCCAACTTTCAAACGCATGATCTCTCCCGAATTCCCGATAACGTCTTAATCTGATCGCCCCGGCGAGGCACGCCAGCAGCTTCCCTGCGACCCAAAAAATCGTTCGATCCAACGAACCGGTCATCCAAACCGCCAACCTCATCTTGGGGCGGTCGCCAGCCAAGGCTGGAAGGGGGCGGGAGAATGGCATTTTTGCCGTGACTTTGCAACGGCGCAGCGGCTCTGTGCCGCAGCTTTTCCCGGTTTCCCACGAGGGTGGCCAGAATTCAGTGTCACTTCGTCGTGTTGGACGGATCGGCACCAATGCAATAGAGCGTTGAACTGGACCGAAGGAACAGGTCTCCGTCGCTGATGGCGGGAGTCGAATTGAAGATGCTCTCGTCTGATTCCGAGGAGATGCGATTCACGGCGAGCAGCTTGTACTCGGCCCCCAACTCCACGACGTAAGTTTCGCCGGAGCGACCGACGAAATACATGCGACCGTGCGACGCCACCGGCGAGGCGTAGTCTTGGCCACCCCGTCCGCCGCCACCGCCGCCGCCAAATCCTCCGCCGCCGCGACGGCCTCCTTGAGGTGCGCGTTCGTCGGCAGGGGGAGCCGCTTCGGCAGAGTTGCCATCGCTCTTCAATCGCGCCTGATAGACGCGTTGGCCGGTCTTCGCATCGAGGGCATTGGCGACGCGATCCGAAATCCAGTGTAGGCGGCCGTCGTGATAGATCGGAGTACTGATGCGGCCCCGGTCGCGACCCGACCAGACGACGTGCGACTTCGTCACGTTGTCAGTCCCGCCGGCCTTCACGGCGATGGAACCGCCGCTGCGACCTTCGATCGCGTAGACGATTCCGTCGTGAGCGATCACGCTGGAACACATCGACTCGGAATCGGCCGCTTCGCAGAACCAGCGCAGTTTTCCGGTGTCGGGATTGAAACCCCAGACTTCATAAGGGACGCCCACCACGAGATCGGTTCGTCCCGCATCAACTTCCACTAGAATCGGCGTCCCCCACATGCTGCCGAATCCGTCGGCGGGCTGATTCCAGACTTCCTTGCCGGTCTCTCTGTCAAGAGCCACGATCGCATGGTTTTCGATCGACGCGGTTACGATGACGAGGTTCTTGTACAGAATCGGACTCGACGCCGTCCCCCAGCCGCGCGGGTCCGAGTCCTTACCGACCTTTGTTTGCCACAGCTTTTTGCCGTCCATATCGAACGCGATGACGCCCGTCTTGCCGAAGAACGCGAAGATGTTCTTGCCGTCGGAAACGGGGGTGTGCGAGGCGTAGCCGTTCTCGGTGAACATGCCGCGATAGTTGTCTTCTGGTAACTCGGGATCGATCACGGTGTTCCAGAGTTGCTTGCCCGTTTGCCGGTCCACACAAACGAGGTGTCGCTTGAGCTGATCCTGTTTCGCGTCGCGTGCGGTCGTCGTGCCATAGCCGGACCAGCAGGTGACGATGACCTTGTTTCCGACCACGATCGGGCACGATAAGCCCGGCCCCGGCAACTCGAACTTCCATTTCATGTTCTTCGTTTCGCTCCACTCGACCGGCGGAGCCTTGTCGTCGAGTGAGACTCCCGCTCCGTTCGGGCCTCGAAAGCGTGACCAATCTCCAGCCGAGGCCGGAGCCATTTCGTTCAAGCTGAGCGCGCCAGCGACAATCGCCAGCGAAGCACATCCACGAAGAACTCGAATCATTTGCGACACCTTTCGCGAGGGGTAAGACGAGACCGAAGAGGTCGCCGAGAGGAAAACTCGGCCGAAGTGGGCGGGATCGTAGCGAGCCTAACGTGAAGTGAAACTGAATCCCCGCGACAGAATGGATGGCTCGGCGTTGGCTGTTGGCTGCGCTGTTGATTGTCGCAGATCCTCACTAGAATTCGTCGCCTCGCGCGGGGCAAATTCGGGCACACCCTCAATCCGTCGCGGCAACATCACCAAGACATTTTCAACTCGGAATCATTCACAACGGGAGTCAGTTCATGCGTCTGGGAACTCTGCAAACGGAACATGGTCCGCGAGTTGTTGGTGTTGCTCTGGATGGACGTTTCGTCGATCTGTGCGAAGTGGACGTGAAACTGCCTCCCACATTGAAAGCGGTCCTTGCGGCCGATCAAGGTTTGATGGCAGCAGCCAGTGCGCTGGCGACGGGAATGGTGAAAGGTCCGTTCGTGACGGGACGATTGCTCGCTCCAATTTCAGAGCCGGGCAAGGTCATTTGCATCGGCCTCAACTACCGCGACCACGCGATTGAAACGAACTCGCCCATCCCGACGGAGCCGGTCGTCTTCAACAAGTTTCCGCAGTCGGTCGTCGGTCCCGAAGACGCCGTTGTCCTGCCTGCCGTCGCACATGAAGTCGATTACGAAGCCGAACTGGTGGTCGTCATCGGCAAGAGTGGCAAGCGGATTCCAAAAGAGTCCGCGATGCAGCACGTCGCGGGATACACCGTCGGCAACGATGTGTCGGCGCGAGACTGGCAGAAAGGGCGACCGGGCGGTCAATGGTTGCTGGGCAAGACGCCCGACACGTTCGCTCCAACCGGCCCGTACCTCGTCACGGCTGATGAAGTCGATCCGAGCAATCTAAAAATTGGCCTGAAGCTGAACGGCGAAGTCATGCAGGCGTCCTCGACGCGCGAGCTGATCTTCAGTGTCGAAGAATTGATCGCCCACGTTTCACTCTTGTTGACTTTGCAACCGGGCGATCTCATCTTCACCGGGACTCCGCCGGGTGTCGGTGCCGCCCGCAAGCCCCCCGTCTACATCAAAGCGGGCGACCGGATGGAGGTCGAGATCGAAGATGTCGGTGTTCTCGGCAATCCCGTCGTGGCGGAAGCGGTGTGACGGAAAAAGGTGCAGGACGGGCACTCATGGCAGGGCCATCGCCGTTTTCAACGTAGGGTGGGACCAGCTCGCTTCGAGCGCCGGCCCACCATCGGGAAACGTCGAGAATTCCTGGTGGGCCGGCGCGGCGAAGCGCCACTGGTCCCACCCTACA
>JAYVDI010000149.1:0-10500 GCA_043749505.1 Schlesneria sp. | reverse complement strand
CCAAGGTGGGTGGGCGGCCCCACCCACGACAATCTGCGACAGTTATTTCCGTGCCGATCCGAAGCCGGACTTCTGTCGCTCGAATCCGTTTGTCATGACTTTGCTTGATGCAGTTGCAGGACGATGCCGTCGAGAAAATCGGCGAGGCGATCTGCGGCGACGGCGGCTTGTTCGCGGAGTCGCCACATGTCCTTGATGCTCGACGGTCGTTTGAACAGCGAGCCGATCACCGCACCGAATCGGACGGCACCGGTCTCGCCGACCAAGCTGAGAACCTCGGGGGGGAGGTCTGCCGAGAGATCATCGCTGATGGCGCGAATGGCCATGAATCGCGTCTTGGATCGCTGGCAGACGGTCGCCACAGCGAAGCTCTCCATCTCGACGGCCAGCGCGTGGGTTTGTTCGGCCAGCAGCTTCTTTTCGGCGATCGTGCGGACCATGTGATCCACGGTCAGCAGTCGTCCCACATGAAGTCCGCGTGCCGCGTCCGATTCCATCCCCACGTCAATTGACAGCTCGTCACCGCTCACGGTCGTCACACAATTGGCGACCACCAGATCGCCCGTCTTCAATTCAGATTTCAATGCACCGGCGAACCCCGTCGAGATGACCCACTTCGGCGCGTGAGCATCGAGCAACGCTTGAGTCGCCCGCGCCGCCCGCGCTTGTCCCGGTCCGGACTCCACGACCGCGATGCGAATACCATCGTAGAGACCACCGCGAAATGTGAAGCTGCCGCCTGTGTACTTCTTCACATGCTGGCAGCGGCCGAGAAACGCAGCCAACTCCAACGGGAGGGCACAGACCAGGCCAATGTCGGCTTGCACGGCATCGACGGTCGCGACATCAGTCTGAGTCATAGAGGGCATTCGTTCCAGACGAGCGAACATGATCGCTGGTTGCGAGGTGTGACCGATTTCACGCCTTCGCGTTCTCGGCCTCAAACTTTTGGAGGAACCCGATCAGGGCCTCGACGCCCGCTTCGGGGAAGGCGTTGTAAATGCTGGCTCGCATCCCGCCGACGCTGCGGTGTCCCTTGAGTCCGTCGAACCCGGCCTTCGTCGCCGCCGAGCAGAACTTCGCGTCGAGATCGGCATCGCCGGTGACGAACGTCACGTTCATCTGTGACCGGCTGTCGGTAGCGGCGGTCGGTTTGAAGAGCTTGCTCTGATCGAGGTACGAGTACAGCTTGCCTGCTTTGCGACGGTTCGTCTCGCCGACTCCTGCCAGCCCGCCGTTGGACTTAATCCACTTGAGGACCAGCCCGACGAGATAGATCGCGAATGTCGGCGGGGTGTTGTACATCGACTCGTTCTTGGCGTGCGTCCGGTACTGGAGCATCGTCGGCAGGTCTTTGGCTCCGCGTTCGACGAGGTCATCGCGCATGAGGACGAGCGTCACGCCGGAAGGACCGAGGTTCTTTTGGGCACCGGCGTAGATCATCGCGTGCTTCGAGACATCGACCGGGCGTGAGAAGATGTCGCTGCTGGCATCGCAGATCAGATCGACGTTCGTGGGGACCGGTGGCATCCCGGGCGATGCCGAGACGCTCTGCCACTGCGTCCCGAAGATCGTGTTGTTCGAGGTGTAATGCGCGTAGGCCGGGTTCGCACTGAACGAGCATTCGTGAGGGATGTATGAGTAATTCTGGTCCTGACTCGAACAGGCAACGTGAGTTCCACCAAACCGTCCGGCCTCTTCGATCGCCTTCTCGGACCAGACGCCGGTAACGAGGTAATCAGCCGTCCGGTCCTTCGTCAGGAAGTTCATCGGGATCTGAAAGAACTGACTCGACGCGCCCCCTTGCAGGAACAGCACCTTGTAGTTCGATGGGATGCCGCCGATCTCGCGGCAGAGAGCTTCCGCCTCTTCGTACACGGCGAGAAACGCCTTGCCACGATGCGAGTGTTCGAGAATTCCGATGCCCGAGTTTCCGAGCGAGAGGAGGTTCTGCTGAGCCTCTTCCAAAACCGATTCTGGTAGTACGGCCGGGCCAGCGGAGAAGTTCCAAATCCGTTGAGTCATCCGAGTCATTTCCTTGGGCACCATGCGGGCTGCCGGTGACGAGAATGGGGAATTCACCCCGAGAAAACTGCGAAGTGGCCGATTGGCGGCTTCACATTCGACAACGAAATCGGCCGCACGTTTCTGCGGCCGAAGCAACGGCGGTAGTATGTCCGCAGTGAGATGAGTCCGTCAATCAGCGGGGTAGCCCCCGTTTGATCGAACAGCGTCCACAGATCTCTCACAGTTGAGGACCACGCATGAACACCCTCGGTCTCTTCGGCAAGCATCCTCGGCCCGGACACGTCAAGACTCGGTTGGCGACTGAAATGGGGGATGATCCCGCCACGAAGCTCTACGCGGCGTTTCTCAATGACTTGGCCTTCCGGTTTCGCGCGACGGGTGATCGCCGCGTTTTCGGCTACTGGCCACGCGATGCCGCAGGGTATTTCCGTCAGTTCGAGAAGCTTGGCTATGAGCTGTGGCCGCAGCCGGAAGGCGAACTGGACTCCAAGATGATCTCGTTCTTCAGACACGCTCTCTCAGAACCGGCCCGCCAAGTAGAGCAGGGGAGCGAACCGGATCAGGAAGGTACGGTCGTTGTGGATGCAGCGTCCCATCAAGGTTGTCGCGCCGTTTTGATCGGCACCGACAGCCCCACGCTGCCGATCGAGTTTGTTGAGCAAGCGTTCGCCATGCTGTGCGAAGTGGACTGCGTACTCGGTCCGGCCACCGATGGCGGCTACTACTTGATCGGCCTGCGACGCCCGGCTCCATTGTTGTTCGAGCAAATGACGTGGAGTGGTCCCGATGTTCTTCGCCAAACCGTTCAACGTGTAGTTGCCACCGGATTGACGCTGGGCGTGCTACCCCCGTGGTACGACATCGACACCTTGGCCGACCTGCAAATGCTCGCCGGGCACATTCGCGCGATGACTCACGCCGGGCAAACACATCCGTGCCCGATGACGGCTGCCGCGCTGGAACAACTGCGACTGCTTGACCGCCCAGTGCGAGACATTCATCGGGGGCGAGTCTGACCGATCGAGAGCAGCGTGCAACTCTGGCCTACGGACGACGGAGACCACTCGATCGCTCCGACCTCGGCCGGGATCAGCACAGTCGAACCGATCGGAAGTTCGCGTCGTGTGTCGTTCGCAAGATCGAGCAACGCGGCATTCCCGGCGAGAACCATCCACGCGGTCATTTCGCCGGAGAGCGATGCGGTCCATGGTCGCTTCAGCGTGAAGCGTTCCAACCGCACCCAGTCCGTCTCCAGCAGCAATTCGCCTGAGACACCGACGCCGTCCAGAGTCATCGGCGCGGGAACGATCGGAGCAATCGGTCCCTGCTGCCAGTTGATGGCGTTCAGCCCCCACTCACGATGCAGCGGGCGCGGCTGGCCGGAGGCATCGAGTCGATTCCAATCGAACAGCCGGAATGTGGCATCGCTCGGTTGCTGAATCTCCGCGAGCAACACGCCGCGCGCGGTGTGAACGGTTCCAGCCGGAAGTGACAGACAATCTCCCACGCGCGGCTCAAACGAGTGGAGGCATTCTTCCACGGACCCCGCTGCCAGATGCGATTCAAAGTCCGCACGCGTCACGTCCGCGAGCAATCCCGTGCAGATCCGTGCGTGAGGTTCGACCCGCGCGACGACCCACGCTTCCGACTTTCCGTGAGGTTGCCCGAGTACCGATCGAGCGGCTTCGTCATCGGGATGGACTTGCAGCGAAAGGGCACCGTGACAGTCGAGCCACTTCACGAGCCACGGGAACTCGGCACGAGCGGCGTCGCATTCGGCTGTGTCGTGACGCGAACGATACCACACGTCTGGCAGCGTCTCGCCACAGCCGTCGCCCGTCGTCACACGACTGACATGCTCGGGCAGCGTACTCAGCACCCAAGCCTCTCCAAACGGAAGGGCCTTCACGTCGCGGTGAGTCTCACTCGAAGGGGACTTTCCCAACAGACGAGCCAACTCTACACCGCCCCAAATCTGCGGTCGCAAGTACGTGTCGAACAGCAGTGGCTCGTTAGGTTTGGTCACGTGAGAGGTTGGCCAACGACGGGTTCAGCAGACGAGATTCTTTCGGGGTGAACGGTCTGCTCGATGAGGGAGCGCCGCGCGCGGCTCATTCTTCCGACTGCGCCTCCGAAGCGGAAGCCTCAATCTGCTTGTTCTCCAAATCGTCAGCGCTGAGCGACTCGACAATGGCATAACGCCCGTCGGACCAACGGAAGAAATCGACCTCGCGACAACGCTGGCTGCAAAATGGAGCCATCCCTCCCGACGGGTCGGTCGCGGGTGGAACGTTCTTCCCACAGATCGGACACGTTTGCGATCGCACCATTTCAATCCTTCGACTTGCTCGACGACTCGCTCTTGCCACCCGAGTCGGACTTTTTGGACTCGGTACTCGGCGCGGGTGCCTTGTCCGCATCGGAGGACTTCTTGTACGAGTCGCTGCGGTAGTCGGTCTGATAGAAGCCGGTCCCTTTGAAGATGATGCCGCCGCCCGCACCAATCAGCCGCCGCGCCTTCTTCTTGCCGCACGTCGGACACTTCTTCGTCGGCTCCGCCGTCATCGAATGGAACTCTTCCCAAGCATGGTCGCAGGCGTCGCATTTGTAGTCGTAGGTTGGCATGGCTCTCCCTTTGGACTGTGGCGATTGATCGCCGCTTTGCTTTCTCAGTTCGCAGTCGTGTCGAACCGCCCCTACTCGGTTGCCGGTGGGGCGATCGACACAATCACCTTGCTCGGCCGGACGATGCGATCGTGCAGAATGTAGCCGCGCTCGATGTCATGCAACACGGTCATCGGCGGATGTTCGGCGGAGGGGGCCTGCGAGATCGCTTCGTGCTGGTTCGGATCGAACGGTTGACCCAGCGCCGCGATGCTCTTCGCCCCCATCCCGTTCAACGCCGTTTCGAGTTGCTTGATCGTAAGCTGCACGCCGCCGATCAGTTCGTCGGCATTCTTCGACTGCGCTGCCGCAAACACTGCGCGGTCCAAGCCATCGAATGCCGGGAGCAGCGTCTTGAGCAAGGGCAGGGCGGCGTACTTGCGGTCTTCGTCCATTTCGCGATTGATGCGGCGGCGGTAGTTATCGTGATCGGCCAGCGCGCGCGTCCACTTGTCCTTGAACTGATCCCGCTCGGCCAATGCCGCCTGAAGCTGCTCTTCCAAAGTCGGTGCCATGTCCAATTCGTTGGCCTCATTTGCCGAAGCGGCTTCGGCCGCAGTGGTGTTCGTTTCGTTGCTCATGCGTCTACCTCGTTATCACTCAAAAACTATGGACCAACTCGAAGTCCGGCTTTTCCGAAAGCCGGACTTCTCTTCGGGGTGAGTTCTTCCCAAGTGGAAGTCCGGCTAACAACGCTAAGCCGGACTTCAGCCATCCCCCCTCACTCTTCCGGCTTCGACGTTCCGAAGAACTCCGTCACCGATTCAAAGAACGATTTGCGGTGAGCACTCACTTGCTTGTCGTCCAACTCGGCCAATTGCCTCAGCAACTCTTCCTGCTTTTTGGAGAGCTTCTTCGGAACCTCGACGTCGAACTGCACATGCAGATCGCCGCGTGACCCGCCTTGAACGTCGGGCATCCCCTGGCCTCGCAGCCGCAGGATTTCGCCCGGTTGAGTCCCCGCTGGAACCGCGATGTGGTGCTTGCCCGTCAGGATCGGGATGTCGAGTTCCGTACCGAGCGCCGCTTGAGCAAACGTGATCGGAACCTCGCACGTCAGGTGCTTGCCATTCCGCTCGAACAATGGATGCGGCTTCACGCGCACATCGACGTAGAGATCGCCCGCTGGTCCGCCGCCCTCGCCCGGTTCGCCCTCGCCGCGCAGGCAGAGTTGCATTCCGTTGTCGATCCCCGCCGGAACTTTGACTTCGAGTTTGGAGGAGCGGGAGACAACCCGCGTTCCTCGGCAATCGACGCACTTGTCGCGAACGACATCGCCTTGGCCACGACACGCCGGACAGGTGGTCTGCACGCGAAAGAAACCCTGCGACTGAATGACCTGCCCCTTGCCGTTGCAGTAGTCGCACTTGGTCGGCTTCGTGCCCGGCTTGGCTCCCGTCCCTTTGCAGGTGATACACGAGACGTTCTTGTCGATCTCGATCTCGCGTGTGCAACCGACGGCCGCGTCGAGCAGCTCCACTGTGAGCGACGTTTGCAAACTGTTGCCGCGTCGCCCGCGTGAGCCTCCGCCACGCCGACCACCTCCACCACCGAGCATGTCACCAAACATGTCACCGAACGCTTCAAAGATGTCACCGACATCACCAAAGCCACCGGCTCCGCCGCCGCCCGCCGCCCCCTGCACGCCCGCGTGACCGAAGCGGTCGTACCGCGCGCGCTTGTCGGGGTTGCTCAGCACATCAAAGGCTTCGGCCGCTTCTTTGAACGCCGTGATCGCAGCCTCGTCCCCCGGATTGCGGTCGGGATGATGCTTCCCCGCCAGCTTGCGGTACGATTTCTTGATCTCGTCATCGGACGCTGTCTTGCTGACCGACAGCACCTCGTAATAACACCGCATCGTCGCCATCACGGCTTCGCTCCGAAATCCATTACCAGATCAAGCACCAGTTCGGCGAAGTGGCATCCATTTATACACAACGAACCGCCGGGGGTGGCCCGGCGGCTCGGCGGTTGTCAATCAAGTCGAATGTCGCGGGCGAGAGAATAACTCGCCAAGACGTTATCGCACGGCACCTTCAACCTTGCCCTTGGCCTTGCCGTCGGTGTCGTCACTGCGGGTGACGAGGACCGAGGTGGTCAGCATCAGTCCGGCGATGGAGGCGGCGTTGCGGAGGGCACTCTTCACGACCTTGGCCGGGTCGATGATACCGGCCTTGTACATATCGACGTACTTGCCGGTGTTGGCATCGTAACCGGTGTTCACCGACATGCTGCGGACTTCATCGGCGACCACGCTGCCGTCGAAGCCGCTGTTGTTGACGATCTGGCGAATCGGAGCCTCGAGCGCCTTGCAGACGATCTGGACACCGATCTTCTCGTCGCCCTTGGCCTTGACTTCGCTGACCGCTTCGATGGCTCGCAGCAGCGCCACGCCACCACCGGGGAGGATGCCCTCTTCGACGGCGGCACGAGTCGCGTGCAGGGCATCTTCCATGCGGGCCTTGGTCTGCTTCATTTCGGCTTCAGTGGCGGCACCGACCGAGATGATCGCTACGCCGCCGGTGATCTTGGCGAGACGTTCCTGGAACTTCTCGCGATCGTACTGGCTTTCGGTCGCTTCGATCTGGCGACGGATCTGATCGACGCGAGCCTTGATCTCAGCAGGATCGCCGGCACCTTCGATGATCGTGCAGGCATCCTTCGTGACTTCAATCTTCTTCGCGCGGCCGAGGTGACTGAGTTCGACCGACTCCAGCTTGATGCCGAGGTCTTCCGAGATCAGCGTCCCACCGGTCAGCGTGGCCATGTCGCCCATCATCGCCTTGCGACGATCACCAAATCCGGGAGCCTTCACGGCACAGATTTGGAGCACGCCACGCAGCTTGTTGACGACCAGCGCCGTCAGGGCTTCGCCGTCAATGTCTTCGGCTACGACCAGCAACGGCTTGCTACGCTGGGCGACCTTTTCGAGGATCGGCACGAAATCGCGCAGGCTCGAAATCTTCTTCTCGAACAGCAGGATGTAACAGTCGTCGAGGATGCACTTCATCTCCTCGGGATGCGTCACGAGATATGGTGAGATGTAGCCCTTGTCGAACTGCATCCCTTCGGCGGTTTGCAGAGTCGTCGAGTTGCCCTTGCCTTCTTCAACAGTGATGACGCCGTCGCGGCCGACCTTCTCCATCGCGTCGGCGATCAGGTCACCGATCGTGCGATCGTTGTTGGCCGAGATCGAACCGACCTGAGCGATCTGGTCCTTCGAGGAGACCGGCTTGGCCATCTTCTCGACGAAAGCGATCGCGGCATCGACAGCCTTCTCGATCCCCTTGCGAACGATGGTTGGGTTGGCTCCCAGTGTCAGACCGCGAAGTCCCTCGCTGTAGATTGCCCGGGCGAGGACCGTGGCGGTCGTCGTGCCGTCACCGGCGATGTCGCTCGTCTTGGACGCGACTTCGTTCACGAGCTTCGCGCCCATGTGTTCGTAGGCGTCTTCGAGTTCGACTTCCTTCGAGACGGTCACGCCGTCCTTGGTGACGACCGGATTGCCGAACGACTTGTCGATGATGACGTTTCGCCCGGTCGGGCCCATCGTCACGGCGACAGCCTTCGCCAGCGTCTCGACGCCACGCAGCAGCTTGAGGCGAGCACGATCATCAAACAACAGTTGCTTAGCCACGAGAGGCTCCTGGGTAATTGAGAGATCAGAGGTCAGGATTCAGACTCATCGTTCGGCGCGGGTCTCCCGACCCCGCCGAAACCGCTGACCGCAGGTCTCCTCTTGGACTTTCACGCCTTCGGAAAGACAGGAGACCTTCGGTCGGGTTGCTGTGCGGGGTCAGGAGACCCGCGCACAACGTGTCATCACTTATGCCGTCACCTTCGCGAGAATGTCCGACTCGCGCAGGATCTTGACTTCCTTCTTTTCGGCTTCGATTTCAGTGCCACCGTACTTGGCGAACAGAACTTCATCGCCAACCTTGACGGCGACCGGGCAGCGTTCGCCGCTGTCGAGCAACCGACCGGGGCCGACGGCGAGAACCTTGCCACGCTGTGGCTTTTCCTTGGCAGCATCCGGCAGCACGATGCCGCCAGCCGTCTTCTCTTCAGCCGTCAGCGGCTCAACCACAACGCGATCATCGAGAGGCTTCAAGTTCATAGGTCACGTCTCCGAAAAATTTTCGAGTGAATGAATCGTTTGCTATTGGAGTGTCAGGCGAGTCGCCCGACGCTTTGACTTACCCGTTACTGACTGCGGCTGACTAGAACCCGCCCATGCCACCCATTCCCATGCCGCCCATGCCGCCGCCCATTCCTCCCATGCCGCCACCCATCCCGCCGCCATCGTGATGGTCGTCGTGGCTGTGGTCATCGGACGGAGGCTTCGGAGCTTCGACCACGATGCAGTCGGTGGTCAGGAGCAGGCTCGCCACGCTGGCTGCATTTTGCAGGGCCGAGCGAACAACCTTCGCGGGATCGACGATGCCGAACTCGAACATGTCGCCGTAGCGCTCGTTCAGAGCGTCGTAACCGTGCGACTTGTCCTTCGACTTCTTGACGTTGTTGGCCACAACGGCTCCGTCAAGACCGGCGTTCTCAGCGATCGTGCGGATCGGCATTTCGATGACGCTCTTGATGAGTGACACACCGAACCGCTCGTCGCCTTCCAGCTTGAGCTTTTCCAACACGCCAGCACATCGCAGCAGTGCGACACCGCCGCCGGGGACAACACCTTCTTCGATCGCCGCTCGCGTCGCAGCGAGAGCGTCGTCGATCAGGTCTTTGCGTTCCTTCATCTCAGTTTCAGTGTGAGCACCGACGCTGATCTGAGCCACGCCACCGGCCAGTTTGGCAAGACGCTCTTGCAGCTTCTCGCGATCGTATTCGCTGTCGGTCTTGGTGATTTCCTGACGGATCATCGCGGCCCGGCCTTCGATCTCGGCCTTCTTGCCACCACCTTGAATCACCGTGGTGTTCTCGGCATCGACGCGAATCTTCTTCGCGGTGCCGAGGTCACTCAGTTCGACGTTCTCGAGCTTGACGCCCAAGTCCTTGAAGATCGCCTTGCCACCGGTGAGGACGGCAATGTCTTCGAGCATCGCCTTGCGACGATCTCCGTAACCGGGGGCCTTGACCGCACAAATTTTCAGGATGCCGCGCATCTTGTTCACAACGAGCGTCGCGAGGGCTTCGCCTTCGATGTCCTCGGCGATGATGAGCAGTGTGAGGCCAGCCTTCGATGTCTTCTCGAGCAGCGGCACGAGCTGCTTCGCACTGCTGATCTTTTCTTCGTAGATCAGGATGCGGCAGTTGTCGAACTCGGCAATCTGGTGATCGACATCGGTGACGAAGTGCGGCGAGAGATAGCCCCGCTCGAACTGCATTCCTTCGACCAACTCGACCTCAGTCGAAACTTGGCGACCTTCTTCGACGGTGATGACGCCGTCTTTACCGACTTTCATCAAGGCGTCGGCGAGAATTTTGCCAACTTCCTTGTCGTTGTTCCCGGCGATGGAGGCAACAGTTTCGATGGCCTTGCGATCATCGGCCTTCACGGGCTTGGCGAGCTTCTTCAGCTCAGCCACGACGGCATCGACGGCCTTCTGCACACCGCGACTCAGCGCCATCGGATCGCAGCCACTGGCGACGTAACGGAGACCGTCGCGATAGATCGCTTCGGCGAGAACCGTCGCGGTCGTAGTGCCGTCACCGGCGACATCGCTCGTCTTGGAAGCGGCTTCCTTGACGAGTTGCACACCCATGTTCTGGAACTTGTCTTCGAGGTCGATGTCCTGAGCGACGGTCACGCCGTCCTTGGTCACCTTCGGGGCACCCCAGCCCTTGTCGAGC
>JAYVDI010000148.1:0-10071 GCA_043749505.1 Schlesneria sp. | reverse complement strand
TACTTCCGAGATCGTGGATTTCGCCAACCCCGATTCGCGGTGGAGTTCGGCTTGGCTGACGCCTTTTGCTTCCAACAGATGGCGGAGCATGTCGGCATCCGAGGCCGGTGCGATCGGATGATGTTCGTCTTCGTAAGACGCCACGAGGTCGCTGAGGGCATCGAGATACAGCATGGCACCGTCATCCAAATCGCCCTGAGCCAAGAGATGATCCATGACCTCCTGGGCAGCCTGGAGATGCTCCTCCGACTGAATCGATGTGAGTGGGAACGCGAGGATGAGTTTCAGATAGGCATCCTTCATCCTGGCCTTGAGGCCGAATCTATTGTTTCGGTTCATCCCGTTCCTCCATTGGTTCACGCGGCTTTCCGCTCGAACGACTTCACCAGTCCGCCGACGTAGGACCGAACCATGATCTGATCCCGATCCAATTTGGGAACCTCTTCGGGAACCACCTGGACTGGCGGCAGATGGCTCCGTTCGGTGTGTGAGCGAACCGTGTTGTAGTAGTCCACCCACTCACACACGATATGGTCCAGATGCCGTTGGCCGAACAGGATAAACTTGGACAAGCACTCGTGCTTGATCGTCTGAATGAATCGTTCCACGCGACCATTCAGATTCGGGGAAGCCACCGGTAAAGCGTTCGTCCGGATGTCCTTTGCCTTCAACTTCGCCACAAATTCCTTCGTGAATTTCGTGTCCCGGTCGTGCATCACAATCGAGGGCTTTTCCTTCCGCGTTCCCGTGATCTCGATGAACTTCTCCGTCTGTTTCGTGACCCACGACGAGTTCGGTCGCGTGGTGGATGACGACACGATGACCTCTCTGGTCTTCATGCAGAGGAAGGCCATTAGATAGAGATTGCGGATGCCACGAGCAGTGACCGCCTTCACGGAAAAGAAGTCCACGGCCCATAGTGTTTCGCCGTGGCGTTTGACGAAGTTCTCCCAGTTGTCCGACGTTCGATCCGGGCCGGGTTTGATCCCTTCCTCCTTGAGGATGTTCCTCACCGTCTGTCGGCTGATCTTCTTGATGCCGAGCTTCCGGAGTTCTCCGATGATCCGCGTGTAACCGAAGCCCGTCGTCTTGGCGATCTCGATGACCAGTTCCCGGATCTCACGGGGTTTGCGTTGTCCCCCTTTCGGGTTGGCCTTCTTCTTGCCGCCACTCTCATCGCGACACCACCGATAGAACGTGGCAGCCGAGACGATGGTGATCAGCTCCTCGATGGCCCGTCCCAAAGTTTTGCCAAACTCCAGCAGTCGCTGACGCTCTTCCGGCTTCGTGTGAATCTCGCCGGGAATTCGAGCTCGAAGAATCTTGTTCTCTTCCTTGAGGAACTGAACATACTTGGCCAGTTCTCGGTCGGTCGCGGATGCGATCAGAACCAGCAGGGGGTGGAAAAGTTTGGCCATCGGAGTATTGTGTGATTCCGTATTTTGGATGGGGTTGCACATTGGTTGTACCCCGCTTCCATCCGGAAATAACGCACCGATGACTGTGATTTTTTGAGCCGTTGGAAACCCGCTTTCCGATGGCCTCACGGGCTTCGCAAACGGTCCAGTTGAGCTGGGTTCAGGGGCAGAAAGTCCTGGGTCGGAACTGCGTTTTCCAGTGAGAACCGATGCCCTATAAAAGTGGGTACAGGTCAGAAAACTGTACCCACTTTCGACCATTTTCCGGGTTTTTCCGAGAAATGGCCTTCTTGGAATGCCCTATTTTCGTAGGGTTTCTCGGCTGCCCAAAGGGCCTCCAAAGGGCTTGTTAGCACTACGGAACCGAAGGTTGCTGGTTCGAGCCCAGCGGGGTGTATTTTTTAAGTCCTGCCAGAAACGATAGTTGCGTACTCATCGATGGTCGATGACGCGGCTCACAAGCCTTGGAAGTGTGGTAGTTCTACCACTCTTCACAGGGCGATGGAGCTGCGCAAATGACTCGTCGATCTCTTGTACCGACCTACACCCACCATCGAGCCTCTGGCCAAGCCCGCGTCCGGCTGAATGGTCGCGATGTGTATTTGGGCCTGTATGGTTCCGTCGAAAGCCGGGAGCGATACGCCCGCCTCATTGCTGAGCGGGCGGTCGAGCCGCAACCTGCGAGCCAATCCCCTGCGCCGTCGGTCGCTGATCCCGATTTGACGGTCGGCGAACTGGTGCTGCGTTTCTACCTGCACGCCAAGGTCTCGTACGGGGAAAAGGACAAGGAGACCTACGGAGTCCGCGATGCCCTGCGGCCCGTGAATGAACTCTATGGCCATGCGCGAGCCCGCGACTTCGGTCCCAAGTCGCTCAAGGTCGTCCGTCAGCACATGATCGATACCCAAGACCTTTGTCGGAACGAGGTCAATCGGCGAATCAGCCGCATTCGGCGGGCGTTCAAATGGGCGGAGTCGGAGGAGCTGATTCCGGCCGGACAGTGCCACGCCCTGCAAACGGTGACGGGGCTGCTCAAAGGCCGAACCGAAGCCCGCGAATCCGATCCTGTGAAGCCGGTGGATCCGCAGACGGTGGAGGCGACCCTGAAGTTCGTGGCCCCGCCCGTCGCCGCGATGATTCGTTTGCAGCAACTCACGGGGATGCGGCAAGGCGAGGTCGTCATCATGCGGTCGATCGACATTGACCGCTCCGGCGACGTATGGCTCTATCAGCCATCCACGCACAAGACAGCGTATCGTGGAACGGAAAAGCAGGTTCCTTTGGGACCACAGGCTCAGGCCGTCATTCTGCCGTTTCTCGACCGCGCCCCGGACGCCTTTCTATTTTCGCCGATCGAAGCAGAGGCGTGGCGGAACGAACGGCGGGCAGTTCACCACAATCCTGATCGCAAAACGAAGATCTACCCGTGTGAACTGAAGTCGAGAGTGCGACTGAAGCAGGCCCGCAAGTCAAATGTGTCGAAGCGACCGAAGCGGGAGCGGTATGACTCGGACTCGTACCGCCGGGCGGTCACCTATGGCATACAGAAGGCTGGCAAAGCCGGCATTAGGATTCCATCTTGGCATCCTCACCGCCTGCGCCACAGTTGTGGGACTGAGATCAGAAAGCGGTACGGCATCGAAGCTGCCCAAGTCATGTTGGGCCACACCACCGCCAACGTGACCGAAATTTACGCTGAGCGAAATTTGAAGCTTGCGGTCAACGTAGCGATGGAAATGGGGTGATCGCGGCGATTCCCTGTGGCGGGGCATTGAAACGGACTACGAATGGCCCGCCACAGCGTTTCAATCGTCTCTGCCGTTGTTCGGGATGGACCAGCACTGAAGTAGGCAAAATCTCGTTGCGGGAGAAAGACATCATGCCAATAGCGTCAAGAATCGTTAGTGAGTGGATGCTGGTCGGTTTTCATCTTGGCCGCGCTCTCGACGCTTTTGACCCGGACAACGGGCTCCCCGGTGATGAGCTACTCCGAGCGATGCTTTTGCGTCGGTTGGCCGCAGTGCTGACTTCAGCCCAAACCACTCGCTCAATAACCTCCAATTCAGGACAAGAAGCGGAAGACTTGGAACGTCTGTGGGCGGAACAGCGGACTGAATACTCGCCATCCACACTGTCAGACGATCCTACCGACTGCCGTCTGGTACTTGTCCACCAAGGGTTATTGCGAATCGAAGCCTGGCTGCGCGCCTGTGATGACGTGTTCGAGCCAGCTTCAAGTACAAAACTGGGCTTCGATCTTGGGATTGAATTGGGCCATTCGTTCGCTGTTTGGCCATCCAGCACTGATGACTTGCAGCAACCCGCTGCTTGGGAAAATGGAGACTCCGTGCCCGATTGGTCCGGATGGGGGTTTCGGAATCGACTCAAGGTCTTGGAACTTGCTTGGCGTCTCGACTGTACTCCGGTCGAACTCACAGCTCTGCCATTTTGTTTGCCGTTTCTAGTAACTGACCGGCTGCTGATCCGGCGCAGCGACGCCCAAATGTACCCGCCGCACCGCTGGGCATGGGGAGTGATCGAACAGAGACTGTCGGCCATACACGAACATTCTCTCTTCCTTGAGAAGAAGGGGACTCCAGCCGGAACCTCACCGAAGCAGTCTGCCGAATCGGAGCGGAGACCCCGACCGAAAGCTGTCGTGCCCCCGAAATCGCCACCAAAACGCACACAAGAAGACCAACAGACGGCTGGCGGGAAGTTGGAACATTTGGGGTTAGTGTGGGATGGTTTGGGAACGGTCATCCGCACCGGCTATTCAACGCCAATTCGGATTGAGCAGAACCAACCTTGGCGGCTCTTTCTGCTTTATGCCAGCGCTGAATGCGCGTGGCTCAGCCGAAAAACCATCAAGTCGGAGTGGATGCTGAGAAAAATTGGCCGGGGAGCGCCGAACAATCACAACGTCGAGAACGCGAATTTTGAACTGAAGAAATATCTACGGGATCTAGCCCTCACGATTCAGTGTAACGGTGGCCAAGACGAACAGGAGTTCGCGTATCGAATCGAGCCGATCAATGGCCCACTCGATGAATAACCTTCCCGGTACACCGCGCATCACCGGAGGGATCGCCCAGCAGTTTTGGCTCAGAAGTGACTCAGCAGAATCTGAGCTCAAAAGTAGCTTGTCGATTCGCCGTCTGAGGCCAAGCTGTTGCGTCACTGTTGCATAGTTTGCACTTGACGCATTCCGAGGGCTCACACGATGGGCGACGAAGTTCTGATGCTGTTTTCCGAATTGAGCGTGGAACTGGCTGCCCGGCTTGGTGGCCGAAGATTCCACGGCTCCACATTTCACCGGTGGCGCAGTCGCGGGATCAACGGCCAAAGGCTGGACGCCGTGCGAATCGGGGGACGTTGGTTTTCCAGCATGGCTGCGGTATCCCGACTCTGCAAACTGGAATCGACGATAGCCAGCGAGCCCGTGTTGGGGACTCCAAGTCGTCGTGCGGCCAAGGCTCAGGATGCGTTGGTCAAAGAACACGGGTTCTAAGATCCTGTTCGAGCCCAGAACGCCCCCTCGCAACTAATGGCAAGACTGCTCCTGAAATCACCAGGACTGTCGCACCTGTTGAGTCCAACCCCATTTCCTTTCAGCGCTCATGCGAATCCGATCGACGAGTCGTCCCAAAAAGTTGAGCAATGCATCAACTGGTCAAGAAGACAAATGACGGTATTTCCCAAAACGCTCCACCCCACGAGGTCACTCATTGTTTCCCATATTGCCGTATGCGCACAAATTCGGCCGTGCTTTACACAAAACACGAGCGACCGTGCTGTGAGAGGAAGTCAATCATCGTATGACCACCTAGCGCTGAGCCTGAAGGTCGAACGGTACACGTATGGCGCGCCAAGGTTTGAAGGTCGAACGGTACTCATGTTGCGTGCCGAGCTTGAAGGTCGAACGGTACTCATGTTGCGCGCCAAGCTTGAAGGTCGAACGGTACTCGTATGGCGCGCCAAGGTTTGAAGGTCGAACGGTACACGTATGGCGCGCGACAACGTTTGAAGGTCGAGCACTACTCGTATGGCGCGCCAAGGTTTGAAGGTCGAACGGTACTCATGTTGCGCGCCGAGCTTGAAGGTCGAGCAATACTCGTCTGGCGCGCATTCCATACAAAAGCTGGAGTAATGGTGTTCTTGATTAAAAACAACTTGAGCGGCAAGCCTGCTTGCCGCGCTAAGCTTTTTTGTGAAACCTAAGTATAGAATTATTCCTCTACGACGTGTCAGAGTCGCGTCACTCAATGTTCCTACACGTCGTTCGACATGTCTTTCACGTCATTCAAAATGGTTAAGTTTCACCTGACTTGTGGAGTTGATAACGATGAGCACACCAGTTTCAGACCTCCGTCAATCTCAGTTTCAACGACATTCGACCACCAAGGACTCTGCGATTACTGCGACGCAGGTCGGGTATGAAGTTGAAGAACTGCCGGATGACGCATTCTGGGGCGAAATTGAAACCGGCGATGTTGATAAACAACCGTGGGGTTCCCCGTTCACCACGCTCACACCGGACTTGGTCCTGGCGACGAAAGGGGGACTCGCAAGCCTACTGTTGAGTCATGCAATCGGATGGTGTTCACCCAAAAGGAACCGTGATGGATTTCGGTCGGCGGTCGTGGAGGATGGAGATCCGTACTGGGTCGGCAACTATCTGTCGTTCGGTCTTGCAGCGGGAACATCGGCAACGAAGGCCCGGCATGCGATCGACAAACTGGTGCGGATGGGATTGCTGCATCGACGTGGTCGCGATCCGCTGTATGTGACGCCAACAGACGTTGGATGGAGACTCAGGTATCCCAGCGCGACGGAAATCGGCGTTTTGCCACCACTACTGTACGGCTACCGCAATTCCGCCGACTTTCGCGGAATTCCCACTCCCGATCCGGCAGTCCGACCGCAAATGCGCAGCCAGACGACACCGACCGGCTCGCTTCGCTCAAAACGAAAAGTAGTCACTGTACCGACCACCGCAATCATGATCTGCCGGGAGAACTTCAACGCGGCGATTGTGCTGTCCAATTTGCAGTACTGGTACATCCATAATCAAGGGCGTTCTAAACTCCGAACCCTTGACGGCAAGCACGGATGGTTTTGGAAAACGTGGAAACAGCACAGCTCTGAGACGGGCCTGACGGCACCACAACTGCGGTCGGCCGTGTCTGCCCTGGGTGACCTTGGATTTGTGGAGACTGGGACGTTCAAGGCACTCACGGGTACACGACTTAAAGCTCATTTTCGTTTGAATACAGATGCAATGCGACAAGCTCTGCATGAATTGGTTTTTGAGGCAGGTCACTGGTACAGGAGGAATGAATACGATGCTTAGTTTCCCGCAGTCAACTTTCATTAAGCTTGATGTTCCGATTCCACCGACGGGTCGGCCGACTAAAATGGAGGAACGAAGAGTTTCTGATTTGATTAAGTGCATGAAGTTGGACGAAGATCGAATTCGAGCACGGCGAGAGGATCTGTGGAATGATCGGTACCTCTGCTTCACCGCACTGCGTGGGATCTACCCCGACTGCCCCATCGAACTGACATACGAAAACATCTATTCCGAGGAATCGCGTTCCCTCAATGCTCTGGCACATTTGCTCAGTGACTTTCATCGAACGGCCGAATTTCGGGGTTACGTGACTGTGCGGCGAGAGTTCTGGGCTGCCCATCCCAGTCTTTGTAAAAAGCCGTGTGGAATGGTCTTTACTCCCATTCGACAGCACTCGTACGTCGTGCACGACTCACCAGCGTACCTATCCAAAGCGTATTTGACTTTCTCGGTTTTCGATGCGGTCAATCCCCTCGCACACAAGAATGTTTACTTGCAATCGTGGCCCAGCTTTCTTGAAGTGCTGAAAAAGACATGGAAGCCAACGTATTTCCAAGAATTGAATCTGCAATGCGGCCCTAACATGACCGCCGATCCAGTCGCAACTCTCATGTCTCAGATGAAATTCCGGAATTTGTTGCAACGCGACCTTGCCCAGGCGATTCAAGTTACGGAACCATTTGTTTCAAATTGCTTTCGGGGGATAAAGTCTTGGCCACTCGACAAACTCAAGGCCGCTCTCGATTGGGTCGGCCAGCAACCCGTCCGGCAGCGTCAGCCTCGCAATTAAAATTTTGGTGCTTGTGCCGTCGTTTCTCAGCCATAGGCGATAATCACGATCACCAGCGCGTCGGATTCTCAAAGCCAAGTCGATCCGCATGTTGAATGTTTGATACATTTTTCACGACCAGGCCCACGGCGTTCGTTTGGCACGACCAATCTCAATAAAGGGGGGGAATGTGCTGATGCTGACTTTCCCCGTCTCCGAGACACCGTCGAAGTTGATCGACCTCACGACTGACAGTCCGTTCCGACCAGCAAACTGGCGCTGGCAACGCGCTGTACTCCGCGTTGAAACCAAATCCCGCCGACAACTTGGCGCTGACGACGACTGGGTCCGCCGGGCTGCACGATATTTTCGAGAACTTCGCAAGGGATTTGATCGGGCCGTTCGACTCGATCCCGAACTGGCAGCGGCACACCAGCTCGCTGGCCAACAATCCTTCAATCGATTCGAGATCGAATCCCGCATTTTGGCGAGACAGTCGGGTAACGAAATTGACATCAAATGTGGACTCGCCACAAGTGTCGTCGAGATCTACGAAGAGTTGTTTTTCGACGTTCGTGACCGTCTCGACACTCCAAGCTGGATCACCCATCAAGTACTCGGGCCAAAGACGTGGCAACCGCTAGAACGCGACGACATCGCATTCGTGTGGAGAATCTGTGGATACAAATACGGGACGCGAGCGATCGCCGAACTTACCACCGCAGTCCCCCACAGCGACCTGCTTCAATGGGGTCTGGATGCGTACCAACTCCCGAATTCCACGCTCGACAACGGGTTGAAGTTCTTGATTTCGGCGCGACGGCTGCCGTTTGTCGATGAAATGAGTCGATCTGAGCGCCGGTCATTGGCTCGACTGCATCAACGATTGATCGATGTGGACGGCGCGGTCACTGCTTTCGAGTTGAATTTGAAACCGGAGTGGTCGCAACTCCTCGATTCTCTGGCGACGACCTTTGCTGAACTTCGCCCAACCCCCGTCTTGCCACTCAGAATGGCGGGATAGACTGCATGCGGTCCCTCTCCGCGTGGAGATTCAGGACCGTAGCACAACCGGAGGAATCGCAATGGCATGGGAATCTCGCGGGAAGGGCCGCTACTTTTATTTGAGTGTGCGGCGCGAAGGCCATGTCACCAAACAGTATTTTGGCCGAGGTCAAGTCGCCGCACTGACGGCTCTTCACATCAAGAATACTCGTGAAGAGCGGGCCACGGATCAGCTACAATGGCGTCGAACTCAAGACCGTCTCGCGGAGCTGGATAGCACCGTTGATGCCCTCAACGAACTCAGCCGCTTGTTGCTGATCCACTGTCGCATCGAGCGAAACTGGCGGGGTTGCACGAAGTCGGCGAACGGAGTCCCGCCCTTGAAATCTAACAGCCAACATGCAGACAACGTGGATGATCTACTGCACCTTCGCGACTTGTTGCAACGAGCGAGCGAAGGCGACACCGAGGCGTCGGAAGCCGCCCGTTCGCTCCTCGACGAAACGCCCGAGTTGTGGTGTAAACTCGGCGACCTCGCACAGCACGCAGTCTCAACCTGGGTCGGCCTGATATCGGGGGCGGACGACTTGCTCAAGGAAGCCACGCAACAGAAAGTTCGCAGCCTCGCAAATTCATTGGTTCTCGACGAAACGAACCCGCTCGAACAGCTTCTGGTACAGCGTGTCGTGGCCACCTGGTTACAGGTCCATCACGCGGACTCACTGGTGTCCAAAATGAAGGAGGGCACTCGAACGCAGTTGTTGAAACGACAGCAGGCGGCCCAGCGACAGCACCTAGCCGCAATACGAGGGCTAAGTGCTCTTCAACGAAAACAACACTCAGGCGATACGGTGGCCTTCAATGGGAAGAGATCACGTTTGTAATTCCTTACAAACCATTTGTAACTCCTCGAACTGTTGCAGCCGTGATTCGACGGCCACCTCACTCTTTGGCATTGTTCTTGGTCAACGATTTTGAAGTCGATCGTTCTTCTCCAGTGAAATGATCTTCGTTAGGGCTGCCCCTAATGTCGTGAGTCTATTCCGAAGATCGGCTTGTGAGGCGTCGGCGGCGGCCAGTTCTTGCAGCAACTGAATTCGCTTGCTGACGACTCTCAATTCGTCAGTAAGTTGCCGCATACCGGAAGCGAGGTCGCTCGGGGCTTTCATCGTTCGACCCGATCCAGGGCGACGATTCGGTATCCCAGACTCCGCTTGAATGTATCGACGTGTTTCAGCGTCAGTCCACCCGTGGGTCGCTGCAAGCTGTGCGGTCACTTGTACCTTCTCTGGACTCCCCGCGGAGATCAATGCAATCATGACGGACCAGGTGAGTGGCATTCTTGTTTTGTTGGAACGCAGACTTCGCAGGCTCTTCCAAGCGGTCTTGGTCGGAACCATTTCCGCGAGCTGAAGCAGCTTCCGTAGGTTTTCGTACGACAGCGCATCGACATGGCCCTTGGCGACGCGACGAAGTGCATCCTCCTCGTGAGATTTGCAGTTTTTCAAACGCTGTGCGACTTCGTA
>JAYVDI010000147.1:0-5806 GCA_043749505.1 Schlesneria sp. | reverse complement strand
GCCTTGTAGCGCACGCCACACAACCTGACCAGTGACAGGTCTGTAGTCCCTGAAAAAAGCACAGTCTCTCCGCGTGAAGAAAGCCGTGCGCGAGTTCGGTGCCGAGTGCTGATGCCCTGGTCCACTCACAATCGGCTCACTTCACGCGGAGCGATGAAGGCTACTTTGAGGCAGAAGAATTTGTGCAGGCTGACAAGAAACGAAACGCTAGTAGTACATTCGGGCCGCTGGTCGTATGTGGCCCACTCGATGAGGACAGTGAAGTCCCGGCGAACTCTCAGACGTAATCGATGCACAGTCTATTACGCACTGAACAGACTGCGAATCGGTTCTCCCTCGGACAGTCGATGTGGGCGTCCGAGTTGGTCATGAACTTCGGTCGTGGGATCAAAACCGAATCGCCAGTAAATCGTGGCCGCCAGGTCGCCGGGGGTGACGGGATCGGTAGCCGGGTACGCGCCGAGGCGGTCGCTGGAGCCGTGGACGTGGCCGCCTCGAACGCCTCCGCCAGCGAAGAGGACGGTGTAACAGTCGGGCCAGTGATCGCGGCCCGCATCGCCGTTGATTTTTGGTGTGCGGCCGAACTCACCCATCGCGACGACGAGCGTCGTGTCGAGCAGCCCGCGCGCTTCGAGGTCTTCGATCAACGCGGCCAGCGCCTGATCGGCCTGCGGGAGCAGAAACGTTTTGTGCTGGTTCATGCACTTGAAGTGAGCATCCCAGTTCTGGCCCTGCTGCCGGAAGTCGTAGACGTTGACGAACGGCACGCCCGCCTCGACCAGTCGCCGCGCCAGTAAAACATTCTGGCCGCGCATCGGCTTCGCGAAGGCCATCTCGGCGCCGTTGCCTCCGCCACCCCCTTCGCCCACGGAGACGGGGGCGATGCCGAAGCCGTAGCGTTCACGCTGCGCGGCCGGTTCCTGCCCGATGTCGAGTGCTTGCCTGATCCGCTCCGAGTCGAGCAGCCGGTACGCCTTCTCATAGAACTCGCGTAGGGAGGCTCCCGCCGTCAGAGTGTGCCCGAGCGTTCGGTCGAGCGAATCGAGCAGCGAGCGCCGCTCCTGCTGACGCGCGGCGTTGAGTCCCTCGGGCCGCTTCAGCATCTCGATCTGATACCGCTGGTTGGCCGGATCGACTTCGATGCCGAGCGGGTCGAACCGCGAACCGATCAGCCCGCCTCCCTGGCACGGCACCTCGTGGACGTTCCGAAACGGAAACGGCAGCGACGCGAACGGCACATCGGTCGGCTGATGCCGGCGCAGGTACGACACCGCGCTGCCGTAGCTCGGGTTGGTCTGAGGTTGTGGAGCGAATAGCTCGCGATCAGGCCCTTCGAGCGGCCGGCCGGTCAGCGCATGAATCGACGCCGAATCGTGCAGCCGCGCCTGATGAGTGACACTCCGCACCAGAGCGACATGGTGCATCTGCCGAGCCATCTTCGGCAGGTGCTCGCACACGTGCAGGCCCGGCACCGACGTGCTGATCGGTTGAAACTCGCCCCTCACTTCCGAGGGGGCGTTCGGCTTGAGGTCATACGTGTCGAGATGACTCGGCCCGCCGTAGTAGAAAACGAGGATGCACGACTTCAGGGTCTTGAGCACACTCGGCAACGGCTCACTCCCGCCGCTGGCGGCCTCAGCACGCCAAACGCCGCCCAAGTTGAGACCGAGATATCCGCCCGCCCCCAACTGCACGAGCCGCCGTCGCGAGAGAGTGTCGAGTGCGTTCAACATGTCTGTCCTTCTGTGATGAGACATCTTAGCGGGGCGGCGTCAGCCCCTGTTCCAAGAGCCAGGGGGCTGACGCCGCCCCGCTAAGAAAAACACATGAGGGCTGACGCCCAAGAATCACACTTGGCAAAGTGCCGCTAATGCCGTCTCGTCACCGTCTCAACAAAAACTCGTGGCTGTTCAGCAGCCCCCATGTGATGTCTTCCAGCGCGATCCGACGGTTTGACGACTTCTCGAAGAACGCGGTCGAGGTGCGAAGTTCCTCATCCGTCGGGGGGCGAGTCAGCATGGTTAAGAAGAGTTCGGTGATGATCTCGCTCGACGAGCGTTTCGAGTTCAACAGGCCATCCAACCGATTGCCACTCGTCGCCAGCATCCGGTTCACGAGCGAGCCGCTGACCAACTGAAACGTCTGGCCGAGTGTGGTCTCTTCTGAGCGTTCGCAGTCACACGATTGGAGTCGCGGTGGCTTGCCGAACGCTTTGAGAAAGCGATCCGCGTCGGACGGGCCGGCATCGCGGCGGCGCGTCACACCGACGCCGGGCAACTGCGCCGCGCGCGGACCGCGCGGATAGCCGTTGAATTCGAGCGGCACGTCGGTGATCTGGCTTGCCGCGTCGAGCAACTGTTCGGCCGAGAGGCGTCGGACGATCGACCGGCTGAAGTTGGCTTCGTCCTCGCGATTTGTGTCGTTCGGTTCGGACGAGAGTTGGTAGGTCTTCGAGTTCAGGATGACTCGCAGCACGCGGCGCAGATCAAAAGTGACGCTTCGTAATTCCTCGGCGAGCGCCTTGAGCAACGCGGGATTCGCGGCCGGATTGGTCGCGCGAAAATCATCGACCGGATCGACGATGCCGCGTCCCATCACCTGTTGCCACGTCCGGTTCGCCAGCACTTGGACGAAGCGGTCGTTGCCGGGATCGGTCAGCCACGCGGCAAGCTCGTCCAGCGGATCGGCTGTTGGAAGTCCGGCTTTAGGAACAGCCGGACCTTGAGACACGGGCTTCTCGCCGAGGAACTTCGCGGCGCGCACCTTTTCGGTGCGCGGGTCTTTCGCCTGATCGCGCGGCTTCGCATCCTGAGACAGGAAGACGATCTGCTCGCCATCGAACTCGTGCTTGTCATTCGAGTCGCGGCGCAGGTTCTCAAGGATCTTGTAATCGATCCCCGCGAAGACGCTGCCCCAGCCGTAGTAGTCGTCCTGCGTCCAGCGGTCGAACGGATGGTTGTGACACTTGGAACATTGCAGCCGCACACCAAGGAAAAGTTGCCCGACCGCCTCGGACCTTTCAAAGGGAGTCCGCAGCGCGCGATAGAAGTTGGCGGGAGGAACTTCATACGTGCTGCCTCGCCCGGCCACGATCTCGCGAATCATCTGGTCCAGCGGCTTGTTCGTGGCAAAGGAGTCTCGCAGCCAGCTGTGAAAATTTTCGACCCCCTTTCGGTCGAGCGTCTTCTCTTCGATGCGGAGCAAGTCGGACCATTTGAGCGCCCACCAATCGGCGAATTCGGGCCGTTCGAGGAGCGCGTCGATCAGCCGCGCCCGCTTGTCCGCCGCGCGATCGACCACGAACGCACGTGCCTCATCGGCCGTCGGGAGCAGCCCGAGCAGATCGAGATGGACGCGCCGCACGAACGTCGCGTCGTCGCTCACAGGCGACGGATTCATCCGCAGCTTGTCGAGCTTCGCGAAGACCAACTCGTCGATGAAGTTGGCCGGCTCGATCTTCGACTTCGCGAAGCCAGGCCGCTCCGAGATGAAGGCGACTCGCACACCGACTTGCTGATTGAGATACCTCACGAGGACCGTCGTCTCACCCACCGACCGCCCTGCGACAAGCCCGTCATGCGACACGTCGGCAATCGGTTGAGCCAGCTCGTACACGGCCCGCGTCGTCACGTCGCGCGCTGTGCCATCGGACAACTCGGCCGTCGCGGTGAGCTGCAGTTGCCAAGCTGCCCGGTTGTTTTGGCTTTCGCCCTCCGGCTTTGTCCCCTCGCCCCGGCTTTGCGGGGAGAGGGCTAGGGTGAGTGGTTCTTTGTTTTGGTCTTCATCTGTTCTTGTTCCCTCCCCTCGACGGGGAGTGGGAGGAAGAGTTGAGTTCGTTTGAAGTGGGGCAGCGTCATCACCCTCCGGCCCTCTCACCCTAACCCTCTCCCCCGAAGACGGGGGCGAGGGGACAGGAAGCTGCGCAGCATGGTTGGGTGCCAAAAACGCCTCGCGCGGTGTGACCGTCAGCTTCACCAGTTTTGGAGCGTCGGCCGGATCGAACGGCATCCCGGCGGCGATCCAAGCGCGGAGGACGCGGTACTCGGCCGAATCCATCTCGAACCGCTTGCCCCCTTCGTGCGCGATCTGCTGCGTTGGCTTGAGCAGTATCAAACTGAGATCGGGTTCGCTGACGTTGGCTCGCCTCGACGACCAGTCTCGCGTGAGGATCGCGAAGTCGCCCGTCGGGTCTTGCCCGCGCAGCGAGATCTGAAACCCACCCTTCCCCCGCGCGTTGCCGTGACACGTCCCGAGGTTGCAGCCCGCCTTCGACAACACCGCCATCACGTCGTTCTGAAACGACACGTCCCCCGCACGAACCGGCCACGTCGCAACGAATAGCCCAACGACAGCGACGGCCACTCGTAACCCAGCGGTGCGCGACAACAAGCCGTTGAACAAGAGAAGCTCAATGAACGACGATGAAGGCGAACGCGGCATGATCAGTTTCACGAGGCAGGAGGGATCACTGGAAGAGTGGGCGGGCAGGACGGGCGTGAGTCTAAGCCGCTCATCGACTGATCGAAAGGCATTGTTGCCGGGCGGCGGGGCGGGGAAACCGGGGCCATGTCCTTGCTCACGCTGCGGGTTGGTGTGCGAGGGCGGCCCCGCCGTGATCGTTCTCGTCAGGCAGACTCGCAAAAATGAGAGCGGTTCATCAGTATCTCGCCCCCCGGTTTGAACCTGCCGTTTTGAATCTCTTCCGTCGAAGGAACCGCTTGCGATGACGATGCTCCTTACTCGAAGAATTGCGTGGGCCAGTGCGGCTCTGTTGGTCAGTCTGTTGTGGATCAGCCCATCGCTAGGGTTGGCTCAAGAGGCGGTCCAAGTCTCGGAGCGACAGTTCACGCAGGCATCCGAGGTCGCTCCGGCGAACGGGGCTTCGGTTGTTGATGCACCCGCCAAACCGAAACGCAACGTCATCGCTGATGAGTCGCAGCCGCGCGATCTGTTCAACCTGCTCCCCGGCTTTCAGGTCGAACGACTGTTCACCGTGCCGAAGGAGAAGCTCGGTTCGTGGGTCAACATCACCAGCGATCCCAAGGGCCGATTGATCGTCAGCGACCAGGGCAATCTCGGTTTCTGCCGCGTGACTCCGCCAGCGATCGGCAGCACCGGCGAGACAAAGGTGGAGCATCTCGACATCAAGTTCGGCGACAAGCAAATGTCGGGCGCGCAGGGTTTGCTGTGGGCGTTCGACAGTCTCTACGTCGTCTGCAACGGCGGACCGGGCAGCGGGCTGTATCGGTGCAAGGACACGGATGGCGACGACCAGTTCGACAAGGTCGAGTTGTTGAAGGCGATCCCCGGCGGTGGCGAACACGGGCCGCATGCCATTCGCCTGTCGCCCGACGGCAAGTCGCTCTACGTCATCGCGGGCAATCACACGAAGCTGCCGTTCGAGATCAAGACGAACGCTCCACCGCAGACGATGGGCGGCCAGCGCACCGAACAACTGCGAGCGACTCTGCCGGAAGGCGTCACCAGCCGACTGATGCCGAACTGGGACGAGGATGTGTTGTTGCCGCGTCATTGGGATCCGAGTGGTCATGCTGCGGGGGTGCTCGCTCCGGGCGGGTGGATTTGCAAAATCGATCCGGACGGCAAGACGTGGGACGTGTTCTCGTCCGGCTATCGCAACCAGTTCGACTTCGCGTTCAACGCGGACGGCGAGATGTTCGCCTACGACGCCGACATGGAATATGACTTTGGTGCGCCGTGGCATCGTCAGACGCGAGTCGTCCACGCGACCAGCGGCAGCGAGTTCGGTTGGCGCAGCGGCACCGCCAAGTGGCCCGCGTATTAC
>JAYVDI010000146.1:0-3602 GCA_043749505.1 Schlesneria sp. | reverse complement strand
GCGTTCCGAAGACTCCACGCACCCTACTGCTCAAGGAGCTGACTTCGCTGCCGTCAGGGTTTGCAGGTGGGCGAAGAGGTCGGCGTAGTCGGTTGGCGTGAGGTCTTTGAGCAGGCCCGAGGGCATCAGTGAGACGGGCGACTTGCGGCGTTCTTCGACTTGGTGTGTCTCGATGCGGAAGGTTTGGCCGGTGCCGTTGCGGATCAGGAAGCCGTCCACGGACTCGTAGATGATCAGCCCCGAGAACGATTTACCGTCGCGCGTCTGGACGAGCGTCGTTTGATAGCGGGCAGGGACATCTCGACTGGGGAGCAGGATCGCGGCGAAGAGGTCTTCTTTTGAGAAGCGGTTCGCTGCGCCGGACAGATCGGGACCGAGTGCCCCTTTTTCACCGTGACATTGCGTGCAGGACCGCTTGGCATACAGAGCTGCTCCGCGCGTGGCGGAGCCCGAATTCCAATCGATCTCCGCCAGCAGCGCCTTCATTTTCGAGAACTCCGCGTCATTGCCACCGAGTTGTGCGGCGGTTTCAACGGGCCACTTTTTCTCGCACCATTCGGTCCAGCGGCGGACGGTTTCGGGCTGGGGCCGATGTCCCAGCTTGCCGACCACGAACGGAAACCGCTGTGCGTTGTTGCGTTCAAGCTGCGCGACGACGCTCTCGCGCGCGGCGAACTCGCGCTCATCGGCTCCGAGCCGACGGAGCGACTTGAGCAGCGCGAGTTGCTCGTCGGGCTGTGTACTCGGGCCGAGTTTTTCCAACGCGGACAAACACGCCGCCTGAACCTCGGTTTGCGACCAGTCGAGTCCCTCGACGAACTGATTGCGGTCGGCGGCGACCGGATTCCGGCTGAGGATCACGAGGATGCTGCCTCGCACGGTGAAGCGATTGACCTGTGAGCGGAGCAACTCGCGGTGAGTCGCATCGTCCGTGTCTCCGAGCGCGAAGACGACTTCGGTGGTCCACGCATAGTCACTGTCGGACGCGATCTGTTTGACGAAGGCCGTTCTTGCGGCCGGAAGCAACTCGGGGGGCATCTGGTTGAGGAAGATCGTGTGACCGGGCCGACCGAAGGCCGGATGTCCGACGAGCGCCGCCGCGAGGAAGTCGTCGGACAGCGCGAGTTTGACCCACATCTCTTTGACGCGATCGCTCCAACTGGCATCCTGTGGCAGCTTCTTCGCTGCGATCTTCGATTCCAAATTGACGAGGGTCTTGACCAGTACATCGCGCTGCTTCACCGAGTGCGTCATCGGGAGCCGAGTCACGGCGATCAGATGGTGCAGGTCGTCGATCGGGTCAGACTCGTCGGTGAGTTTGTCGCACACGGCATCGACCAGCTTGCTGCTGTACGAGGTGAGCATCGCCAGCAGCCGAATCAACTCGCGATCAAGCCGTGCGTCCCCGGTCGGATAGACCTCGGCCAACTGTACGCGCAGCGGGTCGAGTTCCCGCTCGAACTCTTCCAAGTCGATACTGCTCGCGTAGCCATCGAACACGGGGGGCCGACCGGCGAGCGGTCCCATGTCACCCAGTGCGAGTTGCAGCAGCCGGACGGCATCGAGTTTTAGATCAATCGTGTTCTCGCGCTTCTGCAACACAGCGACGGCCAGCGACGGCACGATGCTGCGGATGCGAGCAGCCCCGTCTGGCGTGCGGCTTAACCAGCCGGTGGCATAGCTGACGACGGCCCGCACACCGACTTTGGTCGCCTCGGTCGAGATGCTCGTCACTTGCTTGTCGTCCAGCCGCGCGACGACGTTCGCCGCCAGTCCGCGGTTGAAGCGATCCGCGCCGCCGAGTCGCTTCGCGATGCTCGGTAACAGCGGCACCCAGTTGAGGCTTGACTCGGACCGACTCAGACAGAGTTCAAGTGCGCAGCGACCGACCAGCGGATGACCGTCGTCGAGATACAGCTTCACGAGTGAAACGTCGAGCGGTTCGATCGCCGTTCGGCCGTAGCTCCAGATCGCCCGCGCGCGAACGGCGGCCGAAGGACTGCGAGCCAGCTCTTTCAGCAGTTTGGCATCGAGTCCTTGAAACAGCTCGGTCAGCACTTCGATCGCTCGCACGCGGTTCGCAGCGGATTGCTCTTTGTCCAGCGCGGCTTGTTGAAACGGCGCGGCTCCCAATTCCTTGGCGATTGGCACCCACTTCGTTCGCGACCAACTGTTCAGCGGTTGCGATGCTTCGAGGACGGAGGCGAGTTTGCCAGCCGTCGGACTGAGCGGTGGTCCGCTCGCCGCAGGGGCTGTTTTCGCTGAAAGGAGCTTCTCACCGAGCGTGTGCCGGATGCGATAGACGCCGCCGCGAGTCCCGCGCCCCCCGATGCTGATGTACAGCGAACCGTCCGGGCCGACTTCTGCATCCGTCGGCGCGAAGCCGTTCTGACCGGTGCCGCTCATGAACAGTTCCGGCTCGGTGGACCAGGTGTCGGCGGCGGACTTCAGTGGGAGCAGATGGACTCGCCCGTAGGTCCAGTCGAGGACGAACAGTGCGTCGCGATACTTGTCGGGGAATTGGGTGTGTCGGTAGCAGACGACGCCCGTCGGCGAGCCGCGCCCGAACGAAGCGATCGTGGATGGCGAGTCGAGCATCCCTTCGGGTCTCATCCAACTCTTGCTGACCCAGCCGTGGTCGGCTCCCGTCAGCGCGTGAAAGACGCGCGTCGGGCGATACCACGGCAATGACACTTCTCGCTCTTCATCGCTGTCGTAGGTGAACAGATCACCCTGACCATTGAAGGCGAAGTCGTAGGCGTTGCGCAGGCCATGCGACAGGAGTTCGCCGCCGGACAGATCGGGCTTCAGTCGGAAGAGGACACCCGCGCGCGGCTGCTTCACGGGCGACGACGGCAGCGTCGCGTACTTACTGGTGATCCCGGCCCCATTCCCCGCGATGACGTACCACCAGCCGTCCGGTCCCTGCTGGATCGAATGCACATCGTGTTCGCCGCCGGTTTTGGTGCGGAGGAACACGTCGGGCGGCCCGTCGGCTTGGTCGTCCCCGTTCGCGTCTTTGAACCGCAGCAGCCCGGCGTCGCCCACGCACAACAGAGACCGCCTGTGAAAGAACATCCCCATCGCGCCGTTCTTGGGTGAGTCCGAGAACAGCTTGGCCTCATCTGCTTTTCCGTCGCCATTGCGGTCGATCAGGATCTTGACGTAGCCCGCTCCCGCCACGACGACGCGCCCCTGCGAGTCGATCGTCATGGAATAGATGTCGTGAGCGAGATCGTCGCCCGCGAACTCGACCACCTCAAAGCCGTCTGGGACACGCACGCCCAAATCGTCAGCAGCATGAACCGGCGAAAGTGTCGCGGCCAACAGGCACATCCCCGACAAAACGATTCGTCTCAGGAAGTCGCTCATGACACATCCGTGTTCAACAGGCTTGAGGGGAAGAGGCACGAGGAAGATATAACCGACCGGTTACTCGCGCGGGCGGAATCTTACTGGCGAAGCTGGAAACTGGGCAACGCCGGTCGTTGTGACTTCGATTCGTTTCGTCATAACGCAGCGAAAGAGGGTGAAACCTGACGTGACCGACAGAAGCTGGCGAGCCGCGTGCCGTAAGGCCGCGGGTTCTTGATTATCAGTTG
>JAYVDI010000145.1:0-17827 GCA_043749505.1 Schlesneria sp. | reverse complement strand
ATCGACCTCGCGCCGCACTCGATGGGCACCGCGCGACAACTGCTCGATCGAATGCTCACCGCCACGGAACGCGGTTGGCATTCGGCCGCCGAACATCTCGGCTGGGAACTCCGCACGCGTCTCACCGAATGCCAGACGCGAATCAACTCCGGATTGCGAGTGCTCTCCTCGGGAGTTTTCGGCCAGCCACCACCCACACAGCGGCTGGTCTACGACGAACTGGCGGCGGTGCGGGCCGAATTCGCCGAGTTCTCGTTCGATCTCCCAGACGAGACGGTCACCGTGTTCACCGACGAGATCACGCTGGAGGGGATCGATCTCGGCCGTTTCGAGATCCGCTTGCAGGGCCGCGAACTGGGAGGCACCCCCTACATCATCATTCCCGAGTCACCCCATTACCCCAGCAGTCGGTCGGATGTCCCTCATCCCCACGTTCTGGGCGAACGGCTCTGCGAAGGGGATGGCAGCGCGCCACTGGCTCATGCACTGCGCACCGGTCGTTTCAGCGACTACTTCCAGATCATTCAGCAGACCCTCTCCAGCTACAACAGCGAGAGTCCGTATGTGTCCCTCAGCGGCTGGTACGGCGTGGATTGTCATGCGTGCGGAGGCCATGTCTCCGACGATGACGAGTCCTACTACTGCGAGGACTGCGAAGCGAGCGTCTGCTCCGATTGCAGTCGTTCCTGTCAGCACTGCGGCAACTCGGGCTGCGATTCCTGTCTACCGAATTGTCCGGAGTGCAGTGGCGACTGCTGCTCATCGTGTCTGAAACGCTGCGACGGTTGTTCCAAACTCCGCTGTCCCGATTGTCTCACCAACACACTCTGCGAGGACTGTCATGCCCAAGCTGCCACCGACCAAGAAGCCTCCGACGAAGTTGCCGACGAGGAAACGTCTGATCTGGACGAGACCACAACACCCCATGCTCCGCTTTCATCCGACCGCGTGGGCCAAGTTGCTGTTCCTGCGTGATCTCGGCGAGACCGAAGTCGGCGGCTTCGGCATCTCCTCCGCTGATGATCTGCTGCTGATCGAAGACTTCGTACTCGTGCGCCAGCACTGCTCCGTCATCACGGTCGCGTTCGAGGACGAGTCGGTCGCTGAGTTCTTTGATCGGCAAATTGATCGCGGGCTGCGTCCCGATCAGTTTGGACGGATCTGGATTCATACGCATCCGGGTGACTCGGCCCAGCCCAGCTCCGTCGATGAAGAGACCTTCGCCCGCGTGTTCGGCCGCAGTGACTGGGCGGTGATGGCGATCGTGGCCTGCGGTGGTGACACGTTCGCGCGATTGCAGTTCCCGGCGGGACCGGGCGGCTCCATGAATCTGCCGTTCGCCGTCGATTACCGGCGGCCATTCACCGGCAGCGACCACGAGGCGTGGACCAGCGAGTACCTCGCCAACGTGCAACCCATTCCCGACCTCATCTTTTCGGAGTCCCCATGCCTCTCGATCCCGTCACACGCCGGGGATTCTTCGCGAACTTACTCACCGCTGGAGTTGGCGGCGTGGCCCGAGTGGTGACAGCGACCGCTCCCGCACTTCCCCCGCCGCAGCGAGCTTGGGTCATCTCGGAAGTTGGCTGGGAGTACAATGACGAGTTCACGTATGCCGAGGGTGCGTTCCCGCGCACGCAACTGTACTTTGACAAGGCTCACGCCGACGCCGAATGCGAGCGACTCTGCACAGAGTTCTTCGCCGCCGAAACGCCGGCCGAATTTGAAGCCGATTTCGCGACCTACTTCGATGAAGCGACACATCGGGACTTCGATGAGCACACTGTCACTTGGGAGGCCCTGCGCGAGCGGGGTTTCCCCGATCCGTATTACGTGCTGGAACTCGATGCAAGTGAACTGCGAGGTGCCTCGTGAGCAACCCGCTCGTTCACGCCGAACGCTCCGCCAAGAAGTGGGGCGGTACGGCTCAAGACTATCTCGCCCTGCATCAGTGGTTTGATGCCACCAAGGGACATCTGCCTGATAACCGACATCGAATGCTGCTCCACAATAGCTTCGGCCTGCTGCTCGCCGAGCAGGTTTTCGGCCCGAGTATTCAGAACAGTGCTGGCCGTCGTGTCTTCACTCGCGACCTCGCGGCCCAGCACATCCTCGAAGACCTCGGCTTCATCCCGACTGTGGCCCAATGCTTGGGCGATCTGCCTCTCCGGCCTTGGATGGCTGGCAGCCGCAAGATCCTCGCCACGTCACCATCATTGCATTCACTTCCCATCACCCCCGAACCTCTCGGAGACCCCGATGACTGATCGCTTCTCTCGTCAACACGACCTCGTCCCCACTGACAAACTTCAGGCTCTCACGGCCACCGTCATTGGCGTCGGAGCCATCGGCCGCCAAGTGGCCCTCCAACTCGCGGCCCTCGGAGTTCAGCGGCTGCAACTCATCGACTTCGACACGGTCGAAGAGACCAACATCACCACACAGGGCTATTACACCGGCGACCTCGGTGCGCCCAAGGTCTCGGCCACCGCCAAGGTCATCCACCACATCGACCCCACGATCACAGTGGGCACCATTCCCGACCGGTTTCGCCCGCGCCAAGAGACCGGCGAGGCGGTCTTCTGCTGCGTCGATTCGATTGCCACGCGGGCCGCGATCTGGCGTGCCGTCCACAAATCGTGTTCCTTCTGGACGGATGGCCGCATGCTCGGCGAAGTCCTCCGCATTCTCAGTGCCGCCGATCCTCGCAGTCGCGACCATTATCCAACGACGCTCTTCGAGCAATCCGAAGCTCAAGCTGGTCAATGCACCGCCCGCAGCACCATATACACCGCCAACATCGCGGCGGGGTTCATGCTGCATCAGTTCACCCGCTGGCTGCGCGGCCTGCCCGTCGAACGTGATCTGACTCTCAACCTGCTGGCGGGTGAGTTGTCCATCGCGTGAGAGGCCGCTGCAAGCGGGTCTCACAATTACGGGTGTGACGTTCGTCTTTCAGTGGCCATCACCATTGCTCTCAACACACACGGGGCTGAGTTCTCTCAGCCCCGTGTTCATTTTGCCGCCTCCACAGGAGATGCCTGATGTCTCGTCCTGTCTTTCGGCGATCGCGGATGAATCGTCGCCGTTATCGCTCTCTGATGTTGCGACGCCCTGTTTCTCGATCGACTCCTTCCGTGCCACTCCGGGTCTCGGCTCGACGTTCTCCCCGCGTCGCGAATCAGCCACTCCCACCTCAACTGCATGGCCGCAAGGGTCGCGTCGCCATCGGTCTGACGCTCGCCATCCTCTCGTTCCCCCTCATGGCGAGTTGTGACCGCACACCCAAACGACCGGCTCCCACAAACCCGCTGCCCAACAAGCCGGTCCCCACCAAACCAGCACCACCGGCCAGGCCGGGACGAACCATCACCTTTCAGGGACTCGACAACGACTTCCGTGGCTCAAGCACGGTGCTGCCGGACGATCGAGTCATCCACCACAAGGAACCACCATGAAGGAACGCCTGACACGAATCTTCCAATTCATCGGAGCCGCCCTGTTACTCGGAATGCTCGTGCTCGCAGCACTCGGGATCGGAGTTCGCCTTGGATCACGGCAGCACATCGCCACCCAAGCCCGCTCCCTCGGCCCCACCGTCTCGCACCTGGAACGCATCGGGGAACTCGCCTCCGCGCGCATCCACGTCACCGACATCCTGATGGCCGACGGCGAGGGGTTTCGCGGGGCGTGGCTCATCAAGGGAGATGCAATGCTCGCCTGCGATGTCTCCCGCGCGAAGATCCTGAACCTCAACCCCACCTCTCGAACCGCGACGCTACGCCTGCCGCCGCTCCGTGTCACCTCGGCCCGCGTCGATCACACCAAGACCAAAACATGGAGCGTCGAAAAGAAGAGTTGGCTCCCCTGGACCGGAGGCAACCAAAGCGTGTTCCGCGACGCCGCGATGCACCACGCCCAGCAACTGATCGAAGCCACCGCCTCCTCCAGCCAGCACCGCGAACCGTCCAAAGCCCAGGCCGAACTCCTCATCAGCAGAATGTACGAACTCATGGACTGGAAAGTCACTGTCGAATGGGAGTAAGGGCTGTGTGTGCTCACAGAGTGAGCGACTTGTGCGGAACTGAATCGCCAAGTCATGCGTGTCGGGCTAGCCCACCGAGTCCGACGGGACGGTCGGGCAACACCAAGTCTGACGAGAGACATGTCACCGCGTGATTCCAGAGACACCCTGGCCGCCCTGCGGGGCGGCCGGGTGTGCTTTCTGTTAGCTATTGGCCGGATTGGAAGTTGACCAGTGCGGGCAGCCGTGATCGGTAGGTTGTCCTTCCCGCTCATGATCGGCTCAAGTTTTCAACTCCTGTTGCCACCTTGGCTGTATGCAACTATCTAGCTGAACTGTGATTTCGCATCGGGGTACGTCCAAACGCGTCGGTTCGGTGGACCGAAGCATTTTGCGTCCAGTTGATGACGTGCAAGTGCTTCAATGGCGGCGGTGGCGGAGCATTCGCCGAAGACGCGATGGCCAAGTACCCGGCCATGATCTACTCCCGGCTCTGCAAGTCGAGGTAATTCTTGACTGACGAGGGTGCGGGGCGAGAATCACCTTTAACTCTGGAGCACTCGAATGGCAGCCAAAGACATCGTGATCGCCCATTACCCCGCCGCCCACGCGGAGTACATTCCAGCCGAGCATGAGAACGGCCTAATGATCGTGCCGGCAACCTGGGCGCTCTGTCTGCATGAAGGGGTTGCTAATCAGCGACCTCAGGTTGCCCCAACCGAGAACGAGGTGTGGGAAAAGGGGGCCGCGAGTATCGTTGCCGCGGCAGCCGCGGTAGTGAATGCGTCCACCCTTGCCGCTGAGCTGGCAACTGTAAACGATAGCATCAGGGAATACATGACGAGCGTCTACCAGACGCTCTGGAACGACTGGTACGCGGGGATCGAAGACGCCGAACCCGCCCAACTCGACATTCGTTTCCAGGATGGAACCGACGGCTACGACAACGTAGAGCACAAGCACTATTTCTTCGTGTCAGATGGCAATCGTCCCGAGATCATCGACGACCGAGACAACAACTTCGACCTCCGCTCAAAACCGGCTACATGGCATAATTGGTACATCGTCATGGTCCATGAAATGATTCACGAGTACCAGTTCAAGGTACTCAACGACGAGACCACGCTCGCAGGGCAAAATCTTCACGATAACGCACACAAGAACTTTACCGGTCCCGGCCACGGATCGGGATTTTATACCGCCATTGCTAACCGCGCTCCGTACTTTCATGTCACCGACGTGCCGGCTTTCATTCAAATCCTCTGAGCCTGGGTGCGCTATTCCGGGGGCAGCCTTGGGTGCGTCGGCTTAATCGACCGCCGCGTGGAATGGTATTTTGGAACTGCGCCGCAATCCCAACGCAAACAGATTGGCTCGCGCGGTGGACGCCGCGTTGCTGGCGTGAGGTGGCAAAGCTCAGGGCAATGTTCAAGCACTCTATTGGTCGAGAACGAGATCCCCAAACAATCTGAGAAAATATGACCGCGTGACCGCCGCGTTACTGGGAACGTGTCTTGAAGGGTGAAAAACCTTTGTCAGGGTTCCGAAAGCAGCGGATTGTGCCAAACAGTCAACCACAACATGAGTTAGCGACGCTTTACTGCGAACTTCGTGCATCGCGACCGCCATTTCCGAGCGTCTTCAGGGTGTTGAATTGATGATGACAGAGGGCGGCTGTGCAGGAAACTCTTGCTCCAACGGTACACACATCGGGACGTTTCTCGACCTCGGCGATGAACTGAGACACAGATTCCGTCGACCGGCGGCAATCGTTTGATTCCACCACTCTACATCAATCAACCATGACGTGCCCTGTTCCTCATGGTTCACCCCCAGCCACGCGGATCGAGTGACAAGATCAGCCTGAACGTCATCCGGTCGAATTGCCGGGACTCGTCTTTGCCGAAGAATCTCGTTGATGACCCAGTGTCTGACTTGGATGGTCGGGGGCTGATCGGCTGCGCCACGGTGCTCGATGATGGCCACCGGAGCCTTCGGCGGGACGGCCCCCTCCGCGTGTGCTTCGACGCAGGCAATATCCTTGGCACATCGCATCTGCTCAACCAATTCGACAAATGCCAACGCAGGGGAGTGGGCATCAAACGCCAGAACTTCCTCCGCAGCAAGTACCGCTTTAGGGTTCCCGCCACTCCGTTCGAGCCACTCCGCCAAATCATGGAGGATGGATAAAAGTTCCCTGTCTCTCACCCTCAAGTTGATCAGCTTTTTCCGGCGACAGACATCTTCAAGGTACGAGGGAATGATCCACTCGGCTGCGGAGGAAAGTGGCCCGATTGGCTGCGGGAATTCGTTCGAACGGATGCGGACAAATCCCCTGTGCGAAGACACGGCAATTGCGGCGTAAGGCGGGAGCGGAAGAATGGCGTTCCGTAGATTCGGATCATCCAGCCAGGCCGTGCTGAGTTGAGGGTTCGAGTTGCCGCGGAAACGAATCACGCTCAAGAAGTCGTGAGCGCCGCACTCGGTCGATACAAATTGCAGAATTGTCGTTTTGCCTCGGTAGGCGACATCTACGGAGCCGCAACCGAGGGCTGTCGCTGCACTCACCCCCGTCTCAAGGGCAAATCGTCCGTCCAGGACAACTCCGAGAGGCTCTCGTAGGCAATTTCCCGCCAAAAGATTGTGCGCGACACATGCTGCGAGTGCCCAGATGATTTGCGTTTCTGGTGAGCACCGGGACAACAGCGCCACGGCTTCTCGGCCGGTTGATGGAATGGCCAAACCTGATGCGGGTACAAAACGATCTGCATGTCGAATGGGCACCGGGGTGGGGTCGATGCTGCCTCCGCTGAGAATTGAGAATTGAGGGAATTGAAACCTCTGTCGCTCTTGAGACCAACCGATGCGGTCCGAGTGGATGACGATTTGCGGTTCACTGAACTGCATGGCAATGGCGAAGGATTCCTTCGCCCACTTTCGTTGCATGTAATGCAGATGAAGATTGAAAGCGTTCCTCAATTCGCATGCGACCATGTCGAAAAGATTGGTGCGTTTGAGCTCACTTTCGGCGATGACCAGTGTCACCGGTTCATTCGGACTCTGAACGGAGACCTCGTAATGAGTGTTCCCAGCGTCAGTCTTGAAAATGGTCTGGATTCGGATGGGCCAGCCGCAGATGACTTCTTCTCGCCCGGCTTTTTTGGCGATCCAGCCATCGGCCGTTTCTTCGACAATTTGCCCTCCGACTTCGATCGACTTCCCGCCGATGCGATGCGGTCCGACGTGGGCGAGCCGTTCACTCGCTTCGCCACCCAGTCCGTTCAGAAGTGCGTTGTTCTCAGCAGGGGTGAGGTTCAGCCTGCCGACTAATACCTCCAGGTCCGCATGATTCAATGTCGTCAGATGTCGGCGTAAGGCTGACACCCAAGGGACAGCCCTCTTTCTGAAAAGATTCAGGAAGGTGGTCGAGCTACGATGTTTCAGATTGTCGCGAATCTCCAAATCTGAAATCTGATACTCGGACACGAGGGCGTTATGCGCCTTCGCCAGTGGTAGCGTCTTCAGCGGCGGCCCGCAGAATACAAGTTTGAATTCAGCCAGATCCGGTGGGAGATTCAGTAGGTTGAAGTCTCGCGTGGACTTGGCCAACAAGATCGGCAGCGGGCGCGTCGATTCCCGTAAATGCCGCCCGTGCAGTAACGTGGCAATTTCCTCGTCGAAGAACACGAATGCGAAGCGGCCGAAAATGGGATGCGAAGACCCATCGATGGCATCGTGGAATCCCAGGCCGGACTCTCGCGGACGGGCAACACAGCAGCCAACATTCGCTCGCTTGTAGACGACTTGGTGGTTGTCGGGGTCACGGCCAATGAAGGTAAAGCCAATGATTCGCCCTGGCAGGTCGGAGTAGGGAATCACCAGCACCTCGTCCCAGTCGTGTCCTTGGAACAAGCGGCGTTTTCCAGGGCCGCCGCCACGCCGACGCGAACTCTTGCCCTGTCGATTCGGTCGATCCTGTTCTTCGAACGACATCGGTGCGAATAAATTCTCGATCGTCTGGCGCTGCGAAACTCCGAAGAGTCTGCCCTCGCGTTGTTGCCACTGTTCCCGATAAGCATGTTCGCCAAGGCTGAACTTGCGGAGGAGGCTGTATCCCGACGGTCCCAGGCTGGCCATCTGCGCAGGAGCCCGACTCGCTTCCTCCCAGAAGACCTTGATTCGATTACGGTAATCAAGGTGCTCTGTTTGGTAATTCGTGAGGTCGTCGTCACCCAGCAGAATCCCGAACATCTGGCGGGCTTCAAGGATTTCCACGATTTGATTTATCGAGCACTCTCGGACACGGGCGGCAAGCTCGATCAAATCGCCAGCGAATTTGCAGCCGTGACAGTGGAACCACTCCGCATGGAGAACCCGATCCTGCATGACCGTCAATGCTCCCGTCTCACACAACGGGCAGGGCATCGACTGCGGGAGATCAGACCGGTTGGGATACTCCACTCCAATAAGTTCAAAGACGGCACGCCAGTCAAGACGCCACGTTAGAGATCGGGATGGATTGGACATCGTTGGCGCTCGTATTTCTGCTGATTCCGATTGATCGACTTCAGAGGGGAGACTGTTATCGGGGTCTTCATCGCATCGGTCATTGCGGTTCTCCCTGAATCTGAAAGTCCCACTCGGCACCGGTAATTACCATTTCTTGCGCACTAGCGTTCTTACCATGTGTGACCATGCTGACTGGTTGAGTAGTTGGCTTCTTGGCCACCTTGTTCCCCTCCTTGTGTTGCGTCACAAGCGCAAACAAGGGCACAACCAGAAACGGGGCGCTGTTTCGATAATGCTTGGCTAAGTGAAGGCTGAGTAGAAAGTCTGGAACTGCAACGGTCTTCTCCGAGGATAAAATGAGCACTGGGTTATGGCCCTTCTCAATCAATTCAAGGGCCTGGCTGACGACATCAAGGGTAACCGGTGGGAATGCGGTCGCCTCAAGACGCCTTCGAATGTTTCCCAGATGCAATGCAACGGTCTCGTAGATGGAATCACAGATATCCATCAGAAAATGCTCGCGGTCCATCTTCTCACTCACGCGTGCGAAGTTGTACCGGCGATAACGGGCCGCTATCGCCGCCCAGTTTGCGCCAAATGTTGCAGCCACATCCTTTAGTGTCTGCCCTTCACTGAGCAGTTTCTTGATGATGCGACCGTGCTCCAACACCCAGTCTGGCCAGCACGCAATCCGCCCGATCCCTCCGGGATGGAGTTCGACCTTGGGCTCCGGAATCACCTGCTCCTGATACCAGCGTGTCAGCGTCTTGACGTTCTTGATTTCCAGTCCTGCCATCAGCTGTCGCGATGTGATTGACATGTGTGCCTTGACTCCAAACTAAGTGGACGCAACCATGTCTACCTGGATTTGCGACGCCTGTAAAGGTCGCGACAACGGACCAAGGAGAACCACATGCAGATTCAACGTCGCCGAATCGATGGACTGACGCCCCACCCCCAGCAGGGGTTGATCTACAACGATCTTTCCGATCGTGAATTCCAGTCGCTGAAGGACGATATCGCCAGGCATGGACTTCGGCAGCCCGTCGAGATCACGGCCGCGGGGATGATCGTGGATGGCCACCACCGCGTTCGGGCACTCCAAGAACTGGGGATCGACGAAGTTGATGTGATCATTTGCGATGAAATGACCGACGATGCCGTCGAAGAGCGATTCGTCAACGCGAATCTTTTAAGGCGGCAGTTGGACGCCGTCAGCAAAGCCAGGGCGATCAAACGGCTTGCCGAAATCGAATCTCGGAAGTCCGGAATACGCATCGATCTGCATACCGATCACTCGTTTCGGGACCGGTTGGCTCGGCTGCTGGGCGACATCTCGGGCCGCACGGTCGATCGATATCTCCAACTGCTGCGGTTGGATCGCGTGATTCAGGATGCAGTGGCATCCGGTCAACTCCCGATGTCCAAAGCCCTCAAGATCGAGTCGCTCCCCATCGCCAAACGGCAATCAATCGTGGAACGGATTTCTCGGAAGGAACCGGCCGGAAAGGTCGTCACTGAGTATCTCCGCCGTGCTCAAGTCGTCGAGGAGGACACTCCTGAAGACCTCTATCACAACTTGCTCAGGTTCTTTGACGAATCGCTCGAAGAGCTTGTTCTTCACGCTCAGGTCATTGCCGGAACCGTGGAAACCAACGTGCCGGCGACACAACTCATGGCCCGCGCCGCGGAGTTCTGCGACCAAATGCGGGGATTAGAGATGCAAGCGCAGGTCGAAGCCGCTACCGATGGCCGGAAACTCGCCGATGTGTCCTGTTGACTCGTTGGACATGGTGTCCGGCAAGATTGTCGGTTCCTAATTGCCAAAATGAAAAACATGACTGAATCCGTTGCCCATTCTGAACTCAGTAGCGCAGGTTGTGTCACGATCACAGTCCGGGCCGGCGTGGCGATTGTGAGGCCGGCGCATGAGGATCTGTTGCGTCCGGTACTGTGCTACCACGAGCTTTCGTTTCGTCGCGATCCCAGCGGCGTTGTGCAGCATACTCCTGTTACGGAGCATGTCTGCGTGCGCTACGGCGATGGCCTGATGATTCCGATCGGCTGCATCGAGCGCGTGGTCCGGCACCTCGCTCAGATGGGATACGAATCCCAAGTTGAAGATTGTCGAAATCGCTCCGACTATCCGTGCCAGGTCGAGGAGAGGCATGTCGCAGAGGCAGAAGCGATCGTTCCGGGATTGGCAGCTACGCTTGCTGTTCACCGCGAAGGCATCATCGAAGTAGGCGGCGGAAACCGGAAAACCAATCTTCTGGGGACCATGTGCCAGCTATTCCACGGAGCAAGAATCTTCATCGCCTGTAAGACCATCGAAGCGACTCAGACGATTGCCACCGAACTCGGGGCATTTCTCGGGGGCGAGGTGGAAGCCGTCCACGGCTGGAACTGGCAATCATCGTGTCGGGTTGTCTGCGGCACCTTTGGCAGCCTGGATCGCAGTGATTCGGCTGACTGGCAGATTCTGATTTTTGCCGACGCGTTCGAGGGGATTCAGGAGACGAACCGATTTGCCCGCGCCGCATATCGCCACCGGCGGTTGTATGCCCTGGTTGATCTCCGCAAGCAGCGATCCCCGCGCGATGAGCTGTTGTTTGAAACCCTCGCCGGCCCGGTGATCTACCGCGACCCACAATGCCGGCAACGGCCGGTTACAGAGTTCCTTGCGGCTTTCGCGACGCACGCATCCTGCGAAAGCCAATTGCTGGACAACGCTCGTGACCGCAGAGTCGCTCTTTGGCGCGACACACGCCGGAATCAGGCCGTTGCCGACGTTGCCCTCGCAATCTCCTGCGGCGATGAATCGCCACTTTGGGAACGCGGATTGTTTCTTCAAGACGATCAGAGTCTGTCTTCCCTTGGTTCTCGGCCCGGTGTCATCGTGATGGTTGACTCCGTCGAGCATGGAGAACGACTCCGCCGATTATTGCCGGGGTGGCACTTCTTCCACGGGCGACCAAACGAAAACACGACGGCGGCCAACGGAGGGTCGGCGGGAGCGTGGGGGATTCCCCGAAACTCGATCGTCACCGCTGTGGCTGCCAGCACGCTGCTTTGCTTTGGCTGCCGCATCCTCATCTGGGCCAGCGCCGGAAGCGTACCGTTTATCCCCACCAGCATCGGTCGTTCCACGTTGTCGCATCTCTTGATCGACTTTTGGGATGACGGCAATTGCCAACTGGCCGCAGACACGCAGCAGCGGCTCAATGCCTACCGGTCGATCGGCTGCCGAGTTCTTGGTGGCAATCTCGACCGGCGGGAGCAGGCCCTTTTCCGGGAGAGCGAACCCGCTCCCCGAAATCGTCATCGAAACACCTCGCGCCGACATCGTCGGTCGCATCGTCCGTCCGTTTGATTCTCGAAGAGAAAGGAGACACCTATGTACAATCGGCCCGCCCGGCGAAGGGCCTCAATTGGGCTCGCCGGCGCTCATGCCCGCCAGATGCCTGCGGACCGTCATTGCGGTTCTGCGGGAGAGTTCCTGCGCCGACATGAACGAGAAGCCAAACAGGCTGTACACGGCAGTCGACGCGAGCGTGAAGTATTTGCTCGCAAGCTGCTGAGTCGAGCGGGAGATACCCGAAACGTCATACTGGCCATCGAACATTGCGCTTCTCGGGGTCAGACGGCTGGACCGAATGGCCTCAAGCCATCCGACCTAGACGCCCAGTCCCGTTGGGCACTTGCCCGTGAACTCGGTGAACTGATCAAAGCAGGGCTGTACCACCCCAGCGAACCACGAACCGTCTGGATTGATAAAGGCAACGGCAGAGGCCAGCGCCCGATTCGCATTCAGAACTTCGAGGACCGCTGCGTGGAACGGGCAGTCCTTCAGATAATCCGCCCCGTCACGGAAGCGCAATACCTCGACAACTCAATGGGATTCCGCAGTCCGGGCTACTCTCGCGAGCAAGCCCTGGCGACGGCCGAACATTGGGCACTGGCCCACGATCAATGGTCGTGGATCAGCGAGGATCTCCGAGATGCCTTCGAGCACATCCCTACCGGTCGATTAGCGCAGATTCTTCGTCGGATGATTCCGAATGACGAAATCTGCGCGTTCATCGGCCGCATCGCGTTCAACCAGAACGGCCGGGGAATCCGACAAGGAGGACCACTGTCACCCGAGCTACTCAATGTCTACCTACATTGGATGCTCGATCGACCGTGGCAACAATCCTTTCCGGGAACCCCACTGTTCCGGGTGGCCGACGATCTGTTGATTCTGGCGCAACCGGAAGAGACCTTACCCCTCTACCACGCACTCCACCAACGTGCGCAGGAGATCGGCATGCCTCTGAAGGGGACCGCCCTGTCATCCATCTGCGACCTGACAATCGGCCAATCTGTGAATTGGCTGGGATACCAGATCCGCAGGAATGAGGCAGGACTCCAAGTCAGCATCAATCAACGATCTTGGGACAAGCTCGAAGATCATCTTCGTCTGGCATGGGAAGCACCGATTCCGTCACTTGCTGTCAACGAGACCATCAGAGGATGGATCAGCCAGCAGGGGGCGACCTATCAGGAATCGACCGTGACAGAGGCTTATCGGAAAATCTCTCATCTTGCGCGTACACAGGGTTTCCAGGAGATACCGGAACGTCGTGAAGTGGCACTGCTTTGGTCTCGGGCGTATGACCGAGACTGGATACAGGCGCGTCAGGATGTCTCTCGGGGGTTTCTATTGGAAGCTACGCCTGCTGATGGCTCTGCCAGTCAGCATTCCGAATCAGCGGCAGTTTTGTGCCGCGGCAGTGTGGCATCCGCCACCAGCAGTTCTACGCAGTCAGCGCCGAGGCGGCGCGAGGTGTTTCTTTACTGTGACGGATCGTGCCTGATCCCTCATGGAGTGGGGGCCTGGGCCTTCCTGTCGATCGACCATGAAACCGGTTACAGACAACAGAACGGAGGAGCGGATCTACAGACAACCAATAACCGGATGGAACTCCTGGCAGTCATTCAGGGGCTGGCAACACTCTCGGAGTCGTCGCGAGTCCATCTGATTCTCGACAGCCAGTATGTCGCGAAGGGGATCACCGAGTGGCTGCCGGCGTGGATCGGCCAAGACTGGCGATCTACCGGCCGGAGGTCATGCCAAGTTGCAAACATCGACCTCTGGCAACGGCTGGTTGATCAACTTCAACGACACGACATCGACTGCGAATGGGTTCGCGGCCACAGCGGACATCCTGAGAACGAGTTCGTCGATCAGATGGCCAGGGCAATCGCAGAACAATTTCAGGAGCAGCAACCAACAGGACCGCCGCCCGTTTAGGTACTGAACCGTTGCTGTTCAAATTTGATTCGAGGACCGAGGTTCCATAACGAGCCGCTCGGATTGATCGCCCATTGGGTGCGAACAAAACGATTAGCCAGTGAGGGAATGCGCTGCTCGAATTCAGATGCGACAGTTCGGACGTTTCGCAAAGGGCAATCAGGAGTGCCTTCGTCGGCAGAGATCCGCATTCATGGACCGCGTCCGCGATGCCACGCGCATCAACCGGCTGTTGAGCAGTTCCCACGGTGCTTGGGTCACCGCGGGTCCGCTCACGGCTGTTATGCAGGGAGGGGCCGCCGTCTGCGCCAACACAATGATGATGAGTTGAGCACTGGCAACTGAAGAAAGACAGGCATGCGAGAATGAGTCTTGTCCACTCGCCGAGACCGGGCGGAGGAACTTCCGGCCATCTCACGTCGTCCGGCGGCAAGGATCACCGACAGCTCATCGAGCGAGTGACCGCAAGAGCAGGCTACCGGTGGTCGCGTACGCCTTTTCGTCACAAAAAAGGTATCACCAAAGGTATCTCCGACCCCAGAAACGACGCAAGGCCGCGTGAGCGGCCTTGCTGTAAGTCGTTTTTCGTAAATCACTTGCATAAAATCGGGCTGACAGGATTTGAACCTGCGACCTCTTGACCCCCAGTCAAGCGCGCTAGCCAAGCTGCGCCACAGCCCGCCGTTAAACCCAACCGCTCTTTTCACAAGAGCCATCCTGATCGAGGACAGCCCATTCAGGGGGCCGAGCGGGCAAACTATCGCAACGCAGGTGGAACATTGCAAGCCACGTCGCCCAGCGCGTCGTGACGGTTCACCGGACTGGGGTTGGGAAGCGGCAAATCGGGAACGGCTTCAAGCCGACTTTAGCCCGCGTTCGAGTCTCCGGCATCCGCCTCGTCGATGACCAACTGAGGCACAAACAGGTCGAGCTTTTCCTCGTCACGACTGTCACCATTCCCGAGTCACCTGCTGATGCGCCGCCACAATCAGAGCGCGGCTCGGCCAACTCGACAAATAGCTGACAACGGAAGTTTTCAAATTCACCTACGCGCTCATTTGTGATTCTCAAAAAAAGTGAAACCGGGTGCGGTGCGCCCGAAGAAGTAGTCACCTGACACGGGTTCGATGGCAATGAACTCGTAGAGATGGTCCCGCTCAAGCTGAGAACGCAGTTTGTTGTAGAGATGTTCGCGATCTCAACCGCCTCTTGGTCTTCGCCCTGCTTCACCTCCGTGGCTTTTGCCATTGGTTCGCATTCTTGCGGACACGGCCGGTTCGATCTGCATTCCGACCATCTCGATCACACAATCATGGCCGATGCGCAGCGTGAATGTCACCCGATCAGGATGGGCGCGTCTCGCTGCGAAGGTAGCCCTGTCGCTCCGCGACAGGATGCGAGATCAATCGGGAACGTCGAATTGCCTCGAACGAAAGACGAACGGCATCCTGCTGTCCCGCTTCCTGTCGCGGAGCGACAGGGCTACCAACAACAATGAGTGACTGTACCCACCTCGCCGAGCGAATGGCGTCACTCAAACTTTTGCCGAGGAAGTACGTGGCGGACTCCAGTTCCATCGCGGCGAACTCATGCAGATGGTCTCGCTCCAACTCGGCCCGCCAGCGGGCTTCGTAGAGTTCTTTGGCCCTCTTGGCGATCTCGCGAGAATCGGCTCGGTCAACCATGATCGCTCCAACCTTGTTCTCGAAGACATCCGACAACCGTGCTACTTCGCTGGGGGCAGCGAAGCGCCGATCCCAGCCACCTCGCCCGAAGTTCATGTTCGTACCAACCCGCGTATCAGCCCAAGCCGCTCTTGGAACTCTAGCCGGATGTAGTCCCAGTGTTCGATCAGCAAGTCCACAAGCTGGCGGCCGTTGATGAGACCGATACGGGGGAAGTTCGGTTCCAAAGCGACATCGCTGGCTCCGCTTTGGAAGTCGGCGGTGGTGATGAAAGCGCCCTGGCCGCCGAAGGGGATGGCTTGACGGAGTTGTCTGACGACGCCGGCGCTGACTTTGGAACCCAGCTTATAGCGTTTGGCCTGCACAAACACCTTGACCTTTGCGAGGTTGGCAATGTTCAACTCACCCGTGGCATCTACACCGCCGTCGCCGGTCTTGCCAGTGTGCTCAGTGCCTTCAAAGCCTAGCGCCTCCAGCAGGCGCGTGATGAGCACCTCGAATTCCGATGCATCTAGTTGGAGTACTTGTTCCAGCACGACACGATGCGAGTCGTAGGCCGCTGCAATCGGCTTGCTGACCAACGACTGCTCACCGATTGCTTCAAAGAATTCATCTCGTTGCGAGATCGCAAACACGGTCAACGACGCACGGATCGTATTTTGGAATGGCACGGATAGATCGCCGCGTTTCAGTCTGGTGGGGGACCAAGCGACTCGCCGTCGATGCCAAAATGGGCAACCGTCCGTGGGATTCGCCGCGAAGAAATAGGACGGATCTGCCACGATCTGGCCGTAGTGGAGCCACTCGGTGTCGGCGGCGGGTGTGATGACATAATCCCCTGCCTTCATCTCCAGCAGGAAACGAGCGATCTGGCCCACCTGCTGTCCGATCACGATGTTGCTCGTGTCGTTTGGGTGGAACTGCTTGTAAAGAGGGTAGAGTTCGTCTCGCGTGACAATGTGCGACAAATCGAGCGAGTCAAACCACCCGATGGCCGCGTATTTCCCTTCAATGAAATGTTTGGCAAATTTTCCAAAGTCGGCACGAACACAGAACACGTTGGTCATACACTTTCCTCTACGAATCGGTCAGCAACTCTAACTCGCAGTTCGCCTGACAGCGGCTCAAGCTCTCATGGCTTTCTTGGTCTTGGCGACCAACCGATAATTTTCGTCAATGCGAGAACGTCGCATGTACTTGGGATTCCTTCCTGTCAATGCGATCCATTTGCCGTGTCGTCGGTCGTCCAGTCTTCAAAGTTCAGTCCAGGGATGCGGGCGAAGTCGATGGTGTTTCGCGTGAGAAGTGTCATTCCCCGGGAAAGGGCAATAGAGGCGATGCGGAGGTCCAGCGTGGCGACTCGGGTCTTGTGGCGGGTGAGTTCCTCGAAACACCGCGCCGCAACTTGGTCGAACGGCAACAGCTCAAACTCGGAATAGAAACTCTGTGCGTCGGCGAGCATCTGATAGGCCAAGCAGAGGTGATCCATCGACTTTGAGCGGTTCAAGAAGGCACTCCAGCCGTTGACTTGCTCATGGAAACTGACGACGGAAGTGTGAATCGACTCGCTCGGGACGGCGCGGAGACGCCCCTTCAGTCGGCCAGCAGCAGACCCTGACGGTCGTTGGAGGATCGACAGGTGATCCGTGTCGAGCAGGTACATGGTCAAGGCCCGCTATCGGGAGCACGATCCGCCTGCCGCCACTCCTGCCCGAGACGGATCACTTCATCCCATTCGGGATGATCCTGCATCGCACCATAGACGCGATCGACGACATGAGGCTTCGACTTGCCGCCCAAGACCGCTTCATGTAGTTCGCGCCGGAGGTCTTCGACCTGACGCTCCAACGATTCCAATCGTTCGTCCAAAAGTTCGACGGTCATGGTTATTCCCTATGTGGTTGGTATCGCATGGTTCAATGAAACCGGAAGACCCCTCACCCTAACCCTCTCCCCGCAAAGCCGGGGCGAGGGGACCAGAAAGAAGTACTCACGGCACAGTCAACTCGACCAGATCGCCGCGTTTCTCTTGAAGCTCGCGAGCCGTATCGGGATCGACGTAGTCGCTGTGGCAGGAGGCTTTGGCTTCTGCTTCGGCGGTCATGACCTTTTTGGTCTTGGCGGCGAGGCGGTGGATTTCTTCGGGGCTGAGGACGCCGCGTTTGCTCAGGATGTCTTGCTGCTCGGGGGTGAGGGCGGCGGAGACCTTGGCCTTCTCCCATTGGTAGTTCTCGTCCTTGCCCGAGGTGAATTCGACGATCTCCTTGCTGATGCGGACGCTGCACCAGTCGTGGCCGCACATGGCGCAGAAGT
>JAYVDI010000144.1:0-15692 GCA_043749505.1 Schlesneria sp. | reverse complement strand
GCGGGGCGTGAAGTGTTCCCCGGCGGTCTCGTTGGAGATCTCAGCGAACTTGCGAATTAGCTCCTCGAACACGGCTCCCATCTGAGCGTTGCTGACGGTCTCCGGGTGCAAGTCGATGTTGGCGAACTTCTCGGCCACCAGATACAGCAACCCGGACTTGGCCAGCCGGTCGATCTGCGTGTGAAAGTCGAAGGACTCGAAGATGTCCCGGACGGCGGGAGAGAACGCCTGCATGTAGGCCCGGAGATTCTCGCCAATGTGGTCCTGATCCCCCATCAGCTTCTTCATGTCGAGCAGCGACGTGTTGAAGAAAAGCTGGCCGGACTTCTTCAGCAGAAACGGTTCAGGGTTCAGCCCAGCAGCCTGTCGCTTCTCCAGCTCAACCAGCACGGCGGGCTTGGTCGATTCCAGCACGCAATCCAGCCGCCGCAGCACCGTGAACGGCAGAATCACCTTGCCGTACTCAGACTGCTTGTAGTCGCCTCTCAGGAGATCAGCGACGGACCAGATGAAGGACGACAGGTTGGGGTCGGTCATGGAGTTTTCATGTTGGAGTCAGTTAGGTCGTTGCCGGGTGATAATTGCGAACCGAGACGCAGATGATTCACACGAGTCTGGACTTAGTTCGGTGAGGCAGGCAAGGATTGCTGGAATTCCTCACCTGACGGCGACACCCTACGCGAAGGGCGCCAGCATCTCAAACCGGAAAGTCATGGTGAGCGGGTGCAGCCGTGAAGAGAATTATCGTTGGGATCAACCTATTCGCCGCCAGCCGACGATTCGCTCGTGGCCACCCCTTCTTGGACGGTAGAGTACGTTTCGGAGTCCCGCGAAGCAGGTGGACCCGTTTCTCAACTAAGGAGATTTTGGATGCCTAAGAAGAAGTCGTCGGCTCAGCAATCGAAACAAATAACCGCAGACGATTCCTTGTGGCTCGATTCGTTTTGCCGCGAGACGACGTCACTGTCGGAAACGTTGAGCGATCCACTGTGGAAAAAGGAGTGGATTCGCGAGATGAGCCATCTCATAAACCCGCCGCAGTCTCCGATGAAGCCGGCCGTTCGGAAGAAAAAGCAAACTGGCAATCCAGCAATCGAACGAGCAGTGACGTTGGAGCCATTGTCGGGCGAGGGTTTCCAGAGCGTCGTTTTCCCGTGGCCACCGTATCCGCCAGAACTGGATCAGCGGTCCGTGGAGAAATGGACAGCAGTGTACAACGCGGTGCGATCAAACGGCCCATGTGAGACCATCAACGCGCGATTCGGTGCCGTCCTGTCTTTCCTGAAGCGGGTGATGTTAGACGCCGAGGACGCACTTCAAAACGTAAAGCAATTCGGCAAAGACGGCAAAAAATGTTCGCTCGAATTTCATGACTTCGAATCGCGAGCCTTCGCAGGGGATTGCGCGAGCAAAGCGTTTGAGAGCTTCAAGTGCCGCTTGTTCCCAGCAGTTGAACGTGGCGACATTGATGCCGCTGTCGCAATTGCAATCGAACTCGGCTTCCTACTGTGCAAGTCGATAGTCTTGCAATCGGATCATGTCGTAGCTGCTGCAAAAAACAGTCAAAAGGGCAGCGAAAAGGGGAGAGCCGTTATATCTGTTAGTACGGCTCAGCGTCGTGAGGCTACGCGACAGGCGGTTCGTGACCGATGGGCAAAAAATCCCAAGCTGTCGCTGTTTGATATCCAAAAGGCCCTCGCCAACCTGGAGGGCAGTCCGTACAAAAAGTTGCGAACCGTTTGCACGAACACAGGTGGAATGACGCCGGAGGGATAGTTCTGCAATTCGCCCCGTGTTGCAAAAGTATTTAGAAAATGCCTTAGCAACATGCCCCAAACTGCTAAAGACGGCTGATTCTGGCGACGTTTCAATGCTCCGCGTTACGTGTTCATCACAACGCTTAGGAGCCTGTCCCATGTCGAACGTAGAAACGCCGTTGGTTGCCAAGTTGGCAAACATCCGCACGGTTGCGGAACAAACTTGTCTGTGTGAGAAGTCGATCTGGAATGCGACCGCGCCCCGTGGTGATTTGCCATGCGTGAAGCTCGGCTCGCGAACGCTCTATCGGCCCGCTGACGTTGAGGCGTGGATTGAATCCCGCGTCGTCCGTCCCGCGTCCGCCGAGTAGCTCTCTCTTCCAGTCTCAACCAATGGCAAGGCCCCGCTGCGAACGGGGCCGTTGCCGAATCCCATAAAGGACTCTTTGCATGTCTGATTCTACTCTCGGCGGCAACGCCGATCAAATTGCCGCTTGGCTCAAAGTGTTGGTCGAACCGGGATCGACCCTCGAGATGCGGGTGCTGTACGACAGCGGCTCGCCGCATGTTCGCCACTACTCAGCGGAAGACCCGCTGACGATGGCCCGTGACGCCGTTCGATTCAGCAAGGGTGCGCAGGGTGTCTACTGGTTGATGAACCCGCTCCCCGCCGAGTGGTGCGGCGCGCCAGCGAAGGACGCGGAGATCTTGCGACGGCGGTGGCTGCTGATCGACTGCGATCCCAAACGCGAGGGAACAGTCTCATCGACGGCCGACGAAAAGGAAGCGGCCCGTGCGAAGATGGTCGTGGTGGATGCGTTCCTGGCTGAGTGTGGTTGGCCCGCTCCGATCATCTGTGACAGTGGGAACGGCTTACATTTGCTCTATCGGATCGACCTGCCCGGTGAGGACCGCGGTCTCGTACATCGGGTGTTGCAGGTGCTGGCCAATCAGTTTGACGATGAGGCCGTGAGCATCGACACGAAGGTTGCGAACGCCTCGCGCATCTGCAAGCTGTACGGCACGCTCGCGGCGAAGGGGCCGAACACGACCGACAGGCCGCATCGGTTATCGGGGGTCATCACGATCCCCGATCAACTCGACGTGGTGCCGGTCGAGTTGCTGGAGAAGCTCACGGGAGAAGGTGACGCACAGCAACAAGAGCCGACTGGCCAGCCTGCTCCCCGTCCCCCTGCTGCTGATCGTGTCTCGTATCCTGCTGCCGTCGATAAGGCTCGGAAGTATCTCGCCAAGATGGATGCCAGCATTGAAGGATCGAAGGGGAGCGACCGGCTCATCAAAGCCGCGTCGGTGTTGGTCAACGACTTTGCTCTGGCCGATGGTGAGACCTTCGACCTCCTGATGACCGAGTTCAACCCACGCTGCCAACCGCCGTGGTCAGATTATGAAGTCCGTCACAAGATCGAAGACGCCCACAAGAATCCGCCGCATCGACCGGCGAAGGGACAGGGGGCGAATACCACGGCTGGAAGCTCGTCGTCAAATTCACGCATGAATGGCCGGACTCAGAATATGACGACCGAGGCCATTGTCGTGAGGCTCTCTGACGTGCAAGAGCAAGAGGTCGAATGGCTCTGGCCGAATCGCATCCCGCTCGGAAAGCTGACGCTGTTGGCTGGCGATCCGGGGCTGGGCAAATCATTCGTGACGGTGGACATGGCGGCGCGAGTCTCGACAGGAAAAGGCTGGCCAGACTGCTACGACCTGCCCCAGCCTGTTGGCTCCGTCATCATGTTCAACTGCGAAGACGATATCGCCGACACAGTGTTGCCACGGTTTAATCGGGCAGGTGGCGATCCCCGCAAGGTGATCGCGCTGCAAGGTGTCACGACCATCGACGGTGACACCGGTGAACGTCGTCAACGCGGGTTCTCGCTCGACGTGGACTTGCCCCAATTGATCGAGGTGTTGGAAGCGAACAACGACGTGCGGCTCGTCGTGATTGATCCGGTGAGCGCTTACTGCGGAGCGACCGACAGCCACAAGAACGCCGACATTCGCGCGATGTTGGCCCCGATGGCCGACATGGCCAGCAAGTACCGGGTGGCTGTTGTCATGGTGACGCATCTCGCCAAGGGGAGCGGTGGCAAGGCCGTCTATCGGGCAATGGGATCGCTCGCGTTTGCGGCGGCGGCGCGAGCCGTGTGGCATGTCGCCAAGGACCATGAAGACGACAAGCGACGCTTGATCCTGTTGGCGAAGATCAACATTGCCGTGGAAGCGACCGGCTTAGCTTATCGGTTGCAGGACGGAGCCGTCTGCTGGGAAGAGGCCCCCGTCGTGATGACCGCAGACGAACATTTGGAACAAGAGACTCAACCCGAAAGAAAACCGCGAGGCAGCAGTGAACAGGGTGAGGCCGTGCAACAGGCGGCGGACTGGCTCGTCGAGAAACTGACCGGCTGTTCCACGCACGCCAATGTGATTAAACAAACGGCCGATGACGCCGACATCGCATGGGCGACACTCAAGCGGGCGAAGAAACTGGCCAAGGTGAAGTCCAAACGGATCGGCTTCAGCGAAAAGTCCGTCGTCTGGTGGTCACTGTCACAGAATGATGACGAGGCCGTTCCCGCAGACGTCGATGAGACCGAAGTCGCTCGGCTGTTCCCATAGTGGCTCACCATAGGGGTTCAACTTTCGGGACTCCCTGCCAACTTGAACCCCTATGAAGAAACCAGCTTGTTTTGCCATAGGGGTTCAACTGTGAGGGAGAGTAGAGAACTTGAACCCCTATGGGCGCGACTGCTCCCGACAAGATCATCAACAATCAAGCCCGATTGCGACACCTTGCGCCCTCTTACGAAGTGGGCTACCATCCCGACAGGTTCATCATTCAAGACGTAGGAGTCTCTGACATGGCCAGCACTGTGAAACTCGGCAAGGGCAAGCAACCGCCCCGCGCTATCGACTTCAACAACACGACCGGCAAACGCGACCGGCTGCGGTTGGGGATCGTCACTCACGACGACGCCGAAGAATGCTGCCGTCGAGTCGAGAAGCTGCTGACAGCAAAGCGGCTCAACCATTCGCCCGACACGCCAACCGCTGAATGGCTGGCCGGAGTCTCAGACGACATCCATGCTCGACTGACCCGCTTCGGTCTGTGTGAACCGCGTGTCCCCTTCAATGCCGCCCCGACGCTGGGTGAGTGGCTCACGAAGTACATCGACCAGCGCAAGAGCGAGTTGAAGCCGGGCAGTGTGAAGCGGCTGCAAGATACCGCCGAACGGCTCAAGGCTCACTTCGGCGAAGACGTGAGGATCGACGAACTTACCCCCAACGATGCAGCCGACTGGCGAGCCAGCATGATTACAGGCGGTCTCAGTGAGGCGACAACACGGCTTCACTGCCGCAACGCCAAGAGCCTCTTCTCCGGGGCCGTTGACCGGGAACTGATCGCGGTGAACCCCTGCCGCAAGCTCCGAAGCTCATCCATCGCAGCCAAGCGCGATCGGTATGTCACTCCGCAAGAATCGCTCACCATCTTGGATGAATGCCACTCGATTCAATGGAAGCTCGTCTTCGGGCTGGCACGCTTTGCAGGTCTCCGGTGTCCCAGCGAAACCCATCGTCTGACGTGGGCCGATGTTGATTTCGACCACAAACGTCTCGTCGTCTACGCACCGAAAACGGACTCGACTCGGATCGTACCGTTGGTGCCGACGCTGCTGGCGATCTTGCAGGATGCGTTCGATCAAGCGGCGGTAGGATCGACGACAATCATCACGTTCTCGGCATCGTCAACGAACATCCATCGCGGGCTGGAGAAGATCATCACTCGCGCTGGCATCGTGCCGTGGGACGATCTGCTGCAAACGCTCCGCCGCTGTGCCGAGTCAGACTTCGCCAAACACAACCCCCAGCACGCCGTCAGCAAGTGGATTGGCCACTCGATGGCGGTGAGCGAGCGGCACTACCTACAGGTCGATGAAGAGATTCTTGATGCTGGCACAACCCACGATGGCGTGTCCCAACTGCGCGCAGCACAAAGCGCAGCAGTAGACCCCCGCACGTCGTCGCAAGTCCAAGAAACACGTCGCAAACACGTCGCCGATACTGACACGATCATCACACCATCAAAAGCAGAAAACCCCTATCGAAACAGGGGTTTTCTTGATTGGGACCGCTCGGACTTGAACCGAGAACCAAAGGATTATGAGTCTGGCCTATAGGCTACGCCAGACGACCGAGGACTATCAACAGCGGTTCAGAATCAGCCTGCTTTCCAGCACCATTCGAGAGATTGCATCGGCGGCACTGTGAGAACTGAGAACCCGTTTTCGTGCTCTGGAAATGAAACGGACATGAAACGGCGAGACGACTTGAGGAGTCGCGACCATGCCCTATCCCGATCCTAAACAGGCGAAAGACTACCAGCGAACATATCGCCGCATTCGACGGGCTGGGGACGATTGTACAACTCCCGGTCAAACCCAAGTGTCGGTCGAGTTTCGTCTGCAAACCGCAAGCGACGTGTTGGAGTTGTTCGGCGAACAGGTCGAAGCTGTGCTGAATGACGCGGAACTCGGAACCGTCGAACGGGCGCGGACCATCTGCTTACTTGGCGGGAACGCTGCTCAAGGCTATCGAACTCGGCAACCTCGCCGCACGGCTCGAATCGTTGGAAGCCGCGCTGAATGTACGATCCAAGAATTGAGGCAGAGACCGTGAACAAACGGGACGACGGGGGATGGAACCCCCAACGCGCCGCCGCCTAACGAGTAGGTCGCGCCCGTGGATTTTTTCTGAAATCCAAAGCCTCGCTTGCAACCATGAGTTTGAAAATGAAATTGACGGCGGCAAGGCTGGTGCGGTTGCTGCTGCTGTGAAGGCGACCATGCAGCCAATCGGTGATGGCCTCATTCCCCCCGGCCCGCACAGCAGCATGGGCGTATAGCTCCTTAACCCGCTCGGGGGGGAGTTCCCCATAGGGCACACTGAACAACTCAAGCACGGGGTTGTCTCACTCCCGAGTTGGAACCGTCACCGAACCGTGGCTCAGGCCGTGTCTTGGTATCGCCAGTCGGCCGGGAATGCGGCAGCCGCGATGCTGCATAGGCTCTGCTGAAATCCGAGCGTGGCTTTGACTTCCACGAACGAACGCTGGCAACGAAGGTGATCGACAGTTTGAAGACTGGAGGGGGGCGTGCCCCCCAATGCCGCGTCTGCGGCTATGGTAGATCGGCCTCGTGGATTTTTTCGGTTTTGGAGACGCTTGCCCTACCACGTCATCGGCCGGCTGGAAGGCGATCGTAAGCGATGATTACCCTTGTCACGATCCGCGCTGCCGCCAATGCGTACCGAACATTGGCGTTTGAGAGTCGCTCGACGAGTTTCTGGTTGATGGCGTTGATACCGCCAGCTCGCCGCGTGGCGAGCACGAACAGCGTGAGCGTGCGCGTGGGTGGAGAGCCGCGTCTGATCCGGCGAAAGAACTCGTTGATATCGCGCTCCTGCTGGCGTGCTCTCCGATCACGATCCATTCGATTTCGACAGACTTTGCACCACGAGGGGGACCGGCCTTGCGAGCGGCTGCGAAGTTTGAACGCACTCAGGGGGCGAGTGTCACCACATTTCGGGCAGACGCGCTGGGGTTCAGGAATGGCAGACATGGAGGTTGTTTCGGGACGCGGAGTTTTTGATTCGGCGAACGATAGAAAGGCCATCGGTTGCGTAACGGTTGTTGGCACTTGGCGTTGCCGACCGTTTGGGGGCGAATTGTACCGCATTGCGGTTTTGGGGTGGTCCACGCTCCTCAACCGCGATGTCTGTCGAACCTGCGAACAACGCCGGTGAACGAGCCTTGCGTTCCGCTATCAATTGGAGCAATCTCAGTTCTTGGACACAGAGCTGGAAGGAGGCCGTTTCGTGGATGGCTGCGGACAGTCCTCGCGACCAGCCGCCAAGAATCCCGCAACGTCGTTCACCCACTATTACCCAGCTCCCAACTGCCTGCACCGTCATACCTCAGCGAGGCGTGAATGGTGACGAGAGCAGGGAGTACGCAGCACCCAAAGGATCAGAACATGCCAACCGTTGCGACTCGATTTTAGAACAGTGAGGTATCGACGTGACTCCCGATCAACGCGCGTCTCTGGTCTTGAGAGCGATGACCCTTCGTGGCATCGGTTCGTACTTGATGGGCGACAGGCTCGAATTCAAGCCGTTGACGGTGATTTGTGGGACGAACGGCTCTGGCAAGTCTACGTGGCTGAAGGCGCTCAATGTTCTGACCAAATCGCTGGCACTCAATCGACTGCCCTACGGGTTTGAGGTCTCGGATTGGGATCCAAACGACATCAAGTTCACTAGCGCGTTCTACCATCTGGCGTCAGAAGAGGATGCGGACAAAGTTTCCGATTCGGAGAGGGATGGTCGCTTCGGTCCACCGGGGACGGTTGGATTGGAGATTGATTGCGACAACGAAGTGCTTTTGGGAACTGCTCATTCGGCACGGGATGCGACGAAGTGCGCTGCTTGGAATCTGCTGTGGGCCGGAGTTTTCTCGCCGAAAAGCCGAGTCCGTCTGCGCATCGCCCATCCGACGTACTGGTCTGATACTGAACCGACACCGCATCTGGAGCATTTCATTGAATTGCAGGTGAACGGTGCGCAGACGATTCGCTTGCGCGGCGAGCGTGATGCGCTGCAGAGGTTTGAGGAAGGTGTTCGTTATCCACGCAGAACCAAGCCGTACATCTTGGAGGCGTCTCGATCGTTGATCACGGGAATCGACGATGACACGGAGTCCTTTGTCTCGATTGCGACCGTTTACGATCTGAACAATGTGCGATTGCTTTCATTGTTTGAAGACGTTGACGACGAATGCGCGGCCACACTTCTCCGTTTGTTTGAAGAACGATTCTGCGCGATACTCAAACACGTGCTGGACGGATACTTCTACATCGGAGCAATCCGGCATCCGCACATGACTCTGCAATTGACTGCGAATCATGATGTGTCCGCTTTGTCGTGTACGTCTGACCGGCATGTCGGAGCTTCAGGTGAGTTCGCTTGGCAAAGGGAGGCCGAAACTGAGAACACGCCTATGCGTTTCACTGTGGATTTCCCCGGTACGTTTCAGCCAGACGATATCGATGTTAAGAAGTTTTTGGTGCGGTTGTCGGCTGAGAACCGTGAAGATCCTGGCGTTCCCGATGAGTGGGACGAAGGGCAATTCTCATACGTGGATTGCCACTTGGGCCTGGCGCGGGTTTGGGATTTGGCAGAACCAGAGCAGCGCCGACAGGTCGAACTTTTACAAAGCTCTGATCCCGATGGGTTGCCTGAATCAGCAGCTACCACTTGTGCCGATTTTCTAAACAGCGTGGTGAGTAAACCTCAGTTGTTCGATGATGCGGCGTGCGACACACACTTTTCTAAATCGTACGATGGAGATGGCGAATTAGTTATCTGGTTCGATAGCGGCAATCCCCAGCTTGAGTACTTTCGTTGCATTGCAGAGGCCGATTTGTCCCCTCTTGAGTTTCGGCGTCGCAATAGTGTTTTCATTCTTAACTTTCTCGAAGGCAATGGTGTCGTACCCACACGCTGGGAGTGTCGATTCGAAGATTATCTGAATGCCTGCCTACTTAGGCTGACTGGCAACGAGCTCCAGCCCAGTTACCTCTTAGATCCGATTTTGCAGCGGCATTTTCGAGTGGGACAATGGACGCGCCAGTACCGGGGATCGAAAGCGCAGGCCGGACGCCCTGCGCCAGTCTTGATTCATTTGAATGGGGCAAGTTCGACGAAGGATCAGACGGTGGCACGTGTCATCGACCCATGCTTTGGCAGGGGGGTTCGCAGGGGCGAGGTGGCAACAATCAGTGAGGGAACATTACAGCCGCCGCGTCAACTGAGCGCGGGATTCCACCAAGTGTTTCCAATCGTCGTGCAACTTGGGCTGATGCGGCCGGGCGAGTTGATCGCGATTGAAAACCCCGAAGTTCATCTCCACCCTTCGCTGCAAGTTCGAGTTACCGAAGCGTTGATTGATCACGCCAAATCAGGGCGGCACATTCTGATTGAAACACACAGCGATCTTGTCATTCGCAGGATCATGCGCTCGCTGCTCAATGAAGACCTGCCGCAATCATGGGTGCATATTTACTTCGCTGGCTTGGGCCCGACGGCGCAGTGCTTCTATGAAGCGAATTCGATTGAGTTTCATGGTTCGTCATTGGAGCAGGTCAAGATCGACGCAAAAGGCCGGATTGTGAACTGGCCTGCGGGGTTCCTCGACGAAGACCTCCACGAATCGCAGCGACTGCTCGACATCATGTACGGCAACACGAAGGGAGAGCCAGACGATGACGAATAGCTTTGGCGTGTCGAGTGCGCTGCCCAACGAAATAGAGGTGGTGGACTTTCTGAAGCCGCATCTTGACACTCTGCGGGATACCGGTCCACACCCAAGTATCCCAGGCCATCGGTTATGCACGCTCGAAGGTAAGCCGCGACCGATGCTCATTGTGAGATGCTTTCCAAAACGAGAACGTGGTCGTCGTTGGTTTCTCGTTCTCCCACTTACCTCCCAAGGAGAGGACACTGTTGGTGACCTGCAACCGATAGGAAACTGCATTGATGAGGGAGTTGAATCGTTCGTGGAACTGATCCCCTGCAAACTTCCCGAAAACATGATCTGTCGAAACGGTGTTGGACAATTGACTCGCCACACGCCTTGTGATCCACCATCGTTTGCTCACGCGGTCAAAGTGATACTGCACAAGGCACTGAAGTCCAAGGATTAGACGCGGCGTGGCTCGGAGACGTCTTTGGGCCGCGAGTGGCCGCCTCGTCGCGATGAGAACGGCTCGCGCCGCAATGGTTGCATTCTCACGGGCGCGACGAGTCGAGTTGCTGGTGAACGAACGAAAGCCGCGTTGCAGGCCAAGAAAGCTCGCGGGGCAAAGCTTGGATCGGCCCGACAGGGGCTGGCAGTCCGAGTTGGCGCGGCGAATGGGCGTCAGCCGCTCGACGATCTGCCGCGATTTCCAACTCGCCGAGGAAGCGATCCGGCGAGGCACGTCGGGTAAGACGGAAGTATACTACCGCCGGGTGAGAGCGACCTTTGAACGGCAGGAGCGGCGTGCCTTGGCTCGCGCATTCGAGGGTGGCAGTGAATCGCCCGTTGACACGCTGTTCAGCCGCCTCAGCACCAAGTGCCATCGCGTCACTCCGGCTGACTGAAATGCGGGGGCCACCAGCCGTCCATGAGCATCACGGTCCTTGTTGGACTAACCTACGGCGGTGGCTTAGTATCGCCCAAACGGACGGTTCGGTGGCTGACGCCGATCTTGTGATGCGACAGGGCCACGAAGGTGGAGGCGACGTGTGTCTGCCGTGCGAACGGCAGTGCCGGAGTTCGGTCGCGATTTAGACGTAGATCGCACCGACGGGCCGCCATTCAATGGACCTCACACCATTTCACGCGAAGTACCTCGCGCACGAGCTAACTCGGCGATGCGCGTCTGACAGCGTGGAGAAGCTCACGTCGGTCCTGTCGGACGCGCAGGTCGATTTGAATCCTCACCAAATTGAGGCGGCCCTGTTTGCGTTCCGAAACCCGCTTTCGAGGGGGGCGATCCTCGCCGACGAAGTGGGACTCGGGAAAACCATCGAGGCGGGGTTGCTGATCGCACAGTCATGGGCGGAGCGAAAGCAGCGAGTGCTGGTCATCGTGCCTGCTAACCTGCGAAAGCAGTGGACGCAGGAACTGGCCGACAAATTTTTTCTGCCATCCGTCATTCTGGAGAGCCGGACCTTCAACGACGTTGTGCGATCGGGCAACCTCAACCCGTTTCAACAACCCGCCGTCGTGATCTGTTCGTACCAGTTCGCGAAGAAAATGGACCCCTACGTCCGGCAGACGCAATGGGATTTGGTGGTCATCGACGAGGCGCATCGACTCCGCAACGTCTACAAGGCGACAAACAAGATCGCAAACGCCATCAAGTCGGCCATTGCACCGTTTCGGAAGGTGCTGCTGACAGCCACGCCGTTACAGAACTCACTGCTCGAACTGTATGGGTTGGTGAGCATCATCGACGATTTTGCGTTTGGCGATCTCAAGACCTACAAGACGCGATTTACTCGGCTGGGAAACGAAACCGACTTTCGAGACTTGAAGGAACGGTTGAAACCGATCTGCAAACGGACGCTGCGAAAACAGGTGCTGGAGTACGTGAGCTACACAGACCGGCACGCGCTGGTGCAAGAGTTCGTTCCATCGGACGACGAACAGATGCTCTACGATCTCGTTTCAGAGTATCTGCAACAGCCCGCTTTGTATGCACTTCCCGCCAGCCAGCGTTCGCTGATGACACTCATTCTGAGGAAGCTGCTGGCATCCTCAACCTACGCCATCTCCAACACCTTGGAGGGATTGGCGAGCAAGTTGGAAGCGGCGGCAGCCAAGGCTGAAGCGGTCGATTCTCCACCGGACGAACTGGCGGACAACTGGGAAGAATTGGATGAACTCGCCGATGAGTGGGACGAGGACGACGAAGCCGGTCCCGATCAGCCACGCTACACGCCGGAACAGATTGCCGACATGCGGCGAGAGATGGTGACGCTGCGCGAGTTTCACGCGCTGGCACAATCCATCGTCAAGAACTCGAAGGGCGAGGTGCTGCTCACCGCGTTGCGCAAGGGCTTCGCTGCCGCAAGTGAGGCTCAACAGAGTCAAGGGGCTGCCACTCTCCAGCAGAAGGCCATCGTCTTCACCGAGTCACGACGGACTCAGGAGTACCTGTTCCGCATCTTGGAGCAAACCGAGTTCGCCGGTCGCGTGGTGATGTTCAACGGTACGAACAACGATGCGAAGTCGAAGGATATTTACAGCCGTTGGTTGAAGCAGCACGCGGGGACGGATCGGATTTCGGGTTCGCCGGCTGCCGACATGCGAGCGGCCCTCGTCGAATACTTCCGCGACGAGGCGGCGATCATGATTGCGACCGAGGCAGCAGCCGAGGGAATCAACCTGCAATTCTGCAACCTCGTCGTGAACTACGATCTGCCGTGGAACCCGCAACGGATTGAGCAGCGGATCGGACGCTGTCACCGCTACGGCCAGAAGTTCGACGTGGTCGTCGTCAACTTCCTCAACAAAGGGAACGCAGCCGACCAGCGCGTCTACGAATTGCTGGACGAGAAGTTCAAGCTGTTCGATGGCGTGTTCGGGGCGAGCGACGAAGTGCTGGGTGCCGTTGAGTCGGGCATCGACTTCGAGAAGCGGATTGCCGCCATCTATCAGCAGTGTCGCACGCAGGAGCAAATTCGATTTGAATTCGATCAGCTTCAACGTGAACTCGACGCCGAGATTGCCGCAGGCCAGCGTGATGCCCGCGAGAAACTGCTCGACAATTTCGATCAGGAGGTGATTGAAAAGGTTCGCATCCAGAGTGATGGGCTACTGAGCCGTTTCAACGATCAGCTTTGGCTGCTGACACGCTATCTGCTGGCCGACCACGCCCGATTCGATGACGCCACTCACAGCTTTGAATTGATCGTGAATCCGTTTCCGGGTGAGACAATTCATCCCGGTCCATATCGCTTGGGAAAGAATGTTGAGGATGCGAACACGTACCGCATCGGCCATCCGTTGGCGCAACGGCTGTTGTCGCGCGGGAAGGCATTGCAGACCGTTCCCACAGACGTGGAGTTCGATTACTCCGGGAGCCGCAAGAACATCGCGATACTCAATGATCTGGTTGGAAAAACTGGCTGGCTGACGTGTGCTCGCCTGAGCGTGAGTGCCTTGGAAACCGAGGACGCACTGATCTTCAGCGGGCTGACGGACGCGGGGACGATGCTGGATGAGGCACAATGCCGAAGATTCCTGGATCTGTCCGGTAAAGAGGGATCACCAGCAACCGTCTCTGTGACTGTTGAACGACGATTGGACGATGCACTGGCCGTTCGGCGGCAGGAGATGTTGGACACCACGGCGGCACGCAACGGCCAGTGGTTTGACATCGAGATCGAGAAGCTCGACCGTTGGGCGGATGATCGACGAACCACCCTCAAGGCGGAGTTGGATGAACTCGACCAGCAGATCAAAGAGACGAAAAAGGCCGCTCGCCTCGCTCCGAACCTGCCCGAGAAGTTGGAACTGCAACGCAAGTTGCGAGGCATCGAAACCAAGCGGGACGAAGCGTGGCGTACCTACGATGCCGCGAGTCGTGAGATTGACCGGCAGAAGGACGCCTTGCTTGACGAAGTGAGCCGACGGTTGCAGCAAACGACCGAGTGCAACACGCTGTTCACGATTCGATGGAAACTTCAATGACGACCGACACCCGTGAAGCACACACCATGACTGAACCCGAAAAGTTTGACCTGCGCTCGCACGACATTGTGAGCGACAAGACGCAGGAACTGTTGCGACTGTTTCCTGAAGTGCGGACGGAAGGGGGCAAGCTCGACTTTGAGCGATTGAAGCTCGCGCTGGGGGAGGCGGTTGATGTTGGCAAAGAGCGGTATGGGATGAACTGGCCGGGGAAGGCCGACTGCTTCAAAACCATTCAGTCGCCGAGCGTGGGGACGCTGCGGCCCTGCCCGGAAGAGAGTGTCAACTTCGACACCACCGAGAACCTCATCATCGAAGGGGACAATCTGGAGGTGCTGAAGCTGTTGCAGAAATCGTATCTCGGCAAGGTGAAAATGATCTACATCGACCCGCCGTACAACACGGGGAACGACTTCATCTACCCGGACAACTACGCCGAATCGCTCGACACGTATCTGCGGTTCACCGGGCAGGTGGACAGCGAAGGGAGCAAGTATTCGACGAACCCCGAGACCGATGGCCGCTTCCACTCCAAGTGGCTCAACATGATGTATCCCCGCCTCTACCTTGCTCGCAATCTGCTGTGCAAGGATGGGGTGGTCTTCGTTTCCATCGACGACAATGAAGCTCCAGCCTTGCGACATCTTATGGACCTCATTTTTGGTGAGGAAAACTTTGTGGACTGCATCATCTGGAAGAAACGCTACGGTGGAGGTGCGAAGGAAAAATACCTTGTTACCGTCCACGAGTACATCTTGATGTATGCAAGAGACAAGTCTGCTCTCGAAGAATTATTTGTCCCGATTTCGGAAGCGACAATACGACGGTATTACAAGAGCAAGGATTCAAACTTTGAAAGGCGAGGCCCGTATCGAACACATCCCTTGGAATCTATGAAGAGCTTTGGAGCACGTGAGAATCTTGCGTTTCCAATCCCCGCTCCAGATGGCAGCGAGATAATTCCGAAACGGCAATGGCGTTGGAGTCGAGTGCGTGTTGCAAAAGCACTCGAAGGCAGTGAATTGGAATTCTTGAAAGACAAGAGTGGGGCATGGACAGTCCATACAAAGCAGTATCTAAAGGTTCGCTCGACTGATGACGACGACGACGACGACGAAATTCGCGAGAGCAAATTTTTCTCACTGATCGACGATGTTTACACGCAGCATGGTACGAACGAAATACTTGAGATATTTGGGGACGCACAGGTATTTGGGTTTCCGAAACCGACACGGTTGATCGGCAAACTGCTTGAATTGATGTGCAAGCCAAATGATAACGACATCGTTCTCGACTTCTTCACTGGTAGCGGTACAACGGGGCATGCCGTTCTCGAAGTGAACAAACAGGACGGCGGCAATCGACGATTCATACTTGTCCAACTCCCTGAACCCACCGATCAAGCCGCATACCCCACAATCGCGGACATCACGAAAGAACGTGTCCGCCGCGCCATCAAAAAGATTGAGCAGGAATCTCTCACCGAGGTGCGAGACCGACAAGCCACGTTGGGGTTCGACGACTCGGAGTCAGGAGTCAGGAGTCAGGAGTCAGGAGTCAGGAGTCAGGAGTCAGGAGTCAGGAGTCAGGAGTCAGGAGTCAGGAGTCAGGAGTCAGGA
>JAYVDI010000143.1:0-3282 GCA_043749505.1 Schlesneria sp. | reverse complement strand
CCGGTTTGTGTCATCCAAACCGGGGCTAGCGCCCGGCGGCTGATGGCAGCCTGCTTCACTTCGGGAAGTGATTACGGCCCCGTTCCTAAAAGCCGGGCGGTAAGAGTTCCAATCCTCCTTGAACTCATGGAAGCCTATCGGGCATGAAGATCGTTCTTGAAACACCGCGCCTCTTGCTGCGCGAGATGACGCTCGCCGACCTCGACTTCGTCGCCGAAATGCTCGCTCATCCCGAGGTCATGCGGTTCTATCCCAAGCTCTACTCGCGCGACGAAGCGCAGGCGTGGGTCGAGCGCCAGCTTGGCCGTTACACGCAACATGGGCACGGTCTATGGCTGGTCCTCGACAAACATTCGCTCTCACCCCTCGGGCAAGTTGGCCTGCTGACGCAGGAGGTCGATGGCCTGCTTGAGCCGGAGATTGGCTACCTGATTCATCGCCCCTTCTGGCGTCAGGGCTTCGCCACCGAAGCGGCCTCAACGGTGAAGCGGTACGCGCTGAAAGAGGGCGGACACAACTACGTGATCTCACTGGTTCGCCCCGAGAACGAACCATCTCAAGGCGTGGCTCGGAAGCTCGGGATGCAGCCGGTGCGCGAGACACTCTTCAGAGATATCCGACACCTCGTGTTCCAAGTCTCGACTGAATCGGAACGGCTTTGTGCGGGATCTGATCTGGCTCGGTAAACATCAGACCGCACTGCTTGACCGTCGCGGCGCGCGGCTTGTATCGTCCGGCCTCGTTGAAACACCCCTTCCCCTTTTGTTACCTGAGGTCTCCAGAATGTTGTCCCAGTTGCGTCCGTGGTCCGTCGGTTGGTGTGTTGCCCTGATGGCAAGCTGCTTCGTCGGCTGCGATGCCTCGGTTCCCAAGGCCGCTCCGTCCGGTGGTCCCGCCGGCGGACACAGCAGTGGGCAAACACAGGCGGCAGCGGTGGCTCAACCAAGTGCGGCGGGCGGCAAGAAGCGGATCATCCTGCTCACCAACGGGAACTCGCCGTTCTGGGATGCTTGTCGCGCCGGACTGCAAGATGCCGAGAAAGAATTCAAACTGGCCGAGGCCGGGTTCACGGCGGTCATGGAAACGAACGACGGCACGCCCGCCGGTCAGATCGACAAACTCAAGCAGTACGGCAGCCAGGGCGATGTCGCCGCGATCGGTATCTCAGTGACCAAGGCCGATAACGCAGCCATCGCCGATGAACTGCGGTCGTTGCAAAAGAAGGGCGTCAAAATCCTGACGATCGACTCGGATGTCGATCGCGACAAGTATCGCGATGCGCGGACGGCATTCGTCGGAACCGACAATGTTGTCGGCGGTCATGTCCTCGGACAGTGTGCCCTCGGCGTGCGACCCGATGGCGGTGAGTTCGTCGCATTCGTCGGTTTGACCGAAGCCCAGAACGCCATCGAACGAATCGGCGGCTTCTCCGAGGGAGCCGGTGAGAAGTTCACGCGCACCGACGTGATGGCCGATGACGTGCAACTCGACCGCGCCCGCGAGAACGTTCGCAACGCCATTCGCAACCACCCGAAGGTCAATACGCTGGTCGGCATCTGGTCCTACAACGCTCCTGCCATCGTGGACGTGGTTGTCGGCGAGTTGAAGCGTCGCGACGACTTCAGCATCGTCGTGTTCGATGCCGAGCCGAACACGATCCTCGCGATGGCCGAGCATCAGGTCGATGCGATGGTCGTGCAGAACCCCTACGCGATGGGCCATCAGGGCGTTCGACTCATGCTGGCGTTGGCCACCGATCAAAAGGCCGTCGTCTCCGAGATGCTGCCTCAACTCGATCAACCGAACGGCGACCTGTTCGACACCGGGTTGAAAGTGATCGTCCCCGATGACAAGTCGCCACTGAGTCGCGATTTGTTCGGCCCGAAGGTCGAGTTCATGATGCTCGACAAGTTCCGTGCATGGCTCAACCAGTACGGGCTGAAGCAGTCGTGATCGAGGGAGTCGGAGTGAGACATGCCCCGTAGGATGGACGCCTCGTCCATCCTACGGGGAGTTCGACAGAGCGGGGGATTGATGAGCGAAGCGTGGTCACGACTCTGGCGACGGCATGAGGTCAGTCTGCTGATGGCGATTGGCGTCGTGATCGTGCTGACAACGCTGCTTGATGCGCAGCACAACTATTGGCGCGACCCGCAGGCCAGCCTCATCGACCTCACTCGGCAGACAACTCAGTTGGGGCTCATCTCACTGGGGGCCGCGCTGGTCATCATCTCGGGGGGCATCGACCTCTCGACCGGTTCGGTGATCGCCTTCAGCGGGACGGTCTGTGCGTCGCTGCTGCTCCTGCTCTCGCCCGAAGCGATGCTCGGCAATCAACCGCTCGACGCGACCACGATGGCGCTGGCAATTGCCGGAACGCTGGTCGTTGGGTTGTTGATCGGCAGTCTCCACGCCTGGCTCATTACGGTGGTCGGCCTCCCGCCGTTCGTTGCCACGTTGGGGACGCTCGTCGGACTGCGGAGCCTCAGCATGGCGATCATCGAGAACGTCACGCTGTCCGTCATCGGCGGAGCCAGCTCACAAATCAACATCAATGACAAGGGATTTCGATACCTCGCGCAGTCGATCTGGATTCCGGCCGTGCTGTTGGCGGTGCTGGCGGTGGCAACCTGGCTGCTCCTCGCGAAGACCGTCACTGGACGGCATCTGTATGCGTTGGGAGGCAACGAACAGGCAGCGCGACTCAGCGGCATTCAAACTGACCGTTTGAAGTGGCTGGCCTATTGCCTGAGTTCAATTCTCGCTTCGCTAGCGGGAGTCCTCGCGATCTGCGACCAAAGTGCGGCGGTGCCTCAAACGCTGGGACGCGGTGCCGAACTGAACGCGATCGCGGCGGCAGTCGTCGGTGGATGCAGCCTGCAAGGAGGAATCGGCACGGTGCCGGGAACGTTGCTCGGCGCACTCTTTCTGCGCGTTGTGATCGATGGCGTCGCCAAGATCATCAAGACCGGCGCCCACATCTATGAAGGCTTCATCGTCGGCGTGCTGGTCGTCTTCGCGGTGACGTTCACGCGTGGAGCCGATGCCTCACGTCGCAGGCCACCGCTGTTCACGGGTGGATTGGGATTGGTGACGATCCTCAACCTGATGCTCCTTTCCGGCACGATGATGGCGCTGATTGGAACGAAGCTCGTCGCCGGTCACACGCAGTTGGATGCGACGTGGCTGGCCAGCCTGATCGGGTTGTCCACCTGTTTGCTGCTGTTGATTGTGCGTTGGAACGGATCGCAGACATTCAAGCGGCGTCTCGGCGCGGCGTGG
>JAYVDI010000142.1:0-4806 GCA_043749505.1 Schlesneria sp. | reverse complement strand
CTCAACGTCGTTACTAAGGAACGAGTTCGCAATCACTTCCCGATCAGCCGCAGGGCGCTAGCCCCCGTTTGGATGACGCAAACCGGGGCTAGCGCCCTGCGGCTGATGGCCACCTGCTTCACTTCGGGAAGTGATTGCGACCGCGTTCCTAAAAAGCACAAGCGAGCCGTCCATGCCACGACTTTTTCAACAGACTCTTGTGCCGAAGAATCTCCTCACCTTAACCCTCTCGCCCCAAGGCCAGGACGAGGGAACAGGAACATGCGACCCATGACTGCGCCTGCCGAAGACGATCCCGATTCGCTGCGCGATGCGGGGTTGCTGGATGAGTTGCTGGAGGCAATTCAGCGTGGAGACGCTGTGCGGCGGGATGCGTTGCTGGGGCAGTGTCCTTGGATGCGCGAGTTGGTGGGATGTTTGAGTGCCCTTGATCGTTTGGTTCCTGTGCCGATGGTCTATGAACTGAAGCCTGAGCCAAGCTCCGCTCACCCCTGGCCGCACTCTCTGAACCACCGAAGCGGCGGTGCCCGCCGGGGCGAGGAGGGTGAGACGGCCTTGCCGACGATGACTCGACGACCGATGCCCGGCTCCGGTTTCTTCGGTAAGTACGAGTTGTTGGACGAGATCGGATTGTTGGACGAGATCGGACGAGGCGGCATGGGGATCGTGTACAAGGCGCGGGAGCGCGATCTGAACCGAGTTGTCGCGCTCAAGATGATCCTGGCCAGCGAGTGGGCATCGGTGGAAGAGGTCCGGCGATTTCAGGCCGAAGCCCGCGCGACGGCTCGGTTGCGGCATCGGAACATCATCGCGATTCATGAGATCGGTGAAGAGTTGGGGCGTCATTTCTTCGCGATGGATTTTGTCGAGGGGGAGAGCCTGTCGGTGATCGTCGCGCGTGGGCCGCTTGCGCCGGAGCAGGCGGCGCGGTGGATGGTCTCAATCGCGGCGGCCGTTCACCATCTGCACGAGCAGGGGATCGTACATCGCGATCTGAAGCCGTCCAACGTGCTGATTGACTCCGACGGTGAGCCGATTGTGATGGACTTCGGCCTCGCCAAAGTGTTCGACTCTGAACACGGGGCAACTCGCAGCGGCGCGATCCTCGGCACACCGAGCTACATGTCGCCCGAACAGGCGGCGGGACGGAACTCGCTGATCTCTGCCCGCAGCGATGTCTACAGTCTGGGGGCAATGCTGTACGAGATGCTTTCGGGGCGACCGCCGTTTCGCGAGGCGACGCCACTCGACACGCTGGTCCAAGTGATCGAAGGGGAGCCGACACTGCTGCGTCAGTTGAGAAGTACGATCCCGCGCGAATTGGAGCTGATCTGCTTCAGATGCTTGGAGAAAACCCCCGCGCGGCGGTACGCGAGTGCGGCGGACTTGGCGGCGGATCTGGCTCGGTTCTTGAAGAGAGAGCCGATTGAGGCCCATCGCGGCGGTTGGCCGCACTCGGTCCAGCGCTGGGTCCGTCGGCAGCCGAGTTTGGCCATTCATCTGGCTGCGCTGTCGTGCGCGATGGTCGTTGTTCAAGCCAGATACTTTTGGACGGAAACCGATCCGGTCCTCCACTCGCTGGTGATGTTCGTGCTTGGCGTGTGGTGGCTAGCGTCGGTGATCTGGCAGGAGCTGTTGAATCATGATCGACCGTCACAGATTGCACGCGTCGGCACGCTGCTCACCGACTCGACGCTATTGACGGCGGCGTTGGTGGTGTCGGGATGGACCAACGGCACACTGCTGGTGGTTTACCCGCTGCTTATCGCCGCATCGGGGCTATGGTTCCGTGTCCCGTTGGTTTGGGTGATGACTTTCGCGTGCGAAGTGGCGTTCGCCGCGTTGCTGATCTTACGGCCAGCTCTACGCGATCCGTGGCACCACGGGGTACTCGTGGCCGTCGTGCTGTTGATGACCGGAGCCGCAACGGCGTTCCAAGTGAACCGAGTTCGCGCGCTGAGCCGCTGCTATGAACGGCGCGGTATCTGATCGATCCTCGTTGCGTGCCAAACGACGAGAATCATCCCGTGAGTGACAAACTTACAAAGTCGAATTGCCACGCTTGAGGGCTTCTCCTAACATCCCGCCCGCGCTGACAGGAGTTGGAGTCTGGAGACTCGCACGCTGACTGCGCGACACCGACAGGGAGGTCGGTTCATGCGTTCAAGTCTTCATAGAACCTTCGCGACGCTGTTGCTGCTGATCCCGGTCGGCGCGATTCCGGCGCTGGCGATATTTGGGATTCCTCAGTTCGCTCCCGTCGTGGTCTCACCGCTACGCGAAGGTCACGAGGGTGATCGCGAACGCCGCGAGGGCCGTTCCGCTCGTGGCCCCGCCGACGACCTGTTTCAAGATGAAGATGATTTCGCGTCGCGCGGTGAAGCGGACGCATTTTCTTCACGTGGCGCTGATGCAGCATCCGGACGACTCGGTGATGCGGTTGCGGTGCCCGTGCGACACGCCTCCCGAAACACGTCGCCGGATCAGGTCGGTGCTGGACAACGCGATGCGGGCGAACAACCAATTAACGGCCTCAGTCGGGTTCCGAGTTGGGCTGATGATGTGTCGCTTAAGGCTCGCCAAGCATCGGTGCAACGAGGTGATTCAAGGCTCGAACAGTTCGGTAACAACAGCACCATTCCGCCCCAGCAGGAACCTGATCTCCGCCCGTTCACCCGCAGTGCAGCCGATCGCAGTGATTCGGTTCCGGCACGCAGGACGACGCAGGGCAGTGGACAGATTCGTCAGGCAGGGAACGAAGCTTTTGCCGCAACCGCTCCGCAGGGATTTCAACGACAGCGGGAGCTGCCGCTCGACCGAACCGACTCTGCACTCGCCGCCGCGAGTCGTGATGCGGCCACTCTGGACACACTGACGTGGAAGACCGCCGTTCGCCAGTTGAACGCGCTCGAAATCCGCAACTTCCGCATCGAGCCGGGACGGCAGCCGAGTCAGTTCATTTTCATCTGTTCGTATACGCCAAGCGATTCGCCGCGAGTCTCGTACCGGTTCGAGGCCGAAGCGGATGAACCGCTGAAGGCGGTTGAAAAGGTGCTCGCCCAGATTGGTGAGTGGCAGCAACGACAATGAGTTGAGTTGCTGCGTTCAACGAGGTTCGACGTGTTCCACCAGAGCGACTCACCACTGCAACCACATCGCGCGTGGATGGCCGCGCCGGTGGACGGTCGGCGTTGGGAGTTCTTCTCGCAGGGAGACGGTTCGGCAGCGATCGTACTCTTGCCTGGAGTCGATCCTGTCTGTTTGCGAACGGCAAAGATGGCGCGCGTGGAGGCGACTCTGCTCGTATCAAACGGACCTCTGTCCGCACGACGATTGATGAAACTGGCGACGCTCGCCGATGTGGCGGAGGCCCGGCGGTTGGTCGATCGGCTCAACCTCGCCTACGACCGCGACGGCTCTGCATTTCGCATCGAGCGCGTGGCAAGCGGTTATCGGCTGTTGACGCGCCCCCTGTTCGCCTTCTGGCTGGGGAAGATTCATCACCGACAGGCCGAACTGAAATTGTCACCGCCCGCGCTGGAGACACTGGCCATCGTCGCGTATCGCCAGCCGCTGACACGCTCCGAGATCGAGTCCATCCGGCGAGTTCAATGTGCAGATATGCTCAAGCATCTGATGGATCGCAATCTGGTTCGTATTGCTGGCGAAGACGATTCACTCGGTCGCCCGTTCCTGTACGAGACAACTCGCCAATTCCTCGAACTGTTCGGGTTGACTGACATTGATGGACTGCCTCAAGCGGATGTGACGCGCAGACTCCGTGTAACCATCACTGCTGAAGCCGAGTCGCTCGACGAAGACATCGAAAACGCGGTCGCATGAAGCGAAATGGCTAACCTCCTGCCGCATCACCGGTGTGGAATTCAATTTGCGTGTTCAACCGAGATTGACCGTGTGATTTTGGAAGAGTTCTCTGAGCGTGCTTCTCGTCAGAGCACCTCGACTGAATAGGGCTTGCAGTTTTGCGAGGCGCTCTTCGACAGGCCCGATAGTCCAGCACTGATTTTCGTTCAACTCTTCGATCGGTTTTCCTTCGTCGTTGAGTGGGCAGATGTCTCGCAATTCGACGAATTCCCAATCGACTGTTTGGTCGATCCACCGGAGGGGCAACCCTTGGGTTCGGCAGACATACGGCCGATTCGAGTAAATCCGACATCCCCCTTCGGTATCGAGGAACGCGCACCGGCCGTGTGGATGTGGCGACTCGGTCGCGAGGAGCTGCGAATGATTTTCCCGGATATTTTCAGCCTCCACGTCGAACACGGTCAAGTCATCGATACAGCATTGACTGCACCCTCGTCGGCATTGGAGCCGCGTACCATGCTCCGCTGTAATGCGTTGGGCCTCCGCATCGATCTCGTCGTAAAGCACTCTGAGGCAATGTAATGCGGAATTGGATTGGGAACAGCCCTCCACGGATTTGTCGATCATTTCGCTAAGATTTCTAGTTGGCGTTGCCAAATCGATGCTGCACAAGCTAGTTTCAAAAAGTTCAGGCCAGCGAGTGGCCAGAGCGAGAATAAAGTACGAGGCAGTGGAAAGCTAAAATTCTCAATTCGGCCGTTGTTTTTCCGCTAAAAAAACAGTTTTGTAGCTCCGAAAACAGCAGTGAAGCAACTTCGAAACGAGCGTACTCCGACTGTTCAGCATCGAGTCCTCTCGGAACCGATAGAACCGGTGAACCACTATGGCGGCGACAACGGAACAGGCCTTGGGAGATTTCTGCGAGAAAATAACCTGAGTGAGTTCGTTGACACCCAGATGCTGGCGGCTATTATGCCCGCC
>JAYVDI010000141.1:0-4096 GCA_043749505.1 Schlesneria sp. | reverse complement strand
CCAACGTTGGTTCGCGGAGCGAACCACGACAATTAATTCTGCGCCGATCCTTAGGCTGGGAGCTTTGATGTTCTTCAGCCGTTTGCCGACTTCAAGATCTCGCGGATAACTCGCGCGGGGCGACCATCGGTGATCTGTTGCTCGCGCCCGTTGAACTGGTACGCAAGCTTGGTGTGGTCCATGCCGAGTTGGTTGAGGACCGTGGCTTGGAAGTCGTTCGGCGTGACGATGTTCACTGCCGCCTTATGTCCGACTTCGTCAGTCTCACCGTAGGTCAAGCCGGGGCGAATGCCTCCGCCGGCGAGCCAAATGGAAAAACCTTGGCCGTTGTGGTCGCGACCACTCTTGTCATCCATCACTCCTTCGCAGACCGGCAGGCGGCCGATCTCGCCTCCCCAGTGAACGAGCGTCGTGTCGAGCATGCCGCGCTGCTTGAGGTCTTTCACCAGTGCGGCGGCCGGTTGATCGGTGCGGTTGCAAACGGCGGGAAGGTTCTTGCGAATGTCTTGATGCGTGTCCCAAGGCTGTCCGCCGAGGAACATCTGGACGAAGCGAACACCTCGTTCGACCAGTCTGCGGGCAATGAGGCACCGCGTGCCGTACTCGCGCGTCATGTCTTGATCGATGCCGTACAGCTTGTGAATGTGGAGCGGCTCCTGAGTGATATCGAGGGCCTCCTTCGCCGCCGTCTGCATCGCTGCGGCCAGTTCGTAGCTGGCGATGCGGGCTTCGAGGTCCGCCTCACCCGGATGCAGTTCGAGATGCCCCTGGTTGAGCCGCGCGAGCAACTCCAGATTCTGCTGCTGCACGGTTCCGCGCAGCTTCGGTGGCGGGTCGAGGTTGAAGATGCGCGGCTCCTGCGCGCGGAGGACGGTTCCTTGAAAGAGGGGCGGCATGAAACCGCTCTCCCAGTTATGAGTCCCATCGACGGGATGTCCGCCCGGATCGGCGAGGACGAGATACGCGGGGAGGTTCTGGCTTTCGTTGCCGAGTCCATACGTGATCCAACTCCCCATTGTGGGGCGACCCGTCACGGCAGGAATGCCGCCGTGAAAGTAGCGGATCGAGACCTCGTGCCCGTTGTGTCCCGTGTGCATCGACCGAATCACGCAGATGTCATCGACGATCGAAGCCGTGTGTGGGAGAAGTTCACTCACGTCAGTACCGCATTCGCCGTGCTTGGCAAACTGCCACGGTGAGCCAAACAGTTTCTTGCTGGCTCGATTCGCAAAGCTGAAGACGACCTCACCGCCATAGTCCTGGCCGTGATGCTTGGTCAGTTCGGGCTTCGGATCGAGCAGGTCCATGTGAGCCGGCCCGCCGTGCATGAACATCGAGATCATCGCCGTCGCCTGCGGTACGAAGTGCGACGCGCGCGGCAGCATGTTGCGCGACTGATCGTCCTTCGGTTTGACGGGCGGAGCGGCAAGCAATCCCTCATCGCGTAGCAGGCTCGCCAACGCAAACGATCCGATCCCGAAGGCACTCGACGCGAGGAAGCGGCGGCGCGATGAGAAGTCGGGAAGTTGGAACCCGGAGTGAGGCGTGGGGGTGGACGCGGTGGAATTGAGCATTGGGGGAGAGTCTCCAAGAGCGAAAGCGAATTGGGTCGCAGGCGGGACTGTCATTGAGTCAGGGCGGGGAACGAGCAGGAGGACCGTTCTATCAGGCAGCGGGGCGTGCGGACTAGCTCTGATGCTGAACTTCCGAGCATTTCTGGTGTCTGCTAGACTCCCGCCGCCTTGGCTCTCAATCCACTCACAGGCTCACTGACGAGACCCGTTCATGCGCAATGAATCCGAAATTCCATTGGCCGACAATCCCTTTTCGATCCCGGTCGCGGATCGTTTGAAGAGACTGCCGCCGTATCTGTTTGGCAAGATCAACAAGCTGAAGTACCAGCAGCGTGTCGCGGGCGTGGATGTGATTGACCTCGGCATGGGCAACCCGACCGATGCTCCCGATCCACAGATCACGGACAAGATGCAGGAGGCGTTGCTGGAGGCGAAGAACCACCGGTACTCGGTCGCCAACGGAATCGCCAGCCTGCGCAAAGAAGTCGCCAAGCGTTACGACCGCAAGTACGGCGTGAAGTTGAACGGCGACGACGAAGTCATCGCGTGCCTCGGGTCGAAAGAGGCGTTCAGCCACATGTGCCTCGCGCTGATGGGACCGGGCGATACGGCGATCGTTCCCGCGCCGACGTTTCCGATTCACGCCTACTCGGTGATGCTGGCCTCAGGCAACGTGATCGCCCTCGACGTGCGCGATCCCTCTGAGTTCCTCAAGAACGTCGCGTACACCTGCGAACATCTCTATCCCAAGCCGAAACTGGTCGTCGCCAATTTCCCGCACAATCCGTCGGGCACTTGCATCGAGCAAAAGTTCTTCGACGAACTGGTCGTGCTCGCCAAACGGTACAAGTTTCTGGTCATCAGTGACTTCGCCTATGCCGACATCTGCTTCGACGGCTATCAGGCTCCGAGCTTCCTCGCCACGCCCGGTGCGATCGATGTGGGTGTCGAGATGACCACGATGAGCAAGGGCTTCAGCATGGCTGGCTGGCGCATCGGCTTCTGCTCGGGCAACCGCGAGATGGTCCGTGCCCTCGCCACGATCAAAGGCTACTACGACTACGGCATCTTCCAGGCGAGCCAGATCGCCGCGATCATCGCGCTGCGCAACTGCGAACCGGCCGTCGAAGCGATCGCCAAGGAATACCAGATCCGCCGCGACGCGCTGGTCGAGGGCCTCCATCGCATCGGCTGGGAAGTTGAGAAACCGAAGGCGGGGATGTTCGTCTGGGCCAAGATTCCCGAACCGTGGGCACAGATGGGTTCGATCGACTTCTCCATGAAGCTGCTGCAAGAAGGCGGCGTCGCTGTCAGCCCCGGCGGCGGCTTCGGTAAAGAAGGCGAAGGCTTCTTGAGACTGGCCATCGTCGAAAACAGCCAGCGCCTGCGCCAAGCGGTGCGACAAATTCAAAGCTGCCTCAAAACGGATGCCGTCCCCGCTGCGTGAGGTTCAACTTGTCGGGCGTCTCAGTCTCCATGAAACAGCAGACCGTTAGGATGGGTAATAGAGCGGCCTCACCGTGACTGATGCTTTGCCGGTTCACTCTGCCGTCTTTCCGCCGCTCAAGTTCTCGGGGACGTTGCGACCCTCGCAGCGTGCTGCGGTGGAAATCGCACGGCGGAAGTTGGCGGAGGGTCATCGGCGGTTGCACATTGTCGCTCCACCCGGTTCGGGGAAGACGATCCTTGGTCTGTTTCTGTGGGCTGAGTATGTGAAGCGGCCCGCGCTAATTCTCTCGCCGAACTCGGCCATTCAAGCGCAGTGGGCGAGCAAGGCGGCGGGCTTCTCGGCCGGAGCTGCCGTTCGTGATTTGACGAGCACCGATTCGGAGCAACCTGCTTGGCTGACTTCGCTCACCTATCAAGCCGTCACGCTGCCTCGACGCGGTGATGATGATCTGGATGCGGCGGCGGTCGAACTCTGGATTGAGAACCTCATCCAGAAGGAACAGGCCGATGACATCGAAGAGGCGCGGCGATGGATCGACGACCTGCAACGGCACAATCCCGACTATCACGGCGAGCGGCTGGCCGCGTACCGCAAGCAACATCGGGACGAGTTGGCTCAGGCGGGAAACGCATTGACCCTACTTCACGCTTCGTCGCGAGCGGTCTTGCAACGACTGAAGGATCGCGGCGTCGGGCTGATCGTGTTGGATGAGTGCCACCATTTGCTCGGCCATTGGGGGCGAGTCCTCGCCGACGCACGCGACTTTCTCGACGGTCCGATCGTTGTGGGATTGACCGCCACGCCGCCCGATCGCGACGGAAAGGATCAAGTCGATCTCGATCGCTACGACGAGTTCTTCGGGCCGATCGACTTCGAGGTTCCGATCCCCGCCGTCGTGAAGGATGGCTTCCTGTCGCCGTATCAAGACTTGGCATACTTCGTCCGACCAACGGCGGCGGAGATCGACTATGTCGCCAACATTGACGACCAGTTTCATGAGTTGGTGCGCGAACTGTGTGCCGAACGACTTCCTGATTTCTCAACGGGTGTGGCTGGGGTCGGCGCTTCGCCG
>JAYVDI010000140.1:0-17334 GCA_043749505.1 Schlesneria sp. | reverse complement strand
CCCCGGACTCTGTGATCGGGCGAAGAGTCCGGGGGCTGACGCCACCCGGCTCACCAGCAATCCTGTTGACCGATGTTCTCAATACAGCCTCTTCGGTTTGTCGTGTGGTTCGTGGCCCACTTCGCCATGTTGTGAAGTCTCTTCCTGCGACCCCTCCTCGCCACGGATGCGGATGCGCTGGCGTTCGGTCAGTGTTTCTCGGCCCGAGGCGATCAGGCGGTCTCCGATGGAGAGACCGCTCGTGACTTCAACCAGTTCGTTGGACTTGGCGGCTCCGGTAGTACCCGTTCCGATTGTCACAGTGCGGCGGCGGGCGACGCCTTCGGATTGGTCGGCGATCCAGACTGTGGACGATCCCGATGAGGTGTCGATCAGTCCGCGCGGGATCATCAGGCGGAGCGGCGATTCGCTGCCGTCGAGCGGCTTAGGTGATGGCGGTGCGAGGAACGTGACCTGCACCAGCATGTCGGGCTTGATAACCGAGGGAGGCGCGTCGATGGCGACCTTCACTTGCAGAGTGTTTTTCTGAATGTCGGCCAGCGAAGTCGCGGTGATAACTTTCCCGATCATCGGTTCGCCGACCGCAGCCGTCTCGATCCGCACGGACTGGCCGACGAGCACGCGCGGCAAATCTTCCAGCCGCACATCGGCGCGAACTTGCAGGCTGCGCGGGTCGTACATCGTGACGACGGTGCTCGCGTCCTGCATGGCTCCCGGCGCGAGGCCCATCAGTTTCGTACCCGGTCGCGCGACGAGAGCCAACACGCGCCCGGAGATCGGGGCCGGAACGACCATTCGCTCCAGCTTCAGCTTCGCCAGTTCGAGCGCCGTTTCGGCAAGCTTCACCTGTGCGTCAGACGAATGCAGTTTTGCGTTGGCTTCGGCCAGATTGCGCGTCTCCTCGACTTTGAGTTCGAGTTGACGCTGCACCACATCGCGGCGTTTCGTCAGCGCGACTCGTTCGAGGGCGAGTGACTTGGTCTGCGCTTCGTATTCGTCGATCGAGGCCCGAGCAACTTCGAGTTCGCTGCGGGCACGCTGCACGATGATGGCGGCGACTGCATCCTGCGACTTTGTTTTGCTCTCGACCTCCTTCTCGGCCAGCGTCACCTTGGCCTGAGCCGCACGCTGGAGTGAAGGGAGCCGGTTCAATTCCGTTTGCACCTTTGCCAGTTGAGCCTCCGCCTCGGCCAGCGCGGCCTGAAGTTGAATCGGCTCGCGGAAGTAGACCTTCGTCGCCTCCAGTGCCGCCTTGGACGAGTCGAGCACCGCGCGATGATGCTGCACTTCGGCCTCGGCCTGCTGGACGCCGAGCTTCGCTTCCTTGTCAATCAGGAACGCGACCGGCTCACCCGCCTTGATGGCCTCACCCTCGATGACCGTCAGTTTCTCGATCACTCCCTCGACGAGCGAACTGACGATGACCGGCGTTGGCCGAGGCTCGACCCATCCGGCGGCTTGGAACAGCGGCGTGTCAGCCTGCTGAACTTCGGCACGGCTCGCGATGACGGGAACCACGGTGACGGAGGTCGCTGTCCACAGAGTGTCTCGCAACGCCCACACCATCAGTCCGACGAAGCCGCTCAGAATCACAGCGGGCAGCACGTAGCGCGACAAAACGTGCCGACGGCGAGGCCGCACCAAACCGCCTGTGCGGCTCGGTCGGTCATACGCCAGTTCGCGAAGATCGACAGGGGTGGTCATGGTAGTGTCTCGATCAGTGGACTGGTCATTCTGCTTGTTCCGGCTTTGTCCCCTCGCCCCGGCTTTGCGGGGAGAGGGTTAGGGGTCTTTTCATTCAGGACGACAGTAGTGAAAAGTGACCAGTGAAAAGTGAGAACTGCAAAGTGGCGGATCAGAGTCTTTCAATTTGCACTTGCCATTTCTCACTTGTCACTTGTTCGTCACTCAAAAAGCCCCCTCACCCTAACCCTCTCCCCCGAAGACGGGGGCGAGGGGACAAGGCATGTCACTCCGGCTTCGATTCGCTCGGGGGTCGGACAAACAGTCCGCTGGCGAGGACCGTCAGGTTGCCCGCCTCGTCACGTTTGGCATGCCCTTTCACGACGACCGTTTGCAGTTCCTTCAGATAGAGTGGTTGAAGGACATCTCTGGAAAGGGTCTTCCCTGCCTCATCGACGAACTTGATCGTGGCCTTCGATTTCGCGAGGTCGGTCTCGCAGCAGTAGTCCCACGGCGTCTTGCAACTGTCCCCCGTCCGTTCATTGCACGGGATGCGAGAGGGATCGACGATCAGGAACGCCGCACGTTCGGCCACCCACGGATCGCGGTCTCCACCGATACGACCGACGATCACGACATCGTCTCCGTCTTTGGCCGCCTCACGCACTTCATCGACCGTCTTCGCGTCGGCCGGTTCCTCGGCGAGCACGAACTTCGTGCCGTCGATCTTCGGGGTGGGGCCCTTCGTCGTGGGTGTTGGCTGAGAAGCTGGTTTGCCACAGCCGACCAACAGCCACGTCGCGCCGAGCAGTACGCCACACATCGTCGTTGTTGCCATCGTCATCGTTCGTCGAGTCATGTCTCATTCCTTTCGAGTGGGGTTCTTCTTCCGACTTTCCGAGCGGAGCGGCGTCAGCCCCCCGGTTCTTGTTTGTACTTCATGTTTTGCCCATGTGACACGAAGAGTCAGGGGGCTGACGCCGCCCCGCTCGGAGTTCAAATCAAGAGGGCTGACGCCCGAGAATCACACCGCTTTCAATCCTTCCGCCACCGGCATTCGCAACGCGCGAAGAGCGGGTGGGATCGCACCAAGCACTCCAATTAGCAGGCCTGTTCCTAGGCCGACTGCCAGGGCCGTGCCGTCGATTCGCAATGAAAAAGCTCCCATCGTGAAGCGGATCGCCGTGCCGTTCACCACGCCGATGGCGACCACCGCCGCCAGCAAGGCTCCGGCCGACGAGAGGATCACCGCCTCTTGAATCAGCCCGAGCGCGATGGCTCGCCGCGAGAAGCCGACCGTTTGCAAAGTCGCCAGTTCGCGCACGCGGCCCACGACCGCACCGTACATCGTGTTGAGTCCCGCGAAGACACCGGCTCCCGCGACGAGGACCACGATCAGCCAGGCCACACTGCGAACGGGGCCGTAGTGAGTTTGTAGGGCCGCGTAGTACGTGGTCTCGGGCGTGGCCTGCCATTCCAGATCGAGCCGCTCCTTGCAGAACTCTTCAATATCTGCGAGGCCCTCCGTGCCACTGACCGTTACCGCGACGAGGCTCAAGTCTTGCCGCTTCGTCGCCGGTTGCAGGTCTTCCAGAGGACACCAGAGTTCTGACTCCAGCACCGACCCCGCCGACGCAAACCGACCGCTGACCGTCCACGATCGGCCCTCGAACTGAATCGTGCGACCGATGGCCAAATCGCGCGGATCGCTGCCGAGTTTCGTCGGAGCCAGCCGACCGACGAGGACTTCGCCCGACTTCGGCCAGTGTCCCTCGATCAACTGAAACTGCCGACGAACCAACGGTGCGGAGAGCGTGACACCGCGCACCAGTCCCATCGCCGGTTCGCCCGCCCCCGCCGTGGTCACTTCCGAACCGAGATACAACTCGGGTGAGACGTACTTGTGCTCGAACCGCGATTGAATGCGAGGCAGACTGGCGGCGAGCAGACTCGCACCGCGACCGGGGACCGTCGAGTTCTCGATGTTCTCGGAAGCGCCCAGCGAATGGACAAGCACCACACTCGGATCGCCACTCGCCACGAGCGACGCCTCCAATCCGCGCACGAACGCCGTGACGAGCAACACCAAAAACACAACCATCGCCAACCCAAGCAACGTCAGCGCACTCCGGCCCGGCCGTCGCAACAGATTGCGAACGCCGTAATCCCACGGAAGAGGCCGGAAGCCGAGCATCACAATCATCCCTCTCTGTTCGATTCAAACTCCAGGCAGTCACGACTGCGTCGTTTAACCGCGTGGGCAACTCCCCGTGCGTGGAGGGCAATCGGTGTCCCCCTCACTCGACGCGCGGGGCGTTCCCCACGCGGTTAAACGAAGGCATCGCATCCTTGATTCAGCGTGACAGCAGCCGCCTCGGCCCGCGAGCGCGCAGGTCGCGACGGCGGACTGTCACTCGATACTCAGCGGTTCTTTGTGAACCGCGTCATCCGTTTCACTTCATCACCGGTAGTCGCCACGGAACTTGCGCGTGCCGTCCAGATAACTCGGGCGGGTTGCGGGAACGTGACCCTGCTGAACAACCGTCGGCTGGACCTCGGAAACCAGCTTGGTCGCCGAGACCGTACTGACCGAAGCCTGCGCCAAACAGGCCGGACAGCCGGGACAACCACAGACTCCAACATTTGACGCTGCACAGCAGTCGGCCGGACAGGCACAGCAACAGACACAACCCAAGGCCACCAACGAACCGGCAAACAGATTGGAAATCGAAGACAACATGACAATCTCCTTCAAAAACTCCGGCGACCGCCGCGACGAGCGCGGTCTCGGCCGGACCACCAGTAAAAGTTCGGACAGAGCGGACCCAAACGGCCATGCCGATCGGATCGGACAGCGAACACTGGTTGGCCGAATCGTGAAGAGGCGGCGCGACGATAGACGCTCGCCGCACGGACACATTCACGGGAGAAGCTCATTGCTCAGTCAGAAGCCGTGCAACCGTTGAGCAAACGATCTGCAAGGTTCAGAGCAAACAAGCCAGAGCGCGGCACGATCGGCCAGCGAGTGCCACGCGGCAGAGATTAAATGAGCCACCGCTGATAAAGCACAATCAAATCGGGCGGCGGGCCAGCCGGATGAGTGTCTGGCGTCGGGCGAGTTGATTCGCGGGAAAACACCAACTCAGCATTCGCAAACTGGGCTGGCACAACATTGCTGTCGAGGGATCTCGCTGAATCTTCGCTCACCTGAACGATCACCGGCGGAGCCGATTGGATGGCCAGACAATCGGAGCCATCACAGGCAGAAGTCGTCCATTCACAGACGGAAGAGAACTTGGACTGCTTTGCTGCGGCCACGCGCCTGCCGCAACAAGAATTGGAAGAACAGGGTTTGTCCGCCACAGTTGGCTCAGCCAATGATGAGACCGCGTGGGTCGTCATCAGTTTCGGACAGAGCAGACACAGCGTCCCGTCAGCACAGATGCAACTCGGTCGAACACCACCAGCGATCACCGTCAGGAACATGAGTCCCCACGTCATGACGATGCGCGGCAGTTGTTGAACAGGAGTCATCGCTTCAGCCTCTCGTGGCAGTCTATTCCGCCAGTTGAATGCGGATCACGCGGCAATGCTACGTCGATCGACCGCCAAAAGCCGAGAAAAAATGTTCCGGCAGTCATTTTTTGACCGCTCGGCAAAGGAAACGAGACATGAAAACTGGTGGACAAGAAATTTCGGCCAGATCGGAGCAATCCGTCGCGCGGCCGTGAATGAGAGTTTCAGGCGAGTCGTGTGACATCAGGCCGCGGGTTTTCTGCGGTGAGTGGAAATGGCAGCCAGATGGCAGGCGACTCGCCAATGTCTGATTTTTGGCCGCGTGGGGTCTCTCTCTTCCCTCTTTCTTGTCCTTCGTTTCTGGTCGAGAACTTCCAACTGCGAATCAGGTCTCGCGTTTAGCTTGCCGTCCCTCGACCTTCAAACCTCGATTCACCATCCGCGTTGCCACCGCATAGTAGAGGACTCCCGACGCGATCAGCACTAACACACTCAGCGTCTGCCACGGTTGATCGATTAGCAGGCTGACGAAGGCTCCCGCGTAGGCCAGCAACAGCAGCGCCGGTGTCAGCGGATAGCCCCACGTTTTGTAAGGCCGCTCGACACCGGGGCGAGTCCGTCTCAGTACGTACACCGCCGAGACCGTCAAGCCGTAGAAGAGTAGTCCCGCACAGATGACGGAATCGGTGAGATTGTCGAACGCGCGCTTCATCTGGACGGAGTGCGGAGCGGCGATGGTTTGGTTCACGGCGCGAGCAACGTCCGTTGATGGAGTCGGCTGCGGTTCGCCGGGCTTCCACACGGAGAACAGCACAATCAGCAGTACCGTCCAAACAGCTTGAGCCACGATGGCATTGGCGGGCGTCTGATAGACCGGATGGATGCGGTGCAGCCAGCGCGGGACGAGACCGTCTCTCGCGATGGCCAAATAGATGCGCGGGCCGGTGATCATGTTCGAGTTCGTTGCGCCAAACGTCGAACACATCACGCCGAGTGCCGCGAGCTGTGCTCCGACAGGACCGAACAACACTTGGAAGACATCCGCCGCGACCGTGCTGCTGGTCGAGAGATGGCTCATCGTCAGCGTGAGGTGATAGCTGACGTTTGCCCCGAGGTAGACCAGGATCACGATCCCGAGACCGATCCCCAACCCGCGCGGCACGTTTCGTTGAGGCTCGCGAATGTCTTCGGCCACCGGGCCGAGATTGATCCAACCGTCGTAAGGCCACAGCACCGCGACCAGCGCGATTCCGATCGCCTTCCAAAAGGAAAGTAGTGACGGTTGTGCCTCGTCCCAACTCAGCAGCGGCTGCAAATTGGCCGGGTCGATCCGACGCAACAAGAACGGCAGCACGATCAGCCCCGTCAGGAAAGAAACCTTTGCGACGGTGGCCGCTCCCTGCACACCGGCTCCCCACCGCGTGCTGAACAGGTTGATGAGCGACAGCCCCACAACGATCATGATCGCCAGCAGCGTTTGTCCCAACGGCGGCAACTCGACGAGTTGATGAAAATAGAGGACCGTCGCGCACGCGAGCGCACCGACCGATCCTGTTCGCACCACCCAGAACTCGGTCCAGCCCCACAGGAACGCGGGAAGCCGACCATAGGCTTCGCGCAGATACAGATACGGCCCGCCCGCGTGAGGAAACATCGCGCCCAGTTCCGCCAAGGCCAGCGCCCCGCACAGCGTTACCAGCCCGACGAACAGCCAGATCCCCATGATCGCGAGAAATCCATACGGGGCGAGCGCGCGATCAACGCTGCTCACCTTCAAAAAAATACCCGAACCGATGATCGAGCCGACCACGATGCACACCGCGTCGAACAACCCGAGTACACGCGGCAACGTCTGGTGAGCAACGGCAGACACGGCGACTTCGTGCGAGTCATTCATGCAAGTTCCAGTGCGAGACAGGCGGTTCATCGAATGGCTCGCAGACTGTAACGAGTCACTTCATCACAATGAACCGCCTGATGCAGCCGAAATAGAGGCCGGGTGATACTCTCAGAACGACCACATCGCGTCACCGCGCGTATTGCGGATGTCGAACGTGGACAACAAGCCCGCTTCACGGACGGCATTCGACACGACGGGTGACAGGCGACAAAAGATCGTAGTCCCGCCCGTATCAGCAATGCTGTCATGCAGCGCTTGCAACATGGCGACACCCAGATCGTCAATTCGCCGGATCGGGGAAAGCTCCACCACGACTTGTGCCGGACCATTGGCCGTCACCAGCGTGACAAGTTCGAGCAACTCTTCGGAGACCACTTCGTAGTTGTCAACGTGCCTCGTTGGCGGTGATGCAGCACGATCAGTCGGCATCCGTGTCCCGGACGCTCCGAGTGTCCGGGACACTTTCTCGCAGGTGGGCGGCTTGCATCAGGGTGTTGGTGGTGGCGTAGGCTTCTGTGACCCAGGCTTCGATCTGGTCGGGCTGCGGACTGTATTCGAGTTCGATCGAGACGGCTCCGTCGATGTTGAGTGCGGCGATCTCGCGCAGGTATGGCTCGAAATTCACGACGCCTCGACCGGGAGGGAGGTCGCCGTGGACGAGGCCGTCGCAGTCGGAGATGTGGACGTGGATCGCCTTTCCCTTCAATCGTCTGACTTCTTCGGGTGGGACTTGAGCGAGACACAGGTGCGACACGTCGATGTTCGCCTTCACGGCCGGATGATTCACGTCGTCGATGAAGCGGACCATGTTGTCGATATTATTGAGCAACGACAGCGGGAACGGTTCCAACTCGAGCGCGATCTGGACTCCCAACTCCGCCGCGTAGTTGCCGAGCCGTTTGCAGTGTTCGACGGCGAACGCCCATTGATCGGCGGGGCGGATCACTTCGCGGTTCCAGATGTACTCGCCCAAGACCAGCAGCACGTTCTTCGCGGAGAACTCGCACGCCAGGTCGAGGTACTGAGTGACTCGATCAACGTGAAACCGCTGCACGCTGGGATTGAAGTCGATCAGCCCCGTCGCGACGCAACAGACCGAGACGATCGGCAGCCCGGCTCGATCACACTCGCGGCGGATCAGCAGACGCTCCTGCACGCTGATGTCGAGCGGGTCGGCGAAGATGTCGATCGTGTCGAACCCCAGTTCCTTCGTCTTGCGAATCCCCCACGCGGTGTCTCGCCCCGCCTGCGCCCACGCCGAGTTAATCAGTCCGAGTTGCATGCTGTTGCCTTGAGGTGAATCGTGAGTGAGTGAGTGAGTGAGTTTGAACCCCCGCCCCGCTGGTCGGGGTGGCTTGCGGGTCTCTGTACTACGTCAAAATGAAGTTGATCTCAACGACGACGAGTCGTGTAAAGACCTGTTTCCACCGGGGCCAGTCCAGTGGGGCGACGTTACAAGAGGGCGCATTGCGATCACCGTCGCTTTGACATCATCAGAACGAGTGCCAACGATCAGCTTGGCTGGTATGGTGCCGTAGGGTGGGTGGAGTACACCGCTGCAGAGAACGCGGCCGGACCCGGGGGGGCCGGCCTACATCGTGCAAACAGACCGAAGATTGGAAGCAGCATGGAATTGGAACTGAGTGGAAAAGTGGCGGTGGTGACGGGAGGGGCGAGCGGGATCGGGTTGGCCTGTGCGCGCGGGTTGGCTCGCGAAGGCTGTCAGATCGCGCTGTGGGATGTCTCGACCGGAGTGACCGAAGCGGCGTCGAAGTTGTCTGAAGAGTTCGGCGCTTCTTCGCTGGGACTGAGCGTCGATGTGAGCGATTTCTCAGCGGTTGAGGCGGCGGTACGAGAGACTTCGTCGAGTCTGGGACCGATCGCGCATCTCGTGCATGGAGCGGCAATCACCTCGGGCAAGTTTGGCTTTCCGTTTACGAATGTTCCGCCGGGCAATTGGTCTCGCGTGTTGGAGATCAACGTCATTGGAATGGTTCACGTTGCGCAAGCCATTGCGCCGGGGATGATCGAACGGCGGAACGGGACGATGGTGTTCGTCGCGTCCATCGCAGGACAGATCGGTTCACAGACCGACCCGCCGTACAGTGCCAGCAAGGCGGCGAACATCAACTTCGCGCAGTGTTTGGCAAAGGATCTCGCCCCGCACAACGTGCGCGTCAACACGGTCAATCCCGGCATGGTGCAGACGCCGCTGAACCGCCAAGTCTGGCAGGCATGGCACGATCAACAACCGCCGGACAAACGCCGCAGCTACGAGGACTGGGCGGGAGAGAAGGTTCGCAACTTGGTGCCGCTTGGCCGTTGGCAACAGCCCGAGGATGTCGCCGACTTGGTGACGTTTCTCTCGTCAGCCCGCGCGGGGCAGATCACAGGGCAGACAATGAACGTGGATGGTGGGCAGGTCATGCACTGGTAATGCGGCGCAACAGGATGAAAGCGACATCAAGCAGAAGCCCCCTCACCCTCTCCCCACAAAGTTGGGGCGAGGGGACAAGGCACTTACCGCACCTTAACCGCCGATCAAGTGCAGACGGAGCAGGTTGACGGCGGCTTTGGCGGTGCGGCTCTTGGCGATGTCCGGGTCGCCGAAGTGCTGGACCTTTTCGACTAGGAGTACATTGGGGCCGGCGAGAGCCACAAAGCTGGCAGGTACTGGTGCGAAGGGATCGTCCGGTTTGAACTGGCCCCACTCAGTGATGGCCAGTCCGAAGTTGGTCCCAAACTTTTGGCGGCACCCTTTGGCCATGATCCCGGCCACTTGCTCGCTGATCTCGCCGTATTGCCGGAGCAGCATCGGATCGACGCCGAGCATGTCGCGTTTGGCGGCGGTGGTGGGAACGACCACGCCGCCCTTGTAACAGGTCTCGAAGCCAGTCACGCCGGTGAGCCGATGTGCCAGAAGTCCGCCCGTTCCCGACTCGGCTGTCGAAAGCGAACCGCGCCGTTGGTTGAGCAGTCTCACGACGGCATGTTCCAGCTCTTCGTCTTCCACTCCAAAGACGAGCGTCCCCATGCGGTTGATGATCGTGTCGCGCGCCTTGTCGATCTTGGCGAGGCACTCATCGGCGCTGGCCCCTTCGGCCATGATTCTTAGCGTGATCGTGGCTTCATGCACGGTGATGCCCACATCGGGATCGCGGCCGCGCGCGGTGAGGTCACCCAGGATTTCTTCCGCTTGCGATTCACCGACACCAAAGCAATTGATCCGTGCGCGACGAATGACTCGCCCGCCGCCGTCCAGTCGTGGCAGGACCTGTTGGCGAAACATCTGCTTCATCTCGCTCGGCACGCCGGGCATCGCAGCGATGCGGCAGACGCGATCACCAACGCTGCGACTCGCACCCACTTCATCGCGAGGAACGCTCATCCAAATCCCAGGTGCGGTCCCGCGCGGATTGGGGAGCACCTCGGCTCCGAGGGGAAACATCGCCTGCATCGTGTTTCGTTCAGGCATCGGTCGGTTCCGCTTCGCGAACATCTGCCGCACATGTTCGAGCGACGGTTCGTGCAGGACCAGTTCGACACCGGCCATCTTGGCGAGAGCCTCACGCGTGAGATCGTCGAGCGTCGGCCCAAGCCCCCCCGTGATGAGTACGACTTCACTGCGAGACGCCGCTAGTTTGATCGCGTCAGCCATCGCATCCAGATCGTCGTCGATGGTCAGATGCGCTCGCACCGGGATGCCGATTTCGGCCAATTCCAAGCTGAGCCATTGGCTGTTCGTATCAAGCTTCGCGCCGGTTGTCAGTTCCGTTCCGACCGCGATGATTTCGGCAGACATTGTTCGTCCTATAACCCTGGCAGGGGATGGTGATTCAGTTGCTTCGTACCACTCGTCGTCAACTTCTTGTCGGGCTGCTCTGTTTCACCGCGACGAATCAATTGGTCGCAGCGGCGAGCTGCTCGCTCTGAGCAGCAGTGGTCTCTTGCGGCGGCGTCACGCTCAGTTCGACATCACGATAGATCTCGGACAAGGGGACGCTCATGCCCAGCGAAGGAAACTCAATCGAGGCCGAGGCGTGATCGAGCGGCATCATCAACCAGGCGACTCCATCCGACTGGCGGATGTAATTGACGGCCCGTTGCGAGTCCTGGGAGACCAGCACGTACTGCTGGAGCGACGGGGCCTCGCGATAGAAGTCGAACTTGCGGCCTCGGTCATAGGCTTCCGTTGACGGGGACAACACCTCAATGACGACTTGCGGATTGAGCAACGTGTCTCGCTTGTCATCCAGAAACTCGATCGGCGGACAGGCGACGACGATGTCCGGGTACGTGTAGGTCTTTGAGTCACGGGCACGGACTCGCATGTCGTGTGAATAGACACGACACGGCTTGCCTCGCAACTGAACGAGTATCGCCGAAGCCAACGCGAGCGAGAGCGTGGTGTGCGACTCCGACGCTCCCGCCATTGCGAAGATTTCGCCGCGATGGAATTCGTGCCGGAACTCGGAGGCTCGCTCGAACGCGAGATAGTCGGCTTCGGTCAGAACGGTTTTGGGGACGGCGGACATGGTTGGGTGTCTCGGAAGTTTGAAGTCTGCGATAACCGAGGCCGAGTCTCCCAAAGCTGCTAAGACTCTTCAACCAATCGATTTCGGAAGGGTCCGCTTTTATGAGTGACATTCAACGATTCGGTGTGACGCGGCGCTGGTCCGACGTGGTGATTCATGGCGAGATCGCCTATTTCGTCGAGGTAGCCGACGATCCTCAGCAGGACATGCGCGGACAGGTCTCCCAGATTTTGAATCAGATCGACGGGCGACTCGTGCTCGTCGGTAGCGACCGAACACGGCTGTTGCAGGTCTTGATCTACGTCGCGGACTTGGCGGACGGCCCGGTGCTGAACTCACTGTGGGACGAGTGGGTTCCCAAGGGACACGCTCCCGTGCGGGCTTGTGTCCAAGTCGGGATCTCGCCGGGCTATCTCGTGGAGATGGTCATCACGGCGGCGGTCATACAAGCCTGACGCGCGAGCGAAGGAGAGCGGCGTAGAAAGAAATAGTCTTCGCGTGCGCGTCAGGCTGCGATTGGCCGATCAATTCACGTTGCCACCTCACTCGTCCGACATCCAACCGAGCGCCTTGTCGTCGTCGTCCGGTTCGCCGCGCGGCGGTTGTTTGGCGGTCGTGTCGTCTTTGGAGGCATGACCGTTGGTCGAGGCATCGTCCTTCGGGGGAGCCATGCGACGCGGTCGTGGCTTGTCGCTCCAGCCGGCGAGGCCCGCCTTCTCCAGCAGGCTGATCGCGAACGGATCGACTTCTTCGGGCGGAGCCGCATGGGGATCGGGCGTGTACTCGATCTCAAACTGCGACTTGGCGAAGGCGATCGTGTCGCCCGGCTGCACGAATTTCTCATCGACGCGCTCACCGTTGACCTTCGTCCCATTGCTGCTGTGCAGATCGCGCACGCGCCAGAACCCGTTGATAAACGCCAACTCACAATGCTGTGACGAGACGTTGGCGAGGTCCAGCCGAATGTCGCAACTCGGACGACGGCCCACGAGTAGCATCGGTTTCTTGAGCGGGATCGGGTCGCCGCCTCCCATCGGTATCAATTGGCCCAACATGGTCATCACTTCCCGAAAGCAGAGTCGCTCACCGAACTGTTACTCCTGCTCGACTCTTTCGACGCGGGCGACCTGAAGTGGCCGCGCGAGCCACTCTAGTTGCCCAAACAACGTGCGTCAAATTGCATCACTGAGGCGATGGTCCGTACGTCACTTTTCATCGTCGCCATGCCGCTGCGATCCATTCGATCCGTCAAAACCCCTGAATCCGTAGGGTTGCCGATGCAGAAAGAGCTTCCGTGATCGTTGCCCCCGGTCGCAGCGTGTTGGCCAGTTCGCTGGTTGAGGCAATTGTCGCGCCGACGATATACTCCCGCCCAACCGCGAAGGCTGTCAGCTCGGCCGCAACCAACTCCTTGTTCGGCCGGACCAAGGGGTCCGGCCTACGAACTGCGAGAGCCGATAACAGTAGACGCCTCGCAGTTCGGCTCGACCGTCCATCAACGTTCCCCCATCACTATCCGCTTCACCATCCAAAAGGGACCAGCATCATGGGACTGTTCGACAAACTTCGCGGCGAGTTGATCGACATCATCGAGTGGTTGGATGACACGCGGAACACGCTCGTCTGGCGGTTTCCTCGCTATCAGAATGAGATCAAGCAGGGGGCACAGCTGATTGTGCGCCCTGGCCAGTTGGCGGTCTTCGTCTTGCAGGGCAAAGTCGCCGACGTGTTCGAGTCGGGAACGCACACGCTCAACACACAGAATCTGCCAATCCTCAGCACGCTCGCGGGCTGGAAGTTTGGCTTCAACAGCCCGTTCAAGTCCGAGGTCTATTTCATCAGCACGCGGCAGATCACAGATCTCAAGTGGGGCACGCCCAATCCGATCATGCTGCGCGATCCCGAGTTCGGCCCCATCCGGTTGCGAGCGTTCGGGACCTACGCGCTAAAGGCCGTGGAACCGAAGGCTCTGCTGGCGGAGCTGGTTGGTACGGATGGCGTCGTCGAGGCGGATGAAGTGACCGAGCTGATGCGGTCCATCATCACGTCCGCCTTCGCCGACATGCTCGCCGAAAAGCAGGTGGCCGCGCTTGACCTCGCCTCGAAGTACCGCGAGTTCTCCGAGGAGCTTCGCGCGTACGTTCAAGAGCGGGTCGATGACGAATATGGTCTCGCGATCCCGCAACTGTTCATCGTCAATATCTCGCTCCCCGAAGCGGTCGAAAAGGCGCTCGACACGCGAACGAGCATGGGCGTCATCGGCGACATGAACAAGTTTCAGCAGTACTCGATGGGCGAGGCCATGCGCGAATCGGCCACTCACGGTGGTGGTGGCGAAGGACTGGGACTCGGCATGGGTGTGGCGATGGCCGGTCGCATGATGACGACGCCGGGTCTCGGCATGAACGCCCCGATGGGAGCGCCCCCGGCTCCACCTCCGCCACCCGCGTGGCACATCGCGGTGAATGGTCAGTCGCAAGGACCATACGCTCCCGAGCAAATCCAGCAGTCGATCGCCGCCGGTCGCATCACGGGGAAGACGCTTCTCTGGGCACCGCAACTCGCCGGATGGACCGCCGCCGAACAACTCCCCGATTGGACGCCGTACTTCCAGCGCGTCACACCACCACCACCGCCAGCGGGGTGAGAACGGTTTGTTCGATCGGGCTTATTCGGCGCGGTCTCCTGACCCCACCGAAACGCCCGACCGAAGGTCTTCTCCTGCGGACAAAGTTGTAGGTTCTTTGCTCGTCGCAGCAATCACTGTCGCGATTGTCGTCTTTCATTCCGTGAAAGAACGTCCTTATCGCGGAGCGGAAGACAACATTGGTTGCGGCTCTGTTTTTGAGGCGCGCCGTATGCCTTAAGGCTGTGGGTTCTTGATCGTCGCCGGAAACCCGTGGCCTTACGGCACGGCTCACCTAAAACATTTCACTCAATAGCCGCGTGTGTTATTGAGCTGAGTCAACACTTCGGAGTGGCTGTGACGTTCACACCGGATCTGCTTCGACAGTGCTGGTTCCTCGCCGGTCCAACGGCCTGTGGCAAGACGGCCGTTTCACTGGCATTGGCCGAGCGACTCAACGCCGAGATCGTGGCTCTCGATTCGATGACGGTCTATCGCGGGATGAACATCGGTACGGCGAAGGCCACTCCAGCCGAACAAGCGCGTGTGCCGCATCACATGCTGGACATCCTCGATCCGTATGAGGACTTCAGTCTGGCCGAATACCTCACCGCCGCCGAAGCCTGCTGTCGTGAGATCATTGATCGAGGCCGCACGCCGCTCTTTGTCGGTGGCACCGGCTTGTACTTGCGTGGCGTGTTGCGCGGCGTCTTCGAGGGACCAGCGGCCAACTGGCCACTGCGCCACGAGTTAGAGGCGCGGGTGGCAAGCGACGGCACGGAGTCTCTGCACCGCGAGTTGGCTCTGTTCGATGCAGCCACCGCCGCCCGACTGCACCCAAACGACATCCGCCGCGTGATTCGAGCGATCGAAGTGTATCGCCTCACCGGGAGGCCGCTCTCGGAACAACACGAGCATCGCCCACGACCACTCGCCGAACGAACGCCTCACGTCTATTGGCTGTCACCGAACCGCGATTGGCTCCGCGCGCGCGTCAACACGCGCGTCGAGCAGATGTTCGCGGCGGACTTGATGTCCGAAGTGCGGAGTTTGATTTTGTCGCCTCGCCCGTTGAGTCAAACCGCGCGGCAAGCCCTCGGCTACAAAGAACTCATCGACTGGCTGACGACTCTGCCCAACGCGGTCATCGCCACGCCGAACGTCGCTGCGTGTGAGACCAGTTCACCGCCCCGCGAGTTGGTCGAGCTGATTCAAACGCGCACACGCCAGTTCGCAAAGCGGCAACACACTTGGTTCCGCAACCTCGAAGAGTGCGTCCCCATCGAGATCGGCAACGACGGCAATGTCGCTGCACTGGCCGAACGGATCGTGGACCAAGGAATGCGAAGCGAGAATCTCTAACAATCGAGTGGCTCAGCACCAGCCAGCCAACTCATCTCGTCACGGTGGCAACTCGTGGGTACAGTTTGCCCGCAGAATCGATCTTGTGGTCCGACGGGCGAATTGAATTCGCACGCATCTCATGCAGCGAAGACCGCGACGTTTGGAGGCCAGATGAATGCCATCCCTGAATCAAAACCCGCAACGACTTGGACCGAGTTTGGAGATCGACTTTCCCAAGGCCACGGTTCGCCTGACGCGGGCGACCGATACTTGAAGCAGGGACGCTCATGACCATTTCAACATTTCGCACGCTGCCTCCCGAACTGCGGGAGATACAGATCAGGACCGAGGAGATCGCGCGTGGCTACGGCCTCGATTTCTTCGAGACCATCTTCGAGATGCTCGATCTCGAAGAGTTGTGCATGTTCGCGGCCTACGGCGGCTTCCCCGTGCGCTATCCCCACTGGCGATTCGGGGCCGAGTACGACGAGTTGATCAAGACTCACATGTACGGTCTGCAGCGCATCTACGAGATGGTCATCAACACCGACCCGTGCTACGCGTACCTGCTGAACACGAACCTGCTCGTCGACCAGAAGTTGGTCATCGCGCATGTTTACGGGCACTGCGATTTCTTCAAGAACAACGCGTGGTTCAGCCAGACGAACAGAAAGATGCTCGATCAGATGGCGAATCACGCCACGCGGATCAGCCAGTACGTCGATCGCTTCGGCTACGAGAAGGTCGAAGAGTTCATCGACGCCTGCCTGTCGTTGGAAGACCTGATCGACATGCACTCGATGCACATCAAGCGCGCGCCCGACGTGCAGCCTCTCCCACACGCCGCGCTCCTCCGCGAGGACGACTTCGAGTACATGCAGACCGGTCGCCTGCCGTCAAAGGGCTATATGGACTCGTTCATCAACCCGCCTGAAGTCCTCCAACAGGAAGCGCGCGACAAGAAACAGAAGGAGGAGGATCGCGAGAAGAAACGATCCTTCCCGGACGAGCCGCAGCGCGACGTGCTGCTCTTCCTGCTCGAACACGCTCCGCTGCGAGACTGGCAGCACGACATCCTGGCCATCATTCGCGACGAGGCCTATTACTTTGCACCGCAGGGCCAGACGAAGATCATGAACGAGGGCTGGGCCAGCTACTGGCACACAACGATCATGACGAAGCACAGCCTGAACGACTCGGAAGTGATCGACTACGCCGACCACCACAGCGGCACGGTGCAGATGAGTCCCCAGCGGATCAACCCGTACAAGATCGGCATCGAACTTTACCGTGACATCGAAGAGCGCTGGAACAGGGGCCAGTTCGGACCCGAATGGAACGAGTGCGACGATCCGCGCGTGAAGGCCAAGTGGGACAAGCAGCTCGGCCTGGGGAGACAGAAGATTTTCGAGGTCCGCCGCATCCACAATGATGTCACGTTCATCGACACCTTCCTGACGCCCGAGTTCTGCGCGAAGCACAAGATGTTTTCCTTCGCCTTCAACGAGAGCAGCGAGAACTACGAAGTCGCCTCGCGCCAGTTCGAGCAGATCAAGCAGCAGCTTCTGAACAGTCTGACCAACCACAGTCGTCCGTTCATCTACGTCGCCGACGCCAACCACCGGAACCGCGGCGAGCTGTACCTGCTCCACAAATACATGGGGATCGAACTGAAGCAGGACTACGCGCAGGACTCGCTCCGCAACCTGCACAAGCTCTGGCAGCGCCCG